>DASRII010000506.1:0-3690 GCA_035650075.1 Micromonosporaceae bacterium | reverse complement strand
AACGGCTTCAAGATTGGCCTTCTGCTTCCGGAATCGAAGACGACCCGGTACGAGTCCTTCGACCGGCCATACATAGAGGCAAAACTGAAAGAGCTCTGCCCGAAGTGCCAGGTGCTCTACCAGAACGCCGACCAGGACCCCGCCAAGCAGCAGTCCCAGGCGGAGTCGATGCTGACGCAGGGCGTCAAGGTACTGATCCTGGACGCCGTTGACGCCAAGGCGGCCGGCGGCATCGTGACCAACGCCCAGGCGCAGAACGTACCGGTCGTGGCGTACGACCGGCTCGCCGAAGGCCCGGTCAGCTACTACGTCTCGTTCGACAACAAGCAGGTCGGTGTCGTGCAGGGCCAGGCGCTGCTGGACGCGCTGACCAGGGGTGGCGACCCGAAGCGCGGCAGCATCGTCATGATCAACGGGTCGCCGACCGACCCGAACGCGGCCGACTTCAAGGCCGGCGCCCACTCCGTGCTCGACGGCAAGGTCAACATCGGGCAGGAGTACGACACGCCGGACTGGTCGCCCGACAAGGCCCAGCAGGAGATGGAGCAAGCCGTCACCGCGCTCGGTCGCGACAAGATCATCGGCGTCTACGCGGCCAACGACGGTACCGCCGGCGGTGCTATCGCCGCGATGAAGGGCGCCGGGTTCACCACGATCCCGCCCACGACCGGGCAGGACGCCGAGCTGGCGGCGATCCAGCGGATCCTCGCCGGCGAGCAGTACATGACCGTGTACAAGGCCATCAAGCCGGAGGCCGAGATCGCGGCGGCGATGGCGGTCGCGGCGGCGACCGGTCAGCAGTTCACCGGCCAGCAGACCACGACGAAGAACAACGGCACCAAGGACGTCACGGCCGTCCTCCTGCCGCCGGTACCGGTCATGAAGGACAACGTGAAGTCGACCGTGGTGGCCGACGGCTTCTACACGCCGGCTCAGATCTGCACGCCGCCGTACGCACAGGCGTGCAAGGAGGCGGGTA
This sequence comes from Micromonosporaceae bacterium, assembly GCA_035650075.1. GTDB lineage: Bacteria > Actinomycetota > Actinomycetes > Mycobacteriales > Micromonosporaceae > DASSUC01. The sequence goes on along the minus strand of DASRII010000506.1, from coordinate 2,711 downwards.
TCCAGTGACGCCGATCCTCGCCCTGTCGGGCATCTCGAAGCGCTTCGGTGCGGTACAGGCCCTGACCGACGCGGAGCTCGAGGTGCACGAGGGCGAGGTCGTCGCACTCGTCGGCGACAACGGTGCCGGCAAGTCCACGCTGATCAAGGTGATCGCCGGAGTCGGCCCGGCCGACTCCGGCGAGATCCGGTGGCAGGGGCGGCCGGTACACATCACCAAACCGCACGACGCCACGGCGCTCGGCATCGCCACCGTGTACCAGGATCTGGCGCTCTGCGACAACCTCGACGTGGTCGCGAACCTGTACCTCGGCCAGGAACGCGCGCGAGCCGCGGTGCTCGACGAGATCTCGATGGAGCGCCACGCCCGGGAGCTGCTGGACAGCCTCGCGGTGAAGATCCCGAGTGTCCGCCTCCCCGCCGCCGGCCTGTCCGGCGGGCAGCGGCAGTCGGTAGCCATCGCCCGCTCGCTGCTCGGCGAGCCGAAGGTGGTGCTCCTCGACGAGCCGACCGCCGCGCTCGGCGTCGCGCAGACCGCCGAGGTGCTCGACCTCATCGAGCGGCTCAAGGAGCGCGGCCTCGGGGTCATCCTCATCAGCCACAACCTGGCCGACGTGAAGGCCGTCGCGGACCGCGTCGCGGTGCTGCGGCTGGGTAGCAACGCCGGGATGTTCCGCGCCGGCGAGGCCAGCCAGGAGGAGATCGTGCAGGCGATCACCGGTGCGCTCGACAACGCCGTGGCCCGGCGGAAGGCCCGACACGAGGAGGGTGGTACGTGAACGTACGCGGCCGGCTGCGCAGCGGCGAACTTGGCGCGTGGCCGGTCATCATCGGGCTGGTCGTCATCTGGGTCGTGTTCCAGTCCCTCAACGATCGCTTCCTCACCCCGCAGAACCTGTCGAACCTCACGCTGCAGATCGCGGCTACCGGCACGATCAGCGTCGGGATCGTGCTCGTCCTGCTGCTCGGCGAGATCGACCTGTCGGTCGGCTCGGTCGCCGGCGTCGCCGCCGCCGCGCTGGCCGTGCTGACCGTGCGGCACGACGTCGGGGACGTTCTCGGGATCCTGCTGGTCCTGCTCTTCGGCGCGGCCATCGGTACCTTGCAGGGCACCATCTTCGCCAAGCTCGGCGTACCGGCCTTCGTGGTCACGCTGGCCGGTCTGCTCGGCTGGCTCGGCCTGCAGCTGTACCTGCTCTCTCCACAAGGGACGATCAACATCCCGTACAACGGGTTCATCGCCAAGCTCACCCACACGAACCTCGGGGAGGCGGCGGGCTGGGTGGTCGGAGCGGTGGTGGTGGGCCTCTACGCGGCCGCGGTACTCGTCGACATGCGCCGCCGGGCCGCCGCTGGCCTGCCGGCCCGGCCCGTGCACCAGGTGGGCCTGCGGATCGTCGGGTTGGCTGTGCTGGTCGGGGCCACGGTCGGAGTGCTGAACGCCTGGCAGGGCGTACCGGTGGCATTGTTGATCTTTGTGGGTCTGGTCGCCTTGATGGACCTGGTGCTGCGGCGGACCCGGTACGGCCGGAGCATCTACGCGGTCGGCGGCAACGCCGAAGCGGCCCGGCGGGCCGGCATCAACGTCGCCGCTATCCGCATCTCGGTGTTCGCGCTCGCGTCGACGTTCGCGGCGCTCGGCGGCATCCTGACCGCGTCGCGCGGGTACGCCGCCGGCCAGTCCACGGGCGCGGGCGACACGCTGCTGATCGCCATCGCCGCCGCCGTCATCGGCGGGGTCAGCCTCTTCGGCGGCCGGGGCAGTACGTGGGGCGCCCTTCTCGGTAGCCTCGTGCTCGGCTCCATCACCTCCGGCATGTTCCTGCTCCAGCTGGAGTCCTCGGTCCGCTACATGATCACGGCGGCTGTGCTGCTCGCCGCGGTCATCCTCGACTCGCTGTCGCGTCGCGGCAGGCGGTCGAGCGGAAGGGAGTGACGCATGATCTCCGGGCTATGCCTTCCGCCCGGAAAGCGGATGCGCATGCGCCGCTTTGTGGCCGCCGGTCTGCTGGCGGCGGTCTGCTTCCTGCTCACCGGCTGCTTGAAGATCGACATCGGGCTGACCGTCCACGGCAACGACACCATCAGCGGGTCCGCGGTACTGGCCATCGATCGGCGGGTCGCGGCGCTGACCGGGCAGACCGAGGACGAGATCATCCAATCGATGACCGAGAACAGCCGCACCCAGCTGCCGCCGGGAGCGCGGACCGAGCGCTACTCCGACGACACGTTCATCGGCGTACGGGTCGTCTTCGACAACATGAGTCTGTCCACTTTCAACAGTGGCTCCGCCGGACCGGAGGATCTGCGCATCGTGCACACCGAGGGACAGTTCCGGGTTACCGGCAGCGTGGATCTGTCCGAAGTGGACATATCTTCACCGGCCACCCAGAGCATCGCCGACTCGTTCCAGACCCGGGTCGCGGTCACTATGCCGGGTCGCGTGGTCGAGCACAACGGCGAGCTGGACGGCCGTACCGTGACCTGGCATCCGAAGGCCGGTGAGCGCACCGAGCTGCGGGCCATCTCCAACGAGCCCACCAGGTTCCTGGGGTTGGACGTGCAGCGCCCTTGGCACCTCGTGGCGATCCTCGGCATCTGCCTGTGCTCGCTGTTCGTGCTGGCGGCGGTGATCCTCGTGGTCTTCCTCGTGCGGCGCGGGACCCGGTCGGCTACTGGGTCGGGCTCAGCTGAGGTACCGCCACCGTCGGA
>DASRII010000505.1:0-13739 GCA_035650075.1 Micromonosporaceae bacterium | reverse complement strand
CGCCGGCGCCTGCCGGCTAGCCCGGACGGGTCGATCCCGCTCACCGCGCGAGCGTGGGCGGTACGCGGCAGCGCCTGAGTTTCTTGGGCTGGACCTGCGCCGACCGAAGGTCCAGGCGCCTCGGCCAACCCAGCCTGAGTTTCTTGGGCTGGATCTGCGCCGACCGAAGGTCCAGGCGCCTCGGCCAACCCTGACTCACGCCTCCTCGAGGGTCCGGATCAGCTCGGCGACCTTGCGCAGCGCCGACCGTGCGCGCGCCGCCCAGGTTTCGTCGCCGAGCAGGATCACCGCCTCCCCGCCGAGGAAGGACAAACCGACGAGGCTCGCGATGTCGGCCGAGGTGAACGGGCCGAGCGAACCGAACCTCGTCTCGGCCTCGCGGACCACCTCGTCGAGCACCTCGAACCACGCCTGCACCATCGCCAACACCTGTGCGGCTACCGCGGAGTCCGACCAGCCGGCCGCGATCATCTCCTGCAGCACCCGGACGTAGCCCGACGCCAGGTCGTCTTCGAGAAAGTCGCACGCCTGCTCGTACCGCTTCCACAGCGGCTCCGACGACGCGTACAGCTCGCGCTGGCGCCCGATCAGCCGCCGGTTCTCATAGTCCAGCAGGGCGAGCACCATGCCCTGCTTGCCACCGAAGTGGTAATGGATCTGGCTCAGCGGTACCTCGGCACGTTCGGCCACCTTGCGGGTCGACAGCCGGGCGTAGCCGTCCGCCAGCAGGCACGACCGTGCGGCCTCCATGATCCGGTTCGCCGTGTCGGTGGCCATGAGACTCCTTGCCCCGCCCGCTCCCCCTCTCCCGTCGATCAAGGAGTTGTGCTCACGATTTGGAGATCCAACCGTGTGCACAACTCCTTGATCGACGGGAGGGGTGGGGCGCTTGCTCGGTCGGTCGACCGAATGATAGCATGATCTGAAATTCGGTCGGTCGACCGAGCGCGGAGGTTTCATGATGAGGCGGATAGCGGTCGTCGGGTACGGAGTCGTCGCATACCTCGCGTTCCTCGCCTTGCTCGCGTACACGATCGGGTTCCTCGCCGGCGCCGGTGTGCCGAAGGGGGTCGACGACGGCCCCAGCGGCCCGGCCTGGCTGGCGGTTGTCGTCGATGCCGGCCTGCTCGGCTTGTTCGCTGTCCAGCACAGCGTGATGGCCCGGCCGTGGTTCAAGCGGTGGTGGACGCGCTACGTGCCCGAGGCGATCGAGCGCAGCACGTACGTGCTCGGCTCCAGCCTCGTGGTGGCGCTCCTGCTCTGGCAATGGCGGCCACTGCCGGACACGGTCTGGTCGGTCCAAGCCGGCTGGCTGCGGGGTCTACTGTGGACGCTCTACGCCACCGGCTGGGTCGTTCTGCTCTACAGCACCGTCCTCATCGGACACTTCGACTTCTTCGGCCTCCGCCAGGTGCTCGCCCGGGCCCGCAGCAAGGAGTACGCCGAGCCGACCTTCCGCCAGCCGCTGCTGTACCGGCTGGTCCGGCACCCCATCATGGTGGGCTTCCTGATCGCCTTCTGGGCGACCCCGGACATGAGCGCCGGCCGCCTGCTGTTCGCCGCCGCCGGCACCGGCTACATCCTCGTGGGCGTGCGGTTCGAGGAGCGCGATCTGCGCCGGCAACTGGGCGAGCCGTACGAGTGGTACGCGCAACAGGTCCCCCGGTTCGTTCCACGACTGTCGACACCGCACACTGACTGAGGAGGGCAGGCGCGATGCGGGCACGACTCGCTGATACCGAAGGCTTCGTCGAGCACGGCGGGACGAAGATCCACTACGAGGTGTACGGCGACGCGGGGCCGACGATCCTGCTCATGCCGACCTGGACGATCATCCACAAGCGACTCTGGAAGGCACAGATCCCCTATCTGGCCCGCCATTACCGGGTCGTCGTCTACGACGGTCCAGGCAACGGTCGCTCCGACCGCCCGCTCGAGCCGACCGCCTACGAACCGGAGGCACAGGTCGCGTACGCCCTCGAGGTGCTGAACGCCACGGGTACCGACCGAGCGGTCCTCGTCGCGCTGTCGAAGGCCGCGAACTGGGCGCTCGATCTGGCCGCGAACCACACGTCCCGGGTCCTCGGTACCGTCCTCATTGGACCATCGGTAGCGCTCACCGGCTCCGACGCGGCGCGGGCGGCGCACATGGACCTCGCCGGCCCGGCACCGGACCTTCCGCCGTCTCAGGTGCCGCGGATCGTGGCGGACCCACCGGGGCACTGGGCCAAGTACAACCGCGAGTACTGGCAGGACCGGTACGAGGACTTCCTCTGGTTCTTCATGGGCCAGTGCTTCCCCGAGGCGCACTCGACCAAGCCGATCGAGGACGGTGTCCGGTGGGGCATGGAGACGGCCGGCTCGGTACTGGTCGCCGACAGCCAGGCCAAGTGGCCGCCGGCCGAAACGCTCACCGACTGGTGCGGGCGCATCACGAGTCCGGTACTGCTGATCCACGGCGACGACGACCGGGTGAGCCCCATCCGGCGCAGCCAGCTCATCGCCGAGCTCACCGGTGGCGAGTTGGTCACGTTCGCCGGCGGCGGACACATCCCGCTCGCTCGTGACCCGGTACGGGTCAATCTGCTCGTCCACGACTTCGCGCGACGCTTCGCCGAGCCGAAGCCGCGGACCTGGACCCGGTGGGACCGCCGCCGCAAGCGCGTCCTCTACATCTCGTCACCGATCGGCCTCGGCCACGCCCGCCGGGATGTCGCGATAGCGGCGGCGCTGCGCGAGCGCCATCCGGACGTGGACATCGACTGGCTCGCGCAGCATCCGGTCACCCGGGTGCTCGAGCGGGCCGGCGAACACATCCACCCGGCCAGCGGCTGGTTGGCCAACGAATCGGCGCACATCGAGGAGGAGGCGGGCGAGCACGACCTGCACTGCTTCGAGGCGCTGCGCCGGATGGACGAGGTACTGGTCGCGAACTTCATGGTGTTCCACGACGTCGTCCGCGAGGGAAACTACGACCTCGTCGTCGGCGACGAGGCGTGGGACGTCGACCACTTCCTGCACGAGAACCCGGAACTCAAACGCTTCGGGTACGCCTGGTTCACCGACTTCGTCGGCTTCCTACCGATGCCCGACGGGGGCAATCGCGAGAGCCTGGTCGCGGCCGACTACAACGCCGAGATGATCGACCACATCGCCCGGTTCCCGCGGCTACGCGACCGCGCGCTGTTCGTCGGCGACCCGGACGACATCGTGCCCGACGGATTCGGTCCCGGCCTCCCGTTGATCCGGGACTGGACGCGGGAGCACTACGACTTCACCGGGTACGTCACCGGCTTCGACCCGACCACCGTCGCGGACCGGGCGAGCCTGCGCGAGGAACTGGGGTACGCGCCGGACGAGCGCGTCTGCGTGGTGACGGTGGGCGGATCCGGCGTCGGCGGGCACCTGCTGCGGTGCGTGGTGGATTCGTTCGGCGAGGCGGCTCGACGCGTACCGGGACTGCGTATGGTCGTCGTCACCGGCCCCCGGATCGACCCCGCGTCCCTGCCGTCGGCGGACGGGTTGGAGGTGCGGGCATTCGTCCCGGACCTGTACCGGCACCTCGCGGCGAGCGACCTCGCCATCGTCCAAGGTGGACTGACGACGTGCATGGAACTCACCGCGGCCGGTCGGCCGTTCATCTACATCCCGCTGCGACACCATTTCGAGCAACAGTTCCACGTGGCGCACCGGCTGCGCCGCTACGGCGCCGGCCGCCGCCTGGACTACGACGACCTCACGCCCGACGTCCTCGGTGAGGCGATCGCCGCGGAGATAGGGTGTGAGGTGGCGTACCGGCCCGTGGCGGCCGACGGCGCGGTCCGGGCGGCGGCTCTACTCGCTGATCTGTTGTGACCGGTGGTGACCGTGGGACCCTGCTCCATCCCTCGGCCACCACCGGGGTCCGTTAACCGTTAGGGGACGTCGATGTCGCGGCGCTCCTCGACCCTGCGGTACTCGGTCGGTTCGCGGGCGACCGTGGGCTCCGAGCTGACCACCGTACTGCGTCGGCGGCCCCAGATCATCGAGGTGATGATCAGTCCGAGCGCGCCGGCGCCCATGAGGATCCAACCGACGACGTCGAGATCGAGAACCCCTACGCGGACGTTGAGAGCGAACGTGAGGATCGCCCCGACGGCGATCAGGAACACGCTCACGCCGATACCCATGATCGGCCTCCTTCCGGCGGCGTGGCCGCCTGCTTCCTCGATTGCTTACCCTGGCCGGCGGCGGTTCAACCGTCGTTCAGCAGCGGTGCTGCCGCGCCTCACCCGCCACGGCGAGACCGACGCATGGTGGCGATCGCCTATCCCGCGAGGGCCGCGACGGTACCGGCGGCGGCCGTCACCATCCCCTTGTGCGTGGCCATCCACAGCTGGGGCGACCGATCCGTCGCCTTCCCGTCGAAGTCGCCGTGTGCCCCTCGGTCGACCACCTCGTCCTGTGGCTCCTCGAGGTTGTCGTGCCACTGCTTCGGGTCGATGGGCTCGCCGGTCTGCTGCGACTTCTTTCCGTACCGGGCGAGATAACGCTCCACAAGGGACGGTGCGACGACGTCGAGCACCCGGGTGAGCACGGTCGGGCCGCCGACGTTCAGCTCGCGAGGCCCGTGGTCGGCCGCCCACAGGATCGCGCGGGCCGCCACCTCGGGCTGGAAGATCGGCGGTACCGGTTGCGGGTGCTGCCGCAGCCGGGTACGCACCCACGAGAACTGCGGCGTGTTGACCGCCGGCAGCTGCACCATCGTGACCCGGATCTCCGGGTACTCGGCGAGCAGCTCGGCGCGCAACGAGTCGACGAATCCCTGGATCGCGTGCTTGCTCGCGCAGTACGGTGCCTGCAACGGGATGCCGCGGTACGCGAGCGCCGAGCCCACTTGCACGATCGTGCCCCGACCGGCCGGGCGCATGTGGCGCAGCGCGGCCAGCGTCCCGTACACGGTGCCGAGGTAGTTCACCTCGCTGACCCGGCGGTACTCCTCGGGTGAGATGTCCCACGCGGGCGCGAACACCGAGACCATCGCGTTGTTGACCCAGACGTCGAGCTGTCCCAACTCCCGCTGGACACGGTCGGCGACTTCGCCGGAAGCACCCGGATCGGCCACGTCGACGTCGAAGCAGAGCACGCTTTCCGCGCCACGCTCCAGGCAGTCCCGTTCGGCGCCGGCGAGGCCGGCGGCTCCGCGTGCCACCAGCCCCAGCCGCGCCCCCCGGGCGGCGTATGCCCGCGCCGTCGCACGACCGACTCCCGCGCTGGCTCCAGTAACGACCACCACTTGTCCGGTCATAACCCCGCCTCCCTTCGGTCGGCGGGTCGCGAGCCGCCCGGCACCAGTGTCGGCTCAGGTTGGTCTTCGCCGGGCGGCTCGGCCTCGTGCCACTCCTCGGCACGTGCGCCCGCAGGTCCGCCCTGGACCTGCGGCTGTACTTCGTCGGCGAGCTGCTCGTCGAGGCGTGGACCGTGTTTGGTGTTGCCGCGCTCCATCTCGGTCAGCTACCCGTGACCCCGCGGTGGCAAACCGGGCTACGTCGTGGGTGCGGCTGGCAGCGACACATCGGGCAGGGTCGCCTGGGGCAGCGTCGGTTCCGGCAAGGTGGGTTGCGCGGTCGGCAAGCCCGGCACGGTCACCGCGGGGTTCCCACCGCCCGGCGAGGCGGGCGCTCCGCCCGAGGGCGCGGGACCGGACCCGCCCACCCCGGACGAGGCGGGTACCGGTCCAGGCGATCCGGTCGGGTTATCCGGCGCCGGCAGCAGCGACGTCGGCCGGGCCATGGCCAGGACGACGCCGAGCGCGACGAGCGCGAGCAACCCGACCACCCAGCCCACGACCGATGTCCGGGCCGGCCACCGGCGCGGCGGGGCGGCGACGACCACTGTCCGCTCGGCCGCCGTCGCGGGCGGTCTGACCGCCGGCAGGGTAGCCGTCTCCGCCGCCTCCGCCATCGCGGCAGCGCTCGGGAACCGGTGGCCCGGGTCCTTCGCCATCGCGGTAGTAACGAGGTCCTGCACCGCGGCGGGCACCTCGGCCGGCAACGGTGGAGGCTCGTCCTCGATGTGGCGCTGGGCAACCGCTATCGGGTTGTCGCCGGGGAACGGTGGATGCCCGGCGAGGCACTGGTAGGCGACGACGCCCAACGCGTAGACGTCGGTCGCGGGCCCGGTGGGTCGCTTGGACACCTGTTCGGGGGAGATGTACGCGGCCGTGCCGACGACCTCGTGGACGCCGGTCAGGCTGGTCGAGCCGGCCGACTGCGCAATTCCGAAGTCGACGAGCACCACCGTGCCGTCGCCCTGCACCAGGAGGTTCGCCGGTTTCACATCGCGGTGGACGATCCCGGCCGAGTGTGCGGCGTGCAGGGCCCGCGCCGCCTGCGCCACGATCGCCATCGTCTCGTCCGCGTCGAGCCGGCCGGCCGCGCCGAGCCGGTCGGCGAGCGGCTCACCGGCTACGAGCGCCATGACGAGGTACGCGTGATCACCGTCACCCGTCTCGCCGTAGTCGTACACGTCGACGATCCCGGGATGCGACAAAGCGGCCATCGCCTGCGCCTCGCGCCGGAACCGCATCTGGGTAGCCGGATCCCCGGCGGGCACCACCTTGACGGCCACCTTGCGCGCCAGCACCGTGTCGTTTGCCTGCCAGACCTCGCCCATGCCGCCAGCGGCGATCGGCTCGTCGAGCCGGTAGCGGTCGGCGAGGACATCTCCGGAGTTCAACACGAAGGTGTCCTACCCGAACTACGCCCGAACTACCCACCCGACCGCGCAGCTACCTCGCCGGACCGGTGCAGCTTCTGCCAGCCCAGCCGCCGTCCGGTGAGCGCGGTCACCGCCGACTGGAGCAGCACGAGGTACGTCACCTGGCGGTACGCGAACTGCTGCAGCGGCAACGCCCACAGCGGACGCAGCGGTTCCTTGTCGAGGCGGAAGGCGAGGATAGCGGTGACGGTCTGCACGACGAGCACGGCCAGCCAGCCGGCGATCGTCTCCCACCGGTCGAGGAACACGGCGCCGTAGACCGCCAGCACGTCGAGCAGGGGCGCCAGCAACGGCAGCAGGACCGTGAACGCGGCGATGAACGGCAGCCCGAACCGGCCGAAGCGGCCCGACGGCCCAGCCTCCACAATGGACCGGCGGTGCTTCCACATCGCCTGCATCGTGCCGTAGCTCCACCGGTACCGCTGCCGCCACAGCTGCCGCAGCGTGGCCGGCGCCTCGGTGTAGGCGCGAGCCGATTCCTCGTACACCACCCGCCAGCCGGCGCGGTGGATGGCCATCGTCAGGTCGGTGTCCTCGGCGAGCGTGTCGACGCTCAGCCCGCCGACATCCTGAAGGGCTTTGCGCCGGAACGCGCCGAGCGCACCGGGGATCGTGGGGATGCATCCGAGTGAGTCGTAGAGCCGGCGGTCGAGGTTGAAGCCGATGACGTACTCGATGTGTTGCCAGCGGCCGAGCACGCCGGTGCGGTTGCCGACCTTCACGTTGCCGGCTACCGCGCCGACCTTCGGATCCCCGAAGGGCTGCACCAGCCGGTGGATCGAGTCCCGCTCGACGACCGTGTCCGCGTCCACCATCACGATCAGGTCGTGCCGGGCCATGGCGGCACCGGTGTTCAGCGCGGTCGCCTTGCCACCGGAGGGCACCCGGACCACCCGTACGTTGCCCAGCCCGAGCGCCTCGACGGCCTCCCCGGTGCCGTCGTCGGACGCGTCGTCGACCACCACGACCTCCACGTCGCGGTGCGCGGACAGCGCCAGCGAGCGAACCGCCGGCCCGATCGTCACGCTCTCGTTGTACGCCGGCACGATCACCGACACCGGATCGGTCACGGGCGCACCCCACGACCAGCTCTTCGCGCGCCGCCGCCGCGCGTGGGTCGCCGCGAAGAGAAACAACATGAGGGTACGAAGCAACGTCAGCAGACCCACGGCTAGTACGGCCCACCAGAGCAGCCATACCGTGCCGTCGGCGAGCTGTACCGACCACACCAGTGCACGGCCCCGCCACTCGTCGGAGAGCCCGGCCGGCGGATTCGCCTTTCCCGGGCCGGCGTCGAGGGCGGCGGAGACGGTGCTGAACCGGTACCCCCGTTGCTTCAACTCCGGGATGAGACGCCGCAGCGCCGCCACGGTCTGAGCCCGGTCGCCACCGGCGTCGTGCATCAGCACGACGGCGCCCGCGGTGCCGTCCGGCGTGGCATTGCGGACGATCGCGTCGACGCCGGGCCGGGTCCAATCTCGACTGTCCACATTGGTGAGTACGGTCAGGTAGCCCGCGGCACCCGCCTCGCGGACGGTGGCCCAGCCTTCGTCGTCCAGGGCCTCGGCGGATGACGAGTACGGCGGTCGGAACAGCGACGTCGTCACCCCGGCCGCGTACGCGATGGCCATCTGGGTCTGCGAGTTCTCCAGGTCGCGCTGCCACTCCGGCAGCTCCGCGAAGCGGCGGTGGGTGAACGTGTGGACGCCGATCTCGTGTCCCTCCGCGGCCGCCCGCCGCACCAGCTGCGGATGCCGGGCGACCTGCGACCCGACCACGAAGAACGTGGCCGGAACGTGGTTTTCGGCAAGCACGTCGAGGATCTGCGGTGTCCATCGTGGATCCGGTCCGTCGTCGAACGTGAGGGCGATCGTGCGGGCGGCCGGCCGGCTCGACCGAGGCTTGGCACCAGTGGCGTCGATGACCGGACCACCGTCGCGGATGGCGGCCGGCACCCCAGCGGTCGAACCGGGCTGACCGGACGAGCCGTCCGGGTCGAACCTGGCATTCGCGTAGGCCTCCACGAGCAGCAGGTTGCCCAGCAACGCCAGCACGCTGAGCGCGACGACCCAGCGCAGAAAGGTGCGGCGGCGGCGTACCGCCGGTAGGTGCCCGCTCGTCGTGGTCTCGCTGCCCGGGCGGTCGCTGCGGTAGATCGTCATGGCGCGGGCTGCACCGGTCCACCGAGTTGGCTCAGCCACAGCAACAGCAGGAGCAGCAGCACCGCGAGCCCGGCGCCGTACGCGATCCGGCGCAGCCGACGCCGGCGCTGCCCGGTGGCGTCCACGAAGACCGGGGGTGGTGGCTCGTCACCCGCCGGCAGGACGCCGGTGGGCGCCCGTTCCGGAGTCTGTGCGGTGCCGACGGCCCGGTCGACCTTGGCCCGGCCGGTTGGCCGGCGTACCCGCGCGCGTCCCACGTGCCGATTAGTGCCCATCCCACCCAACCTAGGAGCTGAACGCGCGTGCCGCATGATCACCTGGCAGGGTTGTAGCTGAGAGGTCCCGGGTAGAACTAGGTAACTGACCACTTGGCCTTGATCTGATGGCATCACCGGACATCATTGTTGTGGGCGCCTCCGCCGGAGGGGTGGAGGCTCTGCGCACGCTCGCGGCGGGCCTCCCGGCCGACTTGCCGGCGTCGGTGTTGGTCGTACTGCATGTGCCACGGGCGAGCCCGAGCGCACTGCCGGCGATCCTGCGTCGGGTGTGCCCGCTGCCGGTTCGGGCAGCGGTGGATGGAGAACCACTGCGCCACGGCCGGATCTACGTGGCCCGGGCGGATCACCACTTGCTGGTGATCGACGGCTACATCCGATTGTCTCGAGGTCCGGCCGAGAATGGGCACCGCCCGGCGATCGATCCGCTCTTCCGCTCGGCGGCCCGGGGGCACGGGCCGCGGGTGATCGGCGTGGTGCTGTCCGGCACGAGGGGAGACGGTGCCACCGGTCTGCTCACTATCGCGCGGCAGGGCGGTGCGACGATCGTCCAGGATCCCGAGGATGCGATCTTCCCGTTCATGCCGCAGGCCGCCCTCGACCAGGTGACGGCCGATCACGTCGTTCCGGTGGCGAAGATAGGTCCGCTGCTGGGCGAGCTCACCACGCTGACCGTGCCGGACCAGTTCGGACCGGCGCCGGATCAGGCACTCGCGATGGAGGTTGCGATGGCGGAGTTGGCTCCCGTGACCGCCGAGGACCTGCCGGGTCGACCGGCCGGCTACGGCTGCCCGGCGTGTGGCGGTTCGCTGTTCGAGGTGCAGAGTGAGCCAGCGCCGCGGTACCGCTGCCGGGTCGGGCACGCGTGGTCGGCGGAGAGCCTGCTCGAGGAGCAGACGGCCGGGCTCGAAGGTGCGCTCTGGATGGCTCTGCGGGCGCTCGAGGAGAAGGCCTCGCTGAGCGAGCGGATGGCCGCGACCGCTAGGGTCCGGGGTCAGGAGCACGTCAGCGCGCGGTACAAGGGAACGGCCCAGGAGGCCGAGGAGGCCGGCGCGCTGATCCGGAGGCTCATCGATCGAATCGGCGCGGTCTCGAACGGCCGGGCGGCCCAGCCCACGCCGTAGCCTGAGCATAGGCTGAGGGCATCCCGCGCTACGGCTCAGGCGGAGGGCGTCACCATGAACCATGCAATTCCCCAGTTCGAAGCGCTGCTGCTCTATCTGAAGGAGTCCCGCGGCTTCGACTTCACGGGCTACAAGCGATCGAGCCTCGTGCGCCGCGTCGATCGGCGCATGTCCCAGATCGGCATTACGGACTACGGGGAGTACCTCGACTACCTCCAAGTGCATCCCGAAGAGTTCACCGCGCTCTTCAACACGATCCTGATCAATGTGACCGACTTCTTCCGCGATCCCGAGGCCTGGGATTTCCTGCGTTATCAGGTGATGCGACCGCTGCTGCAGGCCAAGACCGGCGACGCTCCGATCCGAGTGTGGAGTGCCGGCTGCGCCTCCGGCGAGGAGCCGTACACGCTCGCCATGATGCTGGCCGAGATGCTCGGTCTGGACGAGTTCCGGCAGCGGGTCAAGATCTACGCCACCGACGTGGACGAGGAAGGGCTGGCCCAGGCCCGGCACGCGGCGTACGACGAGCGCGAGATCCGCGGTCTCCCGGACGGCCTGCTGGAGAAGTACTTCGAGACGAACGGCGACCGGTACGTGTTCCGCAGAGACCTCCGCCGGTTGGTCATCTTTGGCCGCAACGACCTAGTCCATGACGCGCCGATCTCGCGGATCGACCTGCTGGTGTCTCGAAATACGTTGATGTACTTCAATGCTGAAACCCAGGCGCGAATCCTGAGCCGCTTCCACTTCGCGCTGACCGACGGCGGCATCCTGTTCCTGGGCAAGGCGGAGATGCTGCTCAGCCACACGATGCTGTTTCAACCGGTCGACCTCAAGCGCCGGGTGTTTCGCAAGCTGCCGCGGACCATCCAGACCAACGGGTCGACGTTCGTGGAACCGGGCCAACCACCGGCCCGCGGCGAGATGGAAGGGCTGGACCGGCTACGCAACGAGGCCTTCCTGGCGAGCCCGGTCGCGCAGATCGTGGTGACCTCGGACGGCTTGGTCGCGTTGACCAACCGGCAAGCCGAGACGCTGTTCGGGGTGTCCTCCCGCGACGTCGGGCGCCCGTTCCGGGATCTGGACGTCTCGTACCGCCCGGTGGAGCTGCGCCGGTACATCGAACAGGTCCAGATCGAGCGGCGCACGGCCCGGGTCGGCGACATCGAGTTAGCCCGGCCCCTTGGCGAGACGATGAACCTCGACATCCAGCTGAACCCGCTGGTCGACGCCGATTCCGGCCTGCTGGGGGTGGCGCTGATCTTCCACGACGTGACCCCGTCCCGCCGGCTACAGGAGGAGCTGGAGCACACCAACCGGCAGCTCGAGACGGCGTACGAGGAACTGCGGTCCACCAACGAGGAGCTGGAGACCACCAACGAGGAACTTCAGTCCACTGTGGAGGAATTGGAGACCGCCAACGAGGAGCTGCAGTCCTCCAACGAGGAGCTCGAGACCATGAACGAGGAGCTCCAGTCCACCAACGACGAGCTGCAGAGCATCAACGACCAACTGCGGGAGAGCACGGGCGAACTCGACACCGCCAACGCGTTACTGGAGGCGATTCTCACCAGTCTGCGGTCCGGGGTCATGGTCATGAACAACGACCTGCACGTTCTGGTGTGGAACCGGCGAGCCGAGGACCTGTGGGGACTTCGCCGGGAAGAGGCGATCGGCAAGCACTTCCTCAACCTGGACATCGGGCTACCGGTCGATCTGCTTCGGCCCATGATCAAAGAAACGCTCAATGGCAACGGCCATCCGCACGAAGTCGTGGTACCGGCGATCAACCGGCGGGCCGCAACATCAACGTCCGAGTTGTCTGCGCCCCGCTGGACGGGAGCGATTCGTCGTCCGTCAGTGGCGCGATCCTCGCCATGGACCCGGACGAGGCGATGGCCGGTTAAGGCCCGGCTCAGCCCACGGAGCGGACCAGCGGCTGGCGGCGGATCGTGGCCCACATGACCTTGCCGTCCGGCGTGGGCCGGCATCCCCAGGCCGACGTGAACGCGTCAACGAGCATCAAGCCTCGTCCGCTCTCCGCATCCGGAAACGTGGGGCCTCGGATCGCCCCTGGCCGGTTGCTCAGGTCGCGGACGTGGACGTGGACGTAGTGGTTCGAGCAGCGCAGCGTGAACTCGATGGGCGTACCGGCATGCCGGACCGCGTTGCCGACCAACTCGGTCACGATCACCAACAACCGTTCGGCGACGGAGGACGATACGCCCCAGCGGGTACACGCATCGGTGGTCAGGACCCGCGCCTCGGCGGCCGCCTCCGGTACCGGTTGGAGGTGCCGGCTGACCCGACGACCGTGGTCCTTCCGGCGCGCCTGTCGGTCCGCCTCCGCCCGGGTCTTGCAGATGGCCAGAGAGGGGTCGAGAGCGAGCGCCTGCAACGCCACTGTCACCTCCACGGGAATCGAACACAGCAGAACGGCCGCGTCGTACTCGTCGGCCGCAAACCTTGCGACCGCCCGGAAGATCGCCAGGAACGCCTCGTCGCCGAGGCTGAGGGCGGAGAGGTCGAAGATGAGCGCCGTCGGGTGGTCGGCGAGCACCTTGTGCGCGACCGTGCGAACCTGGGCCGCAGCGGCCAGATCGAGCACACCTGCCAGCCCGACGGTCACCACTCGAGCGTCCTCGACAACGGTGCTTTTGAACCGGCTCGACATTGAAAGCTCCTCCTACGCGTTACAGCCTACGACGCGTCGCGGGCAAGCGCGCGTGCCACGTTGTGATCGCCCCCTCCATGTGTAGGTACCGCTAAATGCGGGTACTCGCAATAACGTCGGTCTTCCCCGACTCGGCGGCAGCGGTCCTCGTGCTCGACGGTCGCGGTGAGTAGCCAGCCGGCGAGGTGGCGCTCAAATGCGGTGTACGGCCAGCACGAGCGCTCCACATTGGACATTCCTCCTACGCGGTTGATACGCCTATCGCGGCGCCCATCCATGGTGTGGCCAGGATGATGTTTACTTCTCTTCACTCAGGGAAACGCTGCGGGGTGGCGGACGCGATATGTGACGCGGTCCTCTTCGATCGCGACGGCACCCTTATCGAGGACGTGCCCAACGGTGTGGTCACCAACCAGTCCGGGCTGGCCCGGCACCGGTTCACCGCCGCTGACCTGGCTCGCGTCAACGCGCGCGTCGAGAAGCTGCTCGGTCCGTTCGACACCTGGCATGTCTGCCCGCACGATCCGACCGCCGGCTGCGCCTGCCGCGTGGTCGTCGGCGACATCGGCGCGGACGGCAACCGGCGGGTGGGATGCACATTGGTCGTCCGAGCCGACTCGGCCGGCGATGTACTGCTGGCCGGGCCGGCGATTCGCGCCGTACGCGCCGGTTCCCGGCGTCGGGTCGGCAGATATGTGCCGGCGATATTCGTCGAGCACAACACACCCCGCGGCGACGTACCGGA
>DASRII010000504.1:0-4941 GCA_035650075.1 Micromonosporaceae bacterium | reverse complement strand
TGACAGGTTTCGACTCCGGACGTTGCGGCAGGGGAAGCGAGCCGAGGAAGCCGACGTTGTCTCGCTAATCATTCGTCGGAAACCAATAAGCGCCGACATCAAGCGCGCTGACCTCGCTCTCGCCGCCTAGGCGGGTAGCGGGTCTGTCGGTCTGGGAGTGCCTTCGGCCCAGTAATCGGTATCAGTGAGAAGGCTGGCCAACCGAGCCCGGTCGCGGGGCTCGCGCGGTGAGACCAATCAGCGACTGGGCCCGTCACACCGACTCGCTCGCGTGATCGGTGGTGCCGAGTAGAGACATAGCGAGCTGCGCTCGGAGAAGCCCTGACAAGACGACGGAGGACCCGGGTTCGATTCCCGGCACCTCCACAGTAGATCATGGTGGTCTCACCTAGATGGTGGGACCACCGTTCTGTTTCTGCCTACCGGCAACGCGTTAGGTTGTACTACCGCCGTAGCCGGTGACGGCCGATAGTAGCTGGGCTGGTAGCTGCGGATACGGGTCCACGAGTGGGCGGCGGTTGTCGCGGCAACGTTCGTGTACATCATTGAGCACAGGACCGGCCACGTAGTAGCGTCCGCGTCGTTCGCCGATCGCCCGCAGGAGGCCCGTGTTCACCAGCTGTGCTAGGTCCCGGGAGGCGGTGCGCTCCTCGACGCCGGACATCTTGACGTAGCCGCCGCGGCGGAGCCGATAGCCGAGAACCGCTTCGTACAGCAGGCCCGTAACGCGTTCCGGCACGTGGTGCTCTGCGGTCAACCGGTCGAGCTCGTGCCAGATGGCGGACGCTTCGTCAAAGCGCTGCGCCACGGTCTGTGCCTGCATGTGATGGGCGCGCAGGTTGAACGATATCCAGAGGCTGGCGTCGTTTTCCGGATGCCAGGACCCTTGCCCGGTGGCTAGGAGAACCCGGTAGTAGTCGTCGGTGTTGTGCCCTAGCCACTCCTCGATGCTGGAGAACGCTGGCTCGACAATCGCCTCCCGGGCGAGGACGAGTGTCTGTAAGGCCCGTGCCATACGTCCGTTTCCATCTCGGAAGGGATGGATCATGACGAGGTTCAGGTGTGCCATGGCGGCGTGGATGATCGGGTCGGCTCCCGGTTCGTCGCGGAGGTGGGCGGCGAGCTCTTCGACCAGCTGTGGAACGAGGTCGGCGTCCGGTCCTTGGTAGACACGACGGTTGGTTCGCTCGTCGTGGACGAAGATCGGTCCGGTGCGGTACTGGCCGGGGCTCTTGGACAGGTCGTGGGCGAGCATCATGTAGTGCATGCTGCGAAGCCCTGAGGTGTCGAAGATGAAGTGGGGGTCGTTGGCCATCCGCAGGACGTATCCGAGTGCGTGACGGTAGCCGCGGATCTCGGCGAAGGTTTGCTGGTCGGCGCTGAGGGGTGCTTCGTCGTCGAGGGCTGCGGCGGCATCGTCCTCGTCGACCACGTAACCTTCGATGCTGTTGGACCCCTGGATGGCGCGGGCGAGCATCGTTCGACGCAGACCGCATTGCCAGCGGCGTGGAACACGCAGCACTGCCGCGAGGTCTCGGCGCATATCGTGGATTGCGTTGAGGACGGCGGCATCCTCGGCGCTGAGCGAGGGTGTCTTGTAGATCATCTCATGTCCTGATGTCTCTAAATAAAAGACATCCTATATCGGATCTTGGCTACGTCCTAATGAAAGAGACATTAGGACATGGTCGGATCGCGTGGGGTCTGCCTGCTAGCGGGTGTGTCGGGCGCGCTTCGTCGAGCACGGCGATCCGAGCCGGCGACAGGTAAGCCCGGGTTAGCGCGATGAGCTGCCGTTCCCCCGCCGACAGATGCGCCGGGTCGAGCCACGCGCGCACCCCGCCGAGCCGCTGGACCATATCGGTCGCGCCGAGGATGTCAGCCGCGCCGGCGAGTTGGCCATCGGTGGCGTCAGGACAGTGGTACGTGAGGTTTTCCCGCACGGTGCCGGCGAACACGTACGCCTCCTGGGGGAGGACGACCCGCTGCCGGGCAAGCGCCGCCCGGTCCAGCGCCGACACGGGTACGCCGCCGATGCACACCCCGCCGGAGCTGGGGAACAGCGTGCCGCACAACAGGGCGGCCAGGGTGGACTTGCCCACGCCGCTCGGCCCGACGATCGCCAGGTGCTCGCCGTCCGGAACCACAAGGTCGAAGCCGTCCAGCACCGGGTCGGCGTGCGGGCCGTACCGGAAGGTGACGCGGCTCAGCCGGATCTCGGCGCCGTCGGGGACACGGCCGTTCCCGCCCGCTGGCCCGGTCCACGATGGACGTCGCGGTCACCAGCCTCGCGGTGGCGGTCACCAACGAGGTGGCGTTCGCGGTCAACCCGTCGACCAGCCCGCGCACTGCCGGTTGGAGCACCTGGGCCAGGTAGACCACCGCACCGCCGAAGGCGCCGAGGGTGAGCCCGGCGTCGCGTAGCGCAGGCGCGGCCACCAGCATGAGGACCAGCGGCCCCAGCCGCCAACGCCAACCACCAGACCGGACAGCGCCTCCAGGCGCGCCAGCCGCCGGGCCGCGCGTTCCTGCTCGTTGATGTGGCGCGCGACGAGTCCGTGCGCCTCTTCTTCGGCGCCGCATGCGGTGATGTCCCGCAGCCCGCGGCGTTCGGTGTATCCGCCGTAACGCACATATAGCGGACCGTCGTTCCAGCGGAGGTCGCGTCGCCGGCACCGGTGTACAACGCGGTTCCGGGCAGCGTCACGGTCTCCGGCAGCTCCCAGCCAGCGTTGGTCTCAACTGCCATTCGGTCGCCCGGGGACACGAGCCTCTGCGTCGACCCGTTCCCTATCTATGACGGCACCGACCCCGAGCTGAGCGGGCACCCATGACCACATCCTCAACTTCTTCGTGATGGTCTTGGGACTTGTCCGTGAGTCCCCGCCAGCCGAGACTGAGGCCGCGCACACATACACGTCGACGATGTGCACACACGCTGACGAGGAGGCCACGATATGAGAACGACCAGCAGGCACCGGGCTGCCGCGCGGGTGATCGCCGTGATCGCCGCCGGCTTGCTCGTCGCAGCCTGTTCCGATAACGGCGGGGCCGAGGGTGGCGGCGGCGCCGCGAAGTACCCGGACCAGAACATCACGTTCGTCGTACCCTTCAGCGCGGGCGGCCCGACGGACACCGTCACCCGCATGATCGCCGAGCCGATGGCCAAGAAGCTCGGCGGCAAGATCGTCGTCCAGAACGTCGAGGGCGCGGGCGGCACCGTCGCCGCCGGCGAGGTCGCGCGGGCCGAGTCCAACGGCTACACCGTGCTCATGCACCACATCGGCATGTCCACGGCGCCCGCCCTGTACAAGAACCTGGGCTACAAGCCGCTCGAGGACTTCGAGATGGTCGGGCTCGTCACCGAGGTGCCGATGACGATCGTCGCCCGCAAGGACTTCGCGCCCGCGACGCTGCAGGACCTGGTGACCTACGTGAAGGCGAACTCCAACAAGGTCACGCTGGCCAACGCCGGCCGGGGCGCCGCGTCCCACCTGTGCGGCCTGCTGTTCCAGTCCGCCGTCGGGGTCAAGCTCCAGGAGGTCCCGTACCAGGGCACCGGTCCCGCGCTGACCGACCTTGTCGGCGGCAAGGTCGACTTCATGTGCGACCAGACGACCAACACCACCGGCCAGATCTCCGCGGGCAAGGTGAAGGCGTACGCGGTCACCACCCCGGAGCGGGTGAAGAGCCTGCCCGACCTCCCCACCACGACCGAGGCCGGGCTGCCCCAGCTCAAGGTCAGCGTGTGGCATGGTCTCTACGTCCCGAAGGGCACCTCGCAGGAGATCATCCAGAAGCTGTCCGAGGCGCTCAAGGCGGCACTGGCCGACCAGGGGGTCATCGACCAGATGGCCAAGCTCGGCACCGCACCGGTCAAGGCCGAGGACGCGACCTCGCAGGCGCACCGGGCCAAGCTTGAGGAGCAGCTCAGCACCTGGGCAAAGGTCATCGCCGACGCCGGGGTCCAGGCGTCCTGAGGTGGAGCGCCACCGGTCCCTCCCGGACGTCCTCGCCGGGGGCATCTTCGTCCTGATCGGTGGCGCATTCGTGGTGGGGTCGCTCGGCTACGAGCTGGGCACCCCACTGCGGATGGGCCCTGGCGCCTTCCCGCTGCTGGTCGGCGCGACCGTGGCCGCCCTGGGGCTGGCGATCGTCGGCAAGGGGCTCATCGCCGGCGAGGTGGTCTCGTTCGGAGCGGTCCCGTGGCGTGCGGTCGCCGTCATCGTGCTCGCGGTCCTGTTCTTCGGTCTCACCGTCCGGCGCATCGGGTTCGTACCGGCATCGGCGGTGACCGCCTTCCTCACCACACTGGCCAGCCGGCGCGTGCGGCCGCTCACGGCCGTTGCCGTGGCCGCCGGGCTGACCGTGGCCAGCACGCTCATCTTCGTCGTCGGACTCCAGCTGCGGCTCCCGCTGTGGGGCTCGTGGCCCCCGTTCTGACGCGCCATCCGGACTGAGGGCATGGAACTTCTCGACAACCTCGCGCTGGGCTTCTCGACCGCCCTGCTGATCCAGAACATCCTCTACTGCTTCGTGGGGGTACTGCTCGGGACGGCAGTCGGCGTGCTGCCCGGCATCGGGCCGACGGCGACAGTGGCGATGCTGCTGCCGATCACGTTCAGCTTCGAGCCGGTGACGGCGCTGATCATGCTGGCCGGCATCTACTACGGCGCGCAGTACGGCGGCTCAACGACCGCCATCCTGATCAACCTGCCCGGTGAGTCGTCGGCGGCGGTCACCGCCCTGGACGGTCACGAGATGGCCCGACAGGGCCGGGCCGGGCCGGCGCTGGCCGCCGCCGCGATCGGGTCCTTCATCGCCGGTACGGTGGCCACCGTCGCGCTGGCCGTCGCGGCCCCACCGCTGGCCAACGTCGCGCTGCAGTTCGGCCCGGCCGAGTACTTCTCGCTGGTGCTGTTCGGCCTGGTCGTGTCGATC
>DASRII010000503.1:0-44833 GCA_035650075.1 Micromonosporaceae bacterium | reverse complement strand
CGGAGCGCTCCCAGGGCAAGGCGGTCCACCGCGATGACGCATCGGACCGCTGCGCCCGCCCAGGTGCGGCGTGAGCTCCCTAATCCGCAACCAGGCGGTTCACTGCTGCGCCGACGGGGGTACGGCGATTGGCCTCTCTTGGTCTGCAACCGGCACAGGTCTGGTCGCCGTACCCCCGAATCCGTCACCGCACGCTGTGGCTGCGACGCGAGTGCTCGTGTGGACGATGGGCGTAGTGCTCCACTCCACAGTGGACGCCACCCAATCGCATACCGGACGGCGACACCGTGCCGTGGCCGGGCAATGCCGGCCAGCACTGGGCGACGGAACGTACGGTCGAGCTACCGCGGTCGGCACCTTCCGGACACTGGGCGCCGAATATCGATCCCGTGATCGGTAGCGGCCGTGGCAGACTGCGCGGCGTGGACGGGGACCGGGCGCGCGACGAGCCGTGGCTGACGCGTGGCGTCGCCGGTATCGGCTCGGCGAGCCTGCTGTCCGACGCCGGGCACGAGGTGACGACCTCGCTCCTACCGTCGTTCCTGACGTCGACCATCCATGCACCGGCAGCGGCACTGGGCGTCATCGAGGGCGTCGCCGACGGGCTGGCTGGAGTGGCGAGGCTGGCCGGTGGCGCGCTGGCGGACGACCCGCACCGGCGTAGCCGGGTGGCCGTCGGCGGGTACGCGGCCACCGCCGTGCTGTCCGCGTCCGTCGGTGCGACGTCATCGGTGTGGCAGGTGGGTCTGCTCCGGGCCGGTGCGTGGGTCGCCCGCGGACTGCGGGTACCGGCCCGCAACGCGTTGCTGGCGGACGTGGTGCCTCGGCAGGCGTACGGGCGGGCGTACGGTTTCGAGCGCGCCATGGACAACCTCGGTGCGATCGTGGGACCGCTGCTGGCCATCGGTCTCGTGAGCCTGGTCGGCGTCCGCTGGGCGATGGGCCTGTCTGTCGTACCGGGGCTGCTGGCCGCCGCGGCCATCGTCTACGCGGTACGGCATACGCCGAGACCGACGGTTCGGACGCGGGCACGGGTGCGGCTACGGGTCCGATCCGTCCTACGTGGACAGTTGGGTCGGCTGTTGACAGCCGTCGCGGCGTTCGAGGTCGGTAACGTCGCCACCACGCTGCTCATCCTGCGGGCGACCGAGTTGCTCACCCCCACCCGTGGGCTCCAGACGGCCACGACGATCGCGCTCGGCCTGTACGCGGCGCACAATGCCGTCGCGGCGGCGGCCTCGGTGCCGGCCGGCCGGCTCGCCGACCGGCTCGGCTCGAGAGGACCACTGTGGACGCTAGCGATCGGGTTCGCGGCGATGGCAACGGCGTACGCGACGTTCGCCGCCACCGGGTCGGCGGTAGCCGTGCTGGCCATCGCCTTCGTGTTGGCCGGTACCGGTATCGCCGCCGTCGAGACCGCAGAGCACGCGGCGGTGGCCGCGCTCGCACCCGAGGATGTGCGCGGCTCGGCCTTCGGACTGCTCGCCGCGGTACAGGCGGGCGGCAACCTGGCCGCGTCGGCCGTAGCCGGAGTGCTGTGGACCGCGGTATCGCCGACGGTCGCGTTCGGCTACCTCGTGGGATGGCAGGTGCTGGCACTAGTGGGCCTGATCGCTACAAATGACCGCCGATAGACTGCCGACCATGCCAGGCGACGAGGTATTCGTGGTCTACCGCAAGTACGACGGGGCGCTGCACTGGCACCAGACGATGCGCCGGCTGGGTGAGGACGAGTACGGTGTCTGGCTCGGTGCGGAGGCGGGCAACATCGCGCGCCGGGGCGACGAACCACCTGTCGTCGTCGAGCACGCGCACGTGATGCTGTTCCCGCGCGACGCCTGGTGGACCGCGGCGTTCAACGCGACGCCGCGGCGAACCGAGATCTACTGCGACGTCACTACCCCAGCCACCTGGCCGTCCGACGCTGAAGTGACGATGGTCGACCTCGACCTCGATGTTCTCCGTCGTCGCAACGGCGACATCGAGGTCGACGACGAGGACGAGTTCGCCGAGCATCGGGTGAAGTACGGCTACCCGGACGACATCGTGGCCAATGCCGAGGCGGCGACGCGCTGGCTGGTGCGGGCAATGACCGATGGCGCCGAGCCGTTCCACACGGCGTACCTCGAATGGCTGGCGGCTGTCACATCAGGCGGTGCCATTCCGTCCTGACCACATGCCTCGTATTTCATTGCCGGACGGCAAACGGATCGGACCGTTGACCCGGTTCGCCTTCCGGTTCGCCAAGCGCCGGTTCGGCCTGGTACCCGAGCCGATCCGGGCGGCGGCCGTACATCCCGGTCTGCTGTGGGCCGGCGCGGTGCACGAGTTGGCCGTGGAACGGGCCACCAAGCACGGGCGGCTCGACGCCGAGTTGCGGGATCTGGTACAGCTCCGGGTGGCGACCCGGGTCGGCTGTGCGTGGTGCGTGGACTTCGGCACGATGCTGGCCATCCGCGCCGGCTTCTCCGTCGAGCGGTACCGGGAGCTGTCGCGATACTCCACATCGGACGCTTTTGCGGAGATCGAACGAAAGGCGCTCGCGTACGCCGATGCGATGACCGACCTGCCGATGACCGTGACCGACGAGCAAGTGGCCGAACTGCGCGCGGAGCTGGGTGATGCGGGACTGTTCGAGCTGACGTACCTCGTCGCGCTGGAGAACATGCGCGCCCGGACCAACATCGCGCTGGGCATCACCGCGCAGGGCTACACGAGCGGTGACCAGTGCCCGGTGCCGTGGACCGAGCAGATCACGGCAGCGGCAGCGACCGCTCCGGATCAGGCGCCGGTACACCACTGAGCTTGGCCGGATTGAGCTGGTTGTAGATGGCGGTGATCCGGCCGTCGGCGTACGCCAACGCCATCACCATCCGCTGCACGCCGAGGCTCGGGATCGTCACCTCGATGAGGAGGCCCAGATCGCCGTTGACCAGTACCGGCTCGGCGACAATCTTGGCCGCTTCCTTGGCGGTGCGGCGGAACAGGCCGGCCATGAACCGCGCGACCTGGACGGCACCGGTGATCGGGTGCCGGGCGGCCGGGGCCACGCCACCGCCATCGCCGACCGTGACCACATCGGGGGCGAGCACGGCGAGTAGCCCGTCCAGATCGCCGTGCTCGGCGGCGGCGGCGAACGCTTCGAGGATCCGGCGCTGCTCGCCGTGGTCGGTGGTGTGCCGGGGGGCGGCACCGGCAACCGCCCGTCGCGCGCGGGAGGCGAGCTGGCGGGCTGCCGCGTCGCTGGTGCCGAGAACCGACGCGATCTCGTCGAACGGGACCGCGAACACGTCGTGGAGTACGAACGCGACGCGCTGCTCCGGGGTGAGGTTCTCCATCACCACGAGCAGCGCGTAGCTGACCTCCTCGCGCCGCACGGCGTGCTCACCGGGGTCCACACTGGACTCGTCGGGACGGGTGAGGAACGGCTCCGGCAACCACGGGCCCTGGTACGCCTCCCGCCGTACCCGCGCTGACCGCAACACGTCGAGGCAGATGCGGGCGGTCGCGGTGGTCAGCCAGGCGCGTAGGTCGCGGATCTCGTCATGGTCGGCGGACGCGTAGCGCAGCCAGACATCCTGCACCGCGTCCTCCGCGTCGGCCCGGCTGCCCAACATCCGGTACGCCACGCCGATCAGGTGATCCCGATGATCGTCGAACTCGGCCACGTCACCATCCTCCGCCTTGCGGACGACATACCCCTTGGGTTTGTGACACACACCCCACCTCGATGGGCGATGATCCCTCCATGACCGTGCCGGCTTTGTGGTCATGGCCGCCCCCCGCTGGCGCCGGGCGGCGGCCATGACCGTAGGGGTGCGGGCCCTGCTGCGGGTCCCGGCGGGCGAGGTGGACCTAGCGGCGATCGATCCGCGCGCGACGCCGGGACTGCCGCGCACCAAGGTCGTGCGCCGGGACCCGAAGGGGTGGGCCCGCGCGGAGTTGGTTCCGCTGGGCGAGCGGCTGGCCTTGCTACAGGAGCGGCTGTACGCCGGCGCGAAGGGTGCCGCGGCCGGCTCTCCCGAGTCCCGGCGGCGCCTCCTGCTGGTGCTCCAGGCGATGGACTGTGGCGGCAAGGACGGGGCGACCAAGCGGGTCGCCGGCGCGATGAACCCGCTGGGCCTGTCGATCGCCGCGTTCGGCAAGCCCACCGAGGAGGAGCGGGCACACGACTTTCTGTGGCGTATCGAGCAGAAGCTGCCACCGTACGGCTTCGTCGGCGTCTTCAACCGCTCGCACTACGAGGACGTCCTCATCGTGCGCGTGCACAACCTGGTACCGCCACGGATCTGGCGTGCCCGGTATGACCAGATCAACCGGTTCGAGCGTCGCCTGGTCGACAGCGGCCTGACCCTGGTGAAGGTGATGCTGCACATCTCGTACGAGGAGCAGCGGCAGCGCCTTCTCGCCCGACTGGACGACCCGACGAAGTACTGGAAGTTCAACCCGGCCGACATCGACGAACGGGAGTACTGGGACGACTACCAGCGGGCGTACGCCGATGCCCTGCGGCGCTGCAACACCCCGGACAGCCCGTGGTACGTGGTGCCTGCCGACCGCAAGTGGTACCGCGACTGGGCACTGGCCAACCTGCTCGTGGAGACGATGGAGGAGATGGACCTGCGGTACCCCGAACCGACGTTCGATATCGCCGCAGAGCGCCGCCGCTTGCTAAATGATCCGAGCAGATAGGTTCTAGACGTGAAGTTTTCTCTTCGCCCCACCGAGGGTGCGTTCTACGACTTCTTCAGTCGAGCCGCGCAGAACCTGGTCCGTGGGACCCAGCTGCTCACCGAGGTAGCCCTGCCGGGCGCCGACGTCCAGTCCATCAGCGAGCAGCTGATCGAGGTCGAGCATGACAGCGACCAGATCACGCACGAGTTGTACAAGAAGATCAACTCAACGTTCGTCACACCGTTCGACCGCGAGGACATCTACCAGCTGGGCTCGCGGCTGGACGACGTGATGGACCACCTGGAGGCCGTCGGCAGCCTGCTGTACCTGTACGGCCTGACCAAGCTGCCGTCGCTGCCCCGGGAGATGCATGAGCTGGTCGACGTGCTCGACCAGCAGGCGAAGCTCACCGCCGCGGCGATGCCCCGACTCAAGTCGATGAAGCACCTCAACGAGTACTGGGTCGAGTGCAACCGGCTGGAGAACGAGGGCGACCGGACGTACCGGATGCTGCTGGTGCGCCTGTTCTCCGGCGAGTACGACGCGCTCACGGTGCTGAAGATGAAGGAGGTGGCCGACGAGCTCGAAGCGGCCTGTGACGCGTTCGAGCACGTGGCCAACACCGTCGAGACCATCGCGGTCAAGGAGTCCTGACCACCGTGAGCGCGGAGCTGGTCGCCGTCATCGCGGTCATTGTCGTGGCGATGGCGTTCGACTACACGAACGGCTTCCACGACGCCGCCAACGCGATCGCCACCTCGGTCTCGACCCGGGCCCTCACGCCGCGGGCCGCGCTGATCATTGCGGCGATCGGAAACTTTGTAGGCGCGCATTTCGGGGCGAAGGTCGCCAAGACCGTCGGCGACGGACTGGTCACCCTGCCGACCGGTCTGGCGAGTCTCGGCGTCGTCTTCGCGGGCGTGATCGGCGCCATCATCTGGAACCTGCTGACCTGGTACCTCGGCCTGCCGTCCTCGTCGTCGCACGCGCTGTTCGGCGGGCTCGTCGGCGCCACGCTGTTCGCCAGCGGTGGCGTCGTGCAATGGCATAACATCCTCGACAAGGTCGTCATCCCGATGGTGCTGTCCCCGGTGGTGGGGTTCCTGCTGGGCGCGATCGCGATGTCCGCCGTCTACTGGGCCTTCCGGCGGGGGCATCCCGGTCGGCTCAACCGTTTCTTCCGCGGGGCGCAGAGCGTATCGGCGACCGCCATGGCGGTCGGCCACGGCATGCAGGACGCGGCGAAGACCATGGGCATCGTGGTGCTCGCCCTCTACACCGGCGGGTTCCAGGACAGCAAGACGGAGATCCCGCAATGGGTCTTCTTCAGCTCGGCGACCGTGCTGGCGCTCGGCACGTACGCGGGCGGCTGGCGCATCATCCGCACCCTCGGCCGCCGGATCATCCACCTTGGACCGCCGGAGGGCTTCGCCGCCGAGACCGTGGCCAGCTCGGTGCTCTATTACAACGCGCTGGTGCTGGGCGCGCCGATCTCCACCACGCAAACGATCACCTCGGCCATCATGGGTGTGGGCGCGACGAAGAAGGTGTCCGCGGTGCGGTGGGGCGTCGCCGGGAACATCGTGACCGCGTGGATCCTGACGTTCCCCGGTTCGGCTCTGTTCGCGATCGTCACGTACCTCCTGGTCCGCCCGCTCTTCAGCGGTTAGGCCGGATACGTCACGCCGATCTGGGTACGGGCAGTGTCCAGAATGGACATGACCTCGAGCGTCGTGGCCCACGGCACGAGGGGGCTCTCGGTGAGCCCGGCGCGCAGGCAGCGCTGTACCTCGATCGCCTCGAACTGGTAGCCCTCACCCTCGAACCCGGCGTCGACGACCTCCGGCTCCGCATCCGGCCGGTACACGGTCAGCTGCCGCGGGTGGTGGAACGAGCGGGGTAGCTCGATCCGTCCGGTCGTACCGGTGACGGTGGCCCGGTTCGACGTCGCCCCCACGATGCCGCAGGTGAGGCTGGCCACAGCGCCGGACTCGTACCCGAGAATCAGCGCGGTGTTCTCGTCGGTGCCCTCCGGTCCGAGCCGGGCCCAGGCGCGGACCTCGGCCGGCGCCCCGAGCACCAGGTGCGCCAGCGTCACCGGGTAGATGCCGAGGTCGAGGAGTGCACCGCCGCCCAGGGTCGGATTGCGCAGCCGGTGTTCGGGAGCGAACGGCCCGCCGAGCCCGAACTCCGCGTGCACCACGGTGACGTCACCGATCGCACCGTCCGCGACCAATTCGACGAGCCGCCGTACGGCCGGCATGCACCGCGTCCACATCGCCTCCATCAGGAACACGCCCCGCTCCCGGGCGGCCTCGATCAGGTGGGCCGAGGAAGCGGCGTCGAGGGTCATCGGCTTCTCGCACAGCACGGCGCGGCCGGCCTCGAGACAGAGCAGGGCGGCTGGGTGGTGGGCCTGGTGCGGGGTGGCGACATAGACGACGTCGACGTCGGTATCGTCGGCCAGCTCCCGCCACGAGCCGTAGGCGCGCGGGATCGCGTACCGGTCGGCGAACTTCCGAGCCGCCTCGAGGCTGCGCGAACCAACGGCGAGCACCTCGGCGTCCGGTACCAGGCGCAGATCCTCGGTGAACTTCTCAGCGATTCCGCCGGTGGACAGGATTCCCCAGCGGATGGGTCGGTCGGCCATGCTTGCCGCATCCTTTCCGTCGATCAAGGACCTGTGCACATGATTTGGAGATCGAACCGTGTGCACAAGTCCTAGATCGACGGAGTCTATGTGAACGGGTCCGGCTAGGCTCGACGGGTGGCTACGGACGCCTTTCTCATCGACGCCGTACGGACGCCGTTCGGCAAGCACCGGGGCGGGCTGGCCGGCATCCGCACCGACGACCTGGCCGCGCTGCCACTGGTCGAGCTGCTGAAACGGCAAGAAGGCCTGGACCCGGCCACGATCGACGACGTGATCCTCGGCGACACCAACGGCGCCGGCGAGGACAACCGCAACGTGGCCCGGATGGCGGTGCTGCTGGCCGGGCTACCGCCGACCGTGCCCGGGGTCACCGTCAACCGGCTGTGCGCCTCCGGTGGTGAGGCCATCATCCAGGCCGCCCGGGCGATCCGCTCCGGGGACGCCACCACCGTCGTCGCCGGTGGTGTGGAGAGCATGAGCCGCGCGCCGTTCGTAATGCCGAAACCGGACGTACCGTTCCCGACCGAGGCGAAGCTGTACCACACGCAGGTCGGCTGGCGGATGACGAACCCGAAGTTCTCCGCTGAATGGACCCAGCCACTGGGTCCCGCCGCCGAGGCGGTCGCCGCGGAGCTGGGCATCGGTCGGGCCGAGCAGGACGAGTGGGCGCTGCGCTCGCACCAGCTGGCCGCCGAGGCGTGGATGAAGGGCCGGCACGACGGGTTCGCGGTCGCGGTCGGCGAGGTCACGCGGGACGAGTCGATCCGGCTCGATACCAGCCTCGAGAAGCTGGCGGCGCTCCGGCCCGCCTTCACCGACGGCGGCACGGTGACCGCCGGAAACTCCTCGCCCATCAACGACGGGGCGATCGCGGTACTCCTCGGTGGACAGTCCACAGTGGATGAATTGGACGTCGAGCCGATCGGCCGGGTGGTCGCCAGCGCGACGGTAGCCGTCGAGCCGCACAAGTTCTCCATCGCACCGATCCCGGCGATCGCCAAGGTGCTCGCCCGCACCGGTCTGTCCACTGCGGACATCGCGGTGTGGGAGATCAACGAGGCGTTCGCCGCCATGGTGCTGTCCTGCCTGCACAAGCTGCCCGACGTCGACCGGGAACGAGTCAATCCCAACGGGGGAGCCATCGCCATCGGCCATCCGCTCGGGGCGTCCGCGCCCCGCGTCGTGATCGACACCTGCCGGGAACTGCGCCGCCGAGGTGGCGGCTACGGCATCGCCGCCGCATGCATCGGAGTCGGCCAAGGAACCGCCATGGTGGTGCGGGTTGACTGAACCGACCGGCTGGCCGATCCCTCGCGCGCTGGTCGAGCACGCCCGGCAGTTCTACGCCGCCGGAACCACGCCGGCAGTGCCGCGCATCGCGGCCACCGTCGTCCTGTTGCGGCCCGCACCGCAGGGCTTCGAGGTGTACGTCATCCGCCGGTCCGCCACCATGGTCTTCGCCTCCGGGATGTACGCGTTCCCCGGCGGCTCGCTCGACCCGGGTGACACCGACATCGCGTGCGCGGCTGCCCGGGAAGTGTTCGAGGAGTCGGGCGTACTGCTGGCCGGGCCGGACGAGTCCACTGTGGTCGGTGACGTGTCCGACGACGACTGGGAGGCGCAACGCCACGCCCTGGTCGAGGGCACACTGAGCTTCGCCGACCTGTTGCAGCGGAGGGGACTCGTGCTGCGTACCGACCTGCTCGTGCCCTGGGCTCGGTGGATCACTCCGGAGTTCGAGCCGCGCCGCTACGACACGTACTTCTTCCTCGCCCGGCTACCCGAGGAGCAGCAGACCCGCGAGGTGACCACCGAGGCCGACCACACGTTGTGGATCCGGCCCGGTGACGCCCTGGCCCGGCTGACCATGCTGCCGCCGACGTTGGTGATGCTGACCGAGCTATCCCGGTACTCCGATGTAGACAGTGTGCTGGCGGCCGCGGCCGAGCGCGACGCGGTGACCCCGGTGATGCCCCGGGTCGACGGCGACCGCCTGGTGCTCTAGCGGACCGGGACGCCCAACCACGATCCGCGCCTGCCCCGTCAGCCGCTGCCGGGTAACCGTTCCGCCAGCAGCGGCAGGTAGTGCGGCACGGTACTGCGGACGGCGAACTGGTCGTAGCTGGTGTGGAGGAACAGCTCGATCGTCTCCACGCCGTAGACGCCCTCGAACTCGCGGCGCAGCCGTAGCGCGGCAGCGTGCAGGGCGACCTGCTGGTCGACGGACAGGTCGGTCATTTCGCTCTCCGGCTCAGCCGAAGCGGCCGGTGATGTAGTCCTCGGTCCGCTTGTCGCCGGGATTGGTGAACAGCTTGCCGGTGTCGCTGTACTCGACGAGTCGCCCATGCCGTACTCCGGCCGAGTCGACCTCTGCGGTGAAGAACGCGGTGAAGTGACTGACCCGCGCGGCCTGCTGCATGTTGTGCGTGACGATGACGATCGTGTACTGCCGGGATAGCTCGTGCATCAGGTCTTCGATCTTGCCGGTGGCGATCGGGTCGAGGGCCGAACACGGCTCATCCATGAGGATGACGTCCGGACGGACCGCGATAGTGCGCGCGATGCACAGGCGTTGCTGCTGCCCACCGGACAGCGCCAGCCCGCTGGACTTCAGCTTGTCCTTGACTTCCTCCCACAACGCCGCATCACGCAACGACTCCTCCACATGGTCGTCCATGTTGGACACCTTCATGCCGGTGACCCGGGGGCCATAGGCGACATTGTCGTAAATGGACTTGGGGAAGGGGTTCGGCTTCTGAAACACCATGCCGATGCGGCGGCGGACTTCGATCGGGTCGACCTCGGGGGCGTACAGATCCTGGCCGTGGTACGTGATACGGCCCTTCATCCTCGACCCCGGGATGAGGTCGTTCATCCTGTTGAGCGCCCGCAGGATCGTGCTCTTGCCGCAGCCGGAGGGGCCGATCATCGCGGTGATCTGGTTCTGCCGGACCGGCATCGTCGTGTTCCGTACGGCCTCGTAGCTGTCGTAGAAGACACTGACGTCCGCTAGCTCCATCACGGGTACCGCACCTGGCATGGTTTCGCCGCTGCGTGGTGGCCCTCCGATGCCGGGCGCGGTGAGGTGGATGCTCGGTCGATCGGTCGTCGTGGGGGTCATGTCGGATCCCTCGGAGTTCTCATCGTTGCTCATGACGGTGGTCGTCACCACCGCTTCTGGAACTTGTTGCGCAGGAAGATAGCTACCGAGTTCATCAAAATCACGATGCCGAGCAGGAGCACGATAGCCGCCGCGGCGAGGTCCTTGTATCCCTCCTGCGGCAGGCTGATGAACTGGTAGATCTGGATCGGCAGCACGGTGTAGCTGCTCTTGATGCCGTCCGGGTTGAAGGTTATGTAGGTCACCGCACCCAACACGACCAGTGGCGCCGCTTCGCCGATGGCCCGGGACAGCGCCAGGATCGAGCCGGTGGCGATGCCAGGCACCGCGGACGGCAGCACCTGCCGCGATACTGTCTGCCATTTCGTGGCACCCAGCGCGTACGACGCTTGGCGGATCGACTGGGGCACGGCCCGAATGGCCTCGCGGGTCGCGATGATGACCACCGGCAGGACGAGCAGCGAGAGGATGATCGCGGCCGTGATGACCGTGAAACCCAGCCCGAACCGGCGGGCCACGATGCCTAGTCCGAGGATGCCGAAGACGATCGACGGTACGCCGGCCAGGTTCTGGATGTTGAGTTCCAGGATCCGGTTGTACCAGCGGTTGCGGTCTGCGTACTCCTCGAGGTAGATCGCGCTGAGCACACCGATCGGCAGGCAGATGACAGCGGTCAATGAGATGACCCATACCGTCCCCATGATGGCGGACTGCACCCCTGCCCGGTCGATCTGCGAGATCCGCCGGACCGGCATGTTCGTCCACAGTCGAGGGTCGAGCCGGTTCCAACCCTTGTAGATCACCCAGGTGAGCAGCGCGGCCAGCACGGCGAAGCCGATCAGGAAGCACGTCTGCAGGGCCAGCTTGAACACCGCGTCGCCGACCCGTACCTTGCGGCGGGTGAGCGCGAGACCATGGTCCGACACCCGCGTGCCGGTATCCAGCCGGACGTCCTGAGCCGTCACTCGTACACCTCCCGGAACTTGCGGACCAGGCGGATCGAGAACGCGTTCAACACGAAGGTCAGCGCGAACAGCACCACACCGACGGCGAAGATGCTGTTGTAGTCGACCGTGCCTACCGGAACGTCGCCCTGGGCGATCGCCGCGATGTAGGCGGTCATCGTCGCGGCACCGTGCAGCGGGTTGAACTCGGGGTGATCGGAGCTCAAGCCACCCGCGATGGTCACGATCATCGTCTCGCCGATCGCCCGGGAGATGCCCAGCACGATCGCTGCCACGATCCCGGACACCGCGGCGGGCACAACGACTCTCGTGGCCACCTGCATCTTCGACGAGGCGAGCGCGTACGCGCCCTCGCGCAGGCTGTGCGGCACGGCGGCCATCGCGTCCTCGGAGATGCTCGCGATCGTGGGCACGATCATGATGCCCATCGCGACTCCGGCGACCAGCATGTTCTGGAACTCCAGGCCCGCGAAACCGGGCACGTTGTCCCTCAACAGCGGGGACAAGGCCGCGAGCGCGATGAAGCCGTACACCACGGTCGGTACGCCGGCCAGCAGCTCGAGAATCGGTTTGAGCACCTTTCGCGTCCGGTTGGATGCGTACTCGGCGAGATAGATCGCCGAGCCGAGGCCGAGCGGTATGGCGATGATCAGTGCGATGAGGGTGATTTCGACGGTGGCGACGAGGAGCGGAACTATCCCGTAGCTGGGCGTGGCGAACTGTGGCCCCCAGCTCTTCTCGGTGAGGAACCGGGTGAAGTTGATCTCGCCAAAGAACTCGATCGCCGGCTCGACGAGGGCGACGACGATGCCCACGGTCGTGGCGACCGAGACCAGCGACGCGGCGACCAGGAGCACCCGCACCGTGGCGTCGACGAGGCGTGGGCGATCCCGCCGCAAGGTGTTCCCCGCGGCGGGATCGACCGTTGTGGTACTCGAGGTCACGTCAGCTCGACTTCAGGGTTTCCCACGCAGCGGTCAGCGCGGATTTCTGGGTCGCGTTCAGCGGGACGAATGCGGCCTCCTTGACGATCTCGTCGATCTTCGTGACGTAGAACTCGACGAAGCCCTTCACCTGCGGCTTGGTCATCGACGCCTGCTTGACGTAGATGAACAGCGGCCGGGCGAGCGGCTTGTAGTTGCCGCTCTGAGCGGAATCCAGGCTCGGCGCGACACAGCCGGCGCCACTGTCGACCTCGACGGCCTTAAGGTTGCTCTGGTTCTCCTCGAAGTAGCTGAAGCCGAAGTAGCCGAGCCCGCCCTTGGTGGAGGAGACGCCCTGCACCAGCACGTTGTCGTTCTCCGAGAACGTCGCGTCCTGGCGGCTGTCACCCTCCTTGCCGTTGATCGCGGCGGTGAAGTAGTCGAACGTGCCTGAGTCGGTGCCGGGGCTGAAGAGCTTCAGCGGCTCGTTCGGGAAGCTCGGGTCGACCTGGTTCCAGTTGGTGATCTTGCCCTGGGCCGCCGGCTCCCAGATCTTCTTCAGCTGGGCGACGGTGAGGCACTTCGCCCAGGTGTTGTCCTTGTGCACGGCGACGGTCAAGGCATCGTTCGCAACCTGCAGCTCGGTCCACTTGACGTTCCCGGTTTCGCAGGCGGTCTTCTCCTTGTCGTTGATCTTACGCGAGGCGTCGGAGATGTCCGTCTCGCCCTTGCAGAACTTCTCGAAGCCACCACCGGTGCCCGAGGTGCCGACGGTGACGTTGACGCCAGCCTGCGTCTCCTTGAAAAGATCGGCGGCCGCACTGGTGAGTGGTTCTACGGTGCTCGACCCGTCGATAGCGACTGCTCCCGAAAGCGGGGCAGCCTGCGTGTCCCCACCGCCGGCTGGCGTGTTGTTGCCGCCACAGCCGGCGAGCGCCAGCCCCACCGCGAGCGCGGCGCCGGCGAAGTATCGCGCCCGAAGCACGTTGCGGTTCACCTCAGGTATGCCTCTCTGTTAGGGGTTCAGGCAGTTCCTCTGGCCTGACGGCCCACTTGGCCTGACGAGGCCGACCGTAGGAGTGGCAGGTTGCCGGGCAGCCGGCCGCCGAGTGAACGGCGCATGAACACGTTGATCTAGCGAGGTAACGAAAGCCTGAGGGCGAGATGTCCGTTTAGTGAACGACGTGGCTCATGGGGCGGGAGTGAAGTCCGCGACACTGACCAATGTCGTACCGTCGATCTCCGCCACCCGGCGCAGTTCGCCGTCGGTGATGCGCCAGGAGATGAGCCGCACATCGGTACCGCTGGTCGTCACGATCAGGATCGTGTCCCGATCGAGCCAGCCGAGCAGCTTCGCGTCCGGCCGTCGGGTCGCGTCGTAGCCGGCCGCCAGCGCCCGCCGCACGACTCCGGTGCGGGCGTCCACCACGACCGTCGCGTTGATCGCGGCGGGCCGGCCACCCGGCATCGGAATCATCAACTCGCGCGCGTCGCAGTCCCGGGCGGCCAGATCGCCGTTGAGGAAGCCCGGTCCGATCCACTGGCCGACCCAGCTCGTCCGGTCGCCGGCGATCGGCGTGACCACCGGTGTCGCCGCGTCGGCGCCGGTGAGCGTGTACCGCCGGATCCGGGCCGGCGCCGTGGCCGGTTCGCCGCTGGGCAACAGCTCGACCACCTGTTCCACGAGCCCGCCCGGCAGACCCATGACGGTTCCAGTAGCGGTCGGCGAAGGAACCGGGGCGGCCGGTCCCTGCCGGGTCAGCGCGTAGCGAGCGTCCACTGTGGTCAGTACGACGTTGCCTGTGCGCACGTCGATCAGCCGGGCCGTTCGCGGGCCGGCGACGAGCAGCGTCCCCAGATCGAGCCAGACGAGGTCGGTGAGCCGGCCGTTCACGGAGAACCGCCGGGTGGTCGCTGTCGCGAACTCCACGACAGCTATGCCGTCGCTGGTGATGAAGGCGGCCCGCCGGCCGTCGCGGGACAGCGATGCCGGGGTGATGGGTGTGGAACCCAGCCGGCCCGGCTCCCGCACCGGGAAGGTCAGCCCGTCGAGGGCTCGCATGCCGCCGTCCGGACCGAGCACCAGCGGCGGCCCGTCGGCCGGCAGGAGCAGCAACAGCGCCCGGTCGATCCGGTGGGTGGACAGCGCCAGGCCGCCGGTCAACAGGATCTCGTCGGGCAGCGGTGTGTCCACTGTGGGCAGTGAGGCCTGGTTCTGCAGAGTCGGTAGCACGTCGATCCACTCGGGCAACGTGCCCGGTGCCTCCAGCGCCGGCGGCGAACCGGCATCGGCCGGTGCCGGCGGCGCACCACGGGGTGCCAGGATGGCCAGGATCGCGAGGACGGCAACGCCCGCCGCGACGAAGCTCCAGCGCCGCCGGGTCCGCTGGGCAGAACCCCAGGCCAGCCGCGCCAGCTCGGCCGCTGGCACGTCCGGCAGCCGGGCGGCCGCGGGCGACGCGGAATCCTGTCGCAGCAGCCGCAGATCGGCGCGGGGTGCG
Organism: Micromonosporaceae bacterium; assembly: GCA_035650075.1. Classification (GTDB taxonomy): domain Bacteria; phylum Actinomycetota; class Actinomycetes; order Mycobacteriales; family Micromonosporaceae; genus DASSUC01. The sequence goes on along the minus strand of DASRII010000503.1, from coordinate 29,996 downwards.
GCGGGCTCGTTCCGGTCGGCGCGCCAGGACGCCGCCTCCCGCAGGAAGATCCGGTCGAGGTACGCATCCGCGCCGGGCCGCCCCGGTGGGTCGGTGACCCGGGTCAGCCGCCGCCAGCGCAGGGCCGTCGCCGCCAGCAGATCCCGTACGAGCGACTCGGCCACCCGGTCGTTGCCGGTCACCACGTGGGCGGCCAGCCGCAGCCCGGTACCGCGGCGCTCGACGAACGCGACGAACTCCTCGGGCGGTGTACCCGGTTCCCTGGCCATCGACGCCAGTGTCTCTCAGGTCCGGCGGAAACTCACGTCCGTCGACCAACGGGCGAAGCCGAGCTTGGTGTACATGGCTACCGCGCGTTCGTTCGCCTCGTCGACGTAGAGCATCGCCTGGTCGAGTCCGCGGCCGCGCAGGTGCCGTAGACCGGCGACGGTCAGCGCCGCCCCGAGCCCCTTTCCGTGGGCCTCCGGGTCGACGCCGAGGACGTACACCTCGCCGATGGGTTCGTGGGCGTGCGGGATCGTACCGGCCGGGTGGGTGTGGAGGTCACCGCCGTGCACCTTCGTCCAGTGGAAACCGAGCAAGTGGGATCCGTTCTCGGCCAACAGGAAGCCCGCGGGGTCGAACCACGGCTCGGCCATTCGCGCGTGGAGGTCCCGCAGTGTCCACCGGCCCTGGTCCGGATGGTCCGCGAACGCCCGCGCGTTGAGCGCTACCCACGCCTCGTCGTCCTGCCCGGGACGGAACGGGCGCAGCGCGACGCCCTCGGGCAGCCGTGGGGCGGGGATCTCGGCGTACAGCGAGCGGCGCATCTGCCAGAGCACCCGGGCGCGCTCGAAGCCCAGGCTCAGCGCGAGCGCGTTCGCCGACGGGTGGTCGCCGTGCGCCCACAGGCGCAGCCGGCCAGCGGCGTCCCGTTCGTCGGCGATCGCGAGGGCTTCCCGGACGAGTGCGCGGCCCAGTCCGTGGCGTCGGTGCATCGGGTGGACGACCAGCTCCGCGGACGGGCCTTCGACCTCGTCGGTGGTGTCGACGTGCGCGTAGCCGACCAGCTCCCCGTCGGGCGCGCGGGCGAGCACGTGGACCGCGGGCGCCTCGCCGCCGTGTCGGATGTGCAGTGCTACGTGTTCGGACAGGGGATAGGCACCGTCCGCGTCGCCGGCGGCCTGCGCCATCGCGAGCACATCGTTGACATCGGCCGGATTCAGGCGTTCTGTCCGCAGCACTCGCTCACAGTACGACGCCGGCCGGCGCCGAGTCCGGTAGCGGTCGGGCGGACGGTACGACGAACTTGTAACCCACCTGCCGGACCGTACCGATCATCGACTCGTACTCCGAGCCGAGCTTGGCCCGCAGCCGCCGGACGTGGACGTCGACGGTCCGCGTACCGCCGAAGTAGTCGTACCCCCAGACCTCGCGAAGCAGCTGGTCCCGCGTGAACACCCGGCCCGGGTGCTGGGCGAGGAACTTCAGCAGCTCGAACTCCTTGTAGGTCAGGTCGAGCGGCCGGCCCTTGAGCTTGGCCGCGTAGGTATCCGGGTCGATCGTCAGCTCGCCGGCCCGGATCAGCCCGCCGGCACCCGCGGTGGCGCTGTTCAGCCGCCCGACGGTCAGCCTCAGCCGGGCCTCCACCTCGGCCGGCCCGGCGCTGGCGAGCACGATGTCGTCGACGCCCCAGTCGGCGTTCAGCGCGATCAGTCCGGCCTCTGTGACGACCGCCACGAGCGGCACCCCGAGACCGGTGGCGTGCAGCACCCGGCAGGTGGCCCGAGCCTCGGCCAGCTCGGCACGGGCGTCCACGAGGATCACGTCGGGGCTGGGACCGTTCACGAGCGTCCGGACGTCCCGGGGCGCGCTGCGGACGGTGTGCGGCAGCAGATCCAGCGCCGGCAGCACCGAGGACGCCGCGACGGTGGGCGTCGCCACCAACATCAAGATCTCCACAGACCACCGCCTCCGTAGCGCCCCGGCGTCGCTGACGGGTGGATCACGAGATGAGGATACCGGAGGATGCAGGTCACACCGCGTGTGTGCTGTGATCGGGCCGCTCTGGCACGATCAGGGCGTGTTCCCCACCTCGCCCCAGAACGATGGCGACCGGACCGGCCGACCGGGGCGGTCCGGGCGGTCCTACGGCCCACGCGACCCCCGGCGTACCGGGCGACCCGGCGGCTACGCCGAACGGGAACCGACCCAGGGCTGGGGTCCGCCAGGCGAGCCTCCGGGCCGGGACCGGACGCGGGCGGAGCGCCCGCCGCGGCGTGGGGTGACCGCTCCGGAGCATCCCGAGGAGTTCCGGAGGCCCGACCAGCCGCCGGGCGACGCGGTACCGGTACGGCGGCTGCTGTCGCTGGGCGTCGCCGGCTTCGCCGGGCTGCTGGGTGCGGCGTTGATCTTCGGGGCCCAGTCGGCCGGGGTCGGCGCGGCCCGGATCCCGTACGCGGTAGTGATCTTCGGGATCCAGGCCCTGTTCGTGCTCGCCTGGACCGTGGCCGTCCGGCCGCCGGCCCCGCGGGTGGTCGGTACCGTCGGCATCGCCACCGCGATCGCGGCGGATTTCGCGGCGGTCTGGCCGATACAGGCCACGGCCGCACCGATCGGGTACGTGGCCGCGGCCGGGTTCGTGGCCGGGGTGGTGGGTCAACTGGTCCGGCGCTCGGGCCGGGTCCGGGCCACGGAGTCGCTCGGCGCCACCCTCGTCGTGGTGGTAGGCGTGGTCTCGTTCGCGCTTCTCATCGTGTTGACCCGGCTCTACCTGGGTACTCAAGCGATCGTCGTGAGTATGTCCGCGGTGGGGGTGAGCCTGGTGGTGGCGAGGGTCGCCGACGCGATCGCGCCGTACCCGCGACTGGCCCCGCAGGTCCCCCGCGGCGCCGGCGGCATCGTGATCGGGGCGATGTGCGGTACCTTCCTGGGCGCGATCCTCGGCAGCTTCTTCGTGGAGTTCGACCCGCAGCGCGGGGCGCTGGTCGGCTTGGTCGCGGCGATCGCGGCCGTGCTGGCCGACCTCGCGGTGGGGTACGCCGAGGCGTCCCGGCGGCTGGCCGGTGAGCCCGGCTCACTCTGGCTCGCCCGGCACCTGCAGGGCCCTCTCGGTGGCTACGCACTCGCCGCGCCCACGGTGTACGTGATCAGCGTGATCTTCCTGGTACCCAATTCATAGGCGGAGGTGGACGTGGCGCGTCGCGGCCGGCGGATGCTGACCTGGTTCGTGGTACTCGTGCTGGTGCTCGGCGTGCTGCTGCTGGCCGCTGACCGGATCGGTGCGTACGCGGCGGAGCGGACCATTGCCGAGAAGGTGTCCCAGCAAACGACGCAGCTCGACATCTCGAGCTCCGAACCCGAGGTCACCGTCGGCGGCTTCCCGTTCGTGACCCAGGTGCTCGACGGCACGTACAAGGACATCCGCATCGTGCTCCGCGACGTGTCGAAGGGCGGCGTGGTGCTGCCCGAGCTCGACGTGCACGCCCAGGACGTCGAGGCCAGCATGAGCACGTTGATGTCGGGGGAGGGCGAGGTCGTCGCGAAGCGGATGGTCGGTACCGCGACGATCGGCTACTCGAGCGTCCGGGCCCTCTTCGACCGTCCCGGCCTCGAACTGTCCGAACAGGACGGTCGGTTGCGGTTGCGGCTGCCCTTGACCATCGAGGGCCAGCAGTTCACGGCGGTAGCGGTCGGCGAGGTCAGCGGGTCGGCCGGCCAGGTGCGGCTCGCGATCACCGACATCGGCGCCGAGGGCATCACGTTGATCCCGCAGGCTCAGCGGCTGCTCGACGACTACAAGCAACAGCTGTCGTTGACCATCACGTTGCCGCCGCTGCCCTTCCGGCTGCGGGTCGAGTCGGTGCAGGTACGGCCGGAGGGCTTGGCGATCACCGCGTCGGCCCGAAGCGTCCCGCTGAGCGGGTGAAGACCGTCACCGGCTCTGTGCGGGCCGGTGCCTGCGGTGTTAGGCTCAACGGCCATGAGCACTCTGCTCACGAAGAGGCGCGCGGTCGACCTGTGTCGCGTGGCCGCCTGCCTGTGTCGCCGCCCCTGACGGCGGCGACCGTAAGAGTGCTCTGATCCTTCCTTTCGGCGCCGCCTGACGAACCCCATTGTCCGTTCGTCAGGAAGTAGTGATCACCTTGATCGATCCGCGTGGACCTCGGGTCAGCGCCTGGCTGACCTCTGCGGTACTGCTCGTCATTCTGCTCACCGGTTCCGGTGCGCTGGCGCTCGCTCAGGCTCTCGTGTTCGCCATTGGCGCGCTCAGCCTGCGGTACGCGCCGTACTCGTTGTTCTACCGCTGGTTCGTCGCGCCGCGTCTGCGGCCGCCGGCCGAACTGGAACATGCGGCGCCCGTGCGGTTCTCGCAGGCCGTCGGGTTCGCATTCACCGCTGTCGCGGCGATCGGCTACCTCACCGGAGCATCGATCGTGGGCGCGGTGTTCGCGGGCTTCGCGCTCGTGGCCGCGTTCCTCAATGCCGCGTTCGGGCTGTGCCTCGCGTGCAAGGTCTACCCATTCATTTCGCTGTACATCATTCGCCGCAAAGCCGAAGGAGTCAGTTCATGAGCCGTGGGACCGTACTGGTCACCGCCGATTGGGCGGAGAAGAACCTCGGCGCGCCCGGTGTCGTCTTCGTGGAGGTGGACGAAGATACGTCCGCGTACGACGGCGGGCATCTGGAAGGCGCCGTGAAACTCGATTGGAAACAGGACCTGCAGGATCCGGTCCGCCGGGACTTCGTGAACAAGCAGCAGTTCGAGGCGCTGCTGTCCGCGAAGGGCGTCGGCAACGACGATGCCGTCGTCCTCTACGGCGGCAACAACAACTGGTTCGCCGCATACGCGTACTGGTACTTCAAGCTGTACGGCCACCGGGACGTGCGCCTGCTCGACGGCGGCCGCAAGAAGTGGGAGCTCGACAATCGTCCACTGTCGACGGACGCGGTATCCCGGCCGGCAACGTCCTATGTGGCCGGTGAGCAGGACCTGTCGATCCGGGCGTTCCGCGACGAGGTCGTCGACGCGATCGGCACCAAGAACCTCGTCGACGTGCGGTCGCCGGACGAGTACGCCGGCCGGCTCCTCGCTCCGGCCCACCTGCCGCAGGAGCAGGCGCAGCGGGCGGGTCACATTCCGACCGCGCTGAGCGTGCCGTGGAGCAAGGCCGCCAACGAGGACGGCACCTTCAAGTCCGACGACGAGCTGAGCACGCTGTACGGCGAGGCCGGGTTGGACGGGTCGAAGGCGACGATCGCGTACTGCCGAATCGGCGAGCGCTCGTCGCACACCTGGTTCGTTTTGCACGAGCTGCTCGGGCAGGCGGACGTGAAGAACTATGACGGTTCATGGACCGAGTACGGCTCACTCGTGGGCGTACCGGTTGCGTTGGGCGACGAGCCTGGGGAGGCGTAGATGAACGCAGTGGTTACCGCTGGGTGCGCCGCACCCGATCAGGCGGCTCCGTTGCCGGCAAGTGTCGATCTGGAGAAGGAGACGGTCATCTCCGGGGTGGTCGTGGCCGCGGCCGACGGCCTGCCGGTAGCCGGCGGGTACGTCCGCCTGCTCGACGCGACCGGCGAGTTCACGGCCGAGGTGGTCACGTCGCCGGCGGGGCAGTTCCGGTTCTTCGCCGCACCGGGTACGTGGACGCTGCGGGTGCTGTCCCGCAGCGGGACCGGTGACGCGGCCGTGACCGTCGACCGTGGCCTCAACGAGCTGACCCTCACAGTAAGCCCCTGATCCTCTTCCGTTGATCAAGGAGTTGTGCATACGGTTGGATCTCCAATCTGTGTGCATAACTCCTTGATCGGGTAAGTTGTCCGGTCGTGGCATTCCACGCCGTCGCGCTCCTCGCGCTGACCTTGCTGGCCGGCATCCCGTCCCCCAGCGCACCGCCCACGCCGGCGCCCTCGGTGAGTCCGAGCCATCGCGTGACACCCACCGCGCCGAAGCGGTCCGCGTCGCCCACCCCGCGCCGCACCTGGCGTACCACGGCGCCACCGCCGGTGTCGTCACCGCCGGCCCGCCCGGTGCAGGCGGCCGTGCCGATCGTTCCCGGGCTGGCGATCGCCGTCGACAACGCGCGCGACGCGCTCCGCACGGGAGATCTGGCCGAGTACCGCATCACGGTTCGCAACGACGGTGCCCGCGCGGCACCGCTGACCGTGACCGCGATCGTGCCCGAAGGGCTGGCCGACGTACAGCCGGCCGACGGCGGGACGGTCGACGGTACGAAGGTCGCGTGGACGGTGACCGTGCCGGCGGGGGGACAGGCGACCGTCGCGCTGGCGGCGCGGGTCGCCGAACCGCCGCGCGGACACCGGATCGCACTCACGGCCTGTGGTATCGCCGAGGGTCACCGGGCACCGCAGTTGTGCGGTACCGACCTCGACGGCGTGACCCGGCAGACCGGCATCGCCTGGCTGCTGTGGCTCGGTGTGGGCGCCGGCTCGGTCGCCCTGGCCGCGGCGGCGCTCGCCGTCCGCCGTCGATTCCTGGGACCGCCCGGACTGCGGTAACCGGCGGCCGCCTGCCACGATGGGCGGCGTGACGGACGACGGGCGGCGGCGGCGCTGGGTGTGGCCGGTGGTAGTGGCCGGCTGGGCGGTCGTGCTCGTCGTAGCCGCGTACGTCTCGTCCCGGACGGGCGAGGCGACCGTCCGCGAACAGCTCTCCGTGGCGCAGGCCCAGAGCACCGTCGACCGTGCGGCCGGCGAGGTGGTCCGCGCCAGCGGCGGGGTCGCCGCGGGAGCGGTGCCGGAGATCCGTGGCTACGACCTGCGTACCGGGTGCCGGCTGACGGCCGCGCGGGACGGCGAGGAGCTGCTGCGGGTTGTGCTGTTCACCACCGCGGCCAGCGCCGAGGACCAGGTCATGAAGCGCATCGCCGACGGACTGCCGGCGAGCTACCGGGCTCGGGTACGGCAGGGCGTGCTGCGCGCCGACGCGGGCGAGTTCGTGGGAGTCCGGGGCGGCATCGTCGCTCCGGGGCAGGTGCAGGTGACCGTGTCCACCGGGTGCCGGCCGTCGGCCGCGCTGGCTCCGGCACCGGCCGACGTACCGGACGATGCCGACCAAGCCGTCGACAGGGCGCTGGCGGCGCTCGGCGTACCCGCGGCTCAACGCCGTACCGATGCGGTGCCTTGCCCTGGCGGAGGCGCGGCGCGCACAGTGGCGGCGGACGCCACGCCCGGCGCACCCGGCCAACCCCCGAAAGCCGCGTTGCACGGCCTGCCCGTGGACACGGACATCCTCGAACAGCCCGACGTGTACGGCTACCGGTCGGGCGCGACGGGCGTGGTGGTGCGGGTGAGCGACGGTCAGGTCAGCGTCGCCGCGACGACGGGCTGCTGAGCGGGCGGCGCATCAGGACCCTCCTCGGCGTCGGACGGCTCACCTCTTCGAATCCGCACGCGGCGAACATCGCCTCGGTACCGATGAACGCGTCCCCTGCGGGCGCGCGGCCTTCGGTGCTCGCTAGCGGGAACGCCTCGACGGCACTGGCGCCACTCCCGCGCGCGAGCTCGACCTGTCGTCCTCGGCCGTGGCCCGGCCCTGGAGGACCTTCGAGCGCAGAGCGCGGCCGTACCGCGAGCGGGGACCGATCGCGCACCAGCCCACCGGCTCCCCGGCGCGGTACGCAAGAAGTCCGGCGGGCGGATCGGCCGCGCCGACCAGCTCGCCGAACTTCTCGTGGTTGCCGGCTCCCCAGCCGGCACTGAACTCCTTGTTCGGTACGACGAAGAACATGCACCAACAGCCCTTCGTGGTGCCGTTCGTGCGGAACAGCTCCTCGACGTCCCCGTAACGCCCCGCTGTCGCGGGTCGTACCTCGATCACCTGGTGTGCCTGCCGCGCCGGGCCCGGCGCCCCGCACGAGCCGCGGAGTGCGCGAGCCGCTCGCGCTCCGCCTCTCGCAGCAGCTGCGCGTTGCGGTCACGGACGAGCGCGGCGAGGACCTCTGGATGCAGATCCATGATGTTTCCTCCGACACTATCTAAGTCTCTTTGGTGGTGTCACTTGTTAACCTAGTACGCTGGCGGTAACCGGTCAACGCGTTTAGGTGGTGAGCGAGCACACATGGCACGTGACGTCCCCGAGGCACTGTGGCTGACGGAGTCGCTGCTCAACTCGATCGATGTGGAGGCGGGTCAGGACGACCTGGACTCGCTGCCGCGGTTCGCGCGCTGGCTACGCGATCACGGTCGAGCCGCCGCCGCGGACACCGTGACCGAGGCCGACCTGGTGCTGGCCCGGCGGCTGCGCGACGAACTGCGTACCGAGTTGCTCGGCCACCACGACGGCGGTACCCGCGATCGGTCTACTTTGGACTCGCTGGCCGGATCGGTGATGCTGTCGGTACGGGTCGGACCCGACGGTTCGATGCGCTTCGCACCGGCCGAGAGCGGGACGCGGGGAGTGTTCGGCGAGGTGTTGGCCGCGGTCGCGCTCGCGTCGTGCGACGGTACCTGGGACCGGCTGAAGATCTGCGGCAACGACGAGTGTGCCGTGGTCTTCTACGACCGGTCGAAGAACGCGTGCCGGCGCTGGTGCTCGATGGAGGTCTGCGGCAACCGGGTCAAGACCCGCGCGTATCGCCAGCGGCGCGCCGCCGATCAGTAGCGCCGTCAGTAGACCAGGGCTTGGGCTCCGTCGGCGAGGCACTCCTCGACGAATACCGCCGCTCCGGCGATGCGGACGCCCGGCAGCACATCGTCGGGGCCGATCCCACGCCGGGCGGCGCACTGGGTGCAGGCGGTGACCTGGCCACCGGCGAGAACCGCGGCGAGCAGGTCGGGCAGCGGGGCGGAGTGCGGCAGCTCGAACTCGGCCGCGCGGCCGGGCAGCGCGAACCACGTCGACTCGCCGGTCAGCCAGAGGGAGACGGACGCGCCGGCCGCCAGCGCGGTCGCCGCGACCGTGAACGCCTGCGCGCACCGTTCCGGCGCGTCGGCGCCCGCGGTTGCCTTCACGACGAGGGTACGAGCCATGCTAGGCATTATGGTCACCGAGATCGGGTTCGTCAGCTTGCTAGTCGCCGGCTTCGGCGTGTTGGCGGGCGCCCTGGTCTATGTCGCCGTACGGCTTTCCAGAGGGCGGTCCAAGTGACAGACATCAACCGGCCACCGTGGCTCGACGCACCGCCGGTCGAGGCGTACCCCTTCGAGGAGACGCACGACCTGCGGTCGGGTCCGGACCTGAACCCCGCGCTGCTCGACCTGCTGCCGTTCGTGGGCGTGTGGCGCGGCCGGGGCGGCGGTGACTACCCGACTATCCAGGCGTTCGAGTACGGCCAGGAGATCCGGTTCAGCCACGACGGGCGGCCGTTCCTGTTCTACGAGTCCCGCACGTGGCTGATCGAACCGGACGGTACGCCGATCCGACCCGCCCACCGCGAGGTCGGCTTCTGGAAGCCGGTCGTCAAGGACGACAAGCGCACCGAGGCGGTCGAGGTACAGCTGGTCGCGCCGAACGGGATCGTCGAGTCGTACGTGGGCCGCGTCGACGGGCTGCGGGTGGAGCTGATCACGGATCAGGTGCTGCGCAGCGGTACCGCCAAGGAGGTGTCGGAGGGCCACCGGCTCTACGGAATCGTGGACCGCGCACTGCTGTACGCGTATGAAATGGCCGCCGTCGGCCAACCGCGAACCGCGCACCTGTCCGCGAAGCTGGACAGGGTCGGGGGTTGACGACGCTTTGCTCTGCGCACCAATACGCAACACATAGCACGACGTCAATTTGTTGCGTATTGGTGCGCAGAGCAAAGCCGGTGGAGACACAGTGGTGCCCCGGGCGTAGCCCGGGGCACCACGTTCAACTCAGAACCGTGTCACACGCCGCCGAGCGACGGTGGGCACGCCTCGAACGGTGTGAGCATGAAGTTGGTCGTGAGCACGATGCCCCTCTCCACCTTCACGCGGACCACCTTCGGCGTCCAGCCGTCCTTCGCCACGATGATGTCGTAGCGACCGGCCGGCAGCCACCAGCCGTACCGACCCTGGTTGTCGGCGCGGATGTTATCGCCGATGTCGGGGTTGGCCACCTGCTGGATGCGGATGAACGCGTTGATCGGTACGACCGAGCCACCGCATGTCGTGCCCTGGACGAGGCCTTGCAGCTTGCCCCAACCAGGTGGCGGTAGCACGTTCATCGTGACCGGTATCGGGCTCACCGCGGTCGGCGTGTCCGAACGGACGATCAGCTGAGCCGTGTACTGGCCCGGCTGGATCACGCCGGTCGCCGGCGTAGCGGTGAACTTGACGGTTACCGCCTTGGACTGACCCGGGTTCAGCACGAACGACGCCGGGGTCTCGCTGAGCCACGGTACGTCGGACGTCTCGTCACACTGGTCGAGCCCGCCCAGCTTCTCGGAGTTGACCGTCGGGGTGAACCCGCCGGACGACCCACCGATCTTGTAGATGCCGCATGCGCCGGCCGCCCGGTACCGGGCGAACTGCGAGTTGGGCAGATCGGACCACGTGTCCGTGGCCGGGTCGTACGCGACCGACCGGTTGGTGATGACGGAGAAGTTCTGCGTCACACCACCGGTGACCGTCAGCAGCCCGCTCGCCGACGACGCCGCGGAACCCCACAGGTCGAGCGGCATGTTGGCGATCGGCGTCCAGGCGTTCGCCGCGGGGTCGTACACGTTCCCGTCAGCGAAGCCGTTGGCGTCCACGCCACCGGCGCAGTAGATCTTGCCGTTGATGCCACCGCACGACATCCAAGCCGCGTTGTGCGGGTACGTGGCACCGAGGCTGAACGAGCCACTGGCCGGGTCGTAGATGACCGTGGCGTTACCGGTCGCGCAGCCGGAGTTGGTGCAGCCGCCGACAAGGTAGATCTTGCCGTTGGCTACCCCGACACCAGGTGCCGATGTCGGAGCCGGGTTGGTCCCGCCACCCAGGCTCCAGCTGTTCGAAGCCGGATCGAACACGTGGACCGTGTTGATCGGCGTACCGGCCGGATCCCAACCGCCGAACACGTACAGCTTGTCGTTCACGAACGCGACGCCCGGCTTCGCGCGCCCGACCGGCATGTCGGGCAATGCCGCCCAAGCGTTGGTCGACGGGTCGTAGACGTTCGCCTTGTTGAAGTTGGGTGTGCCGGTCGCGGCACCCAGGACGTAGACCTTGCCCTGGCCGGCCGTCGCGGAGTTGTCCATCACGGTCGATGGGTAGTTCGCGATGGCGGACCAGGCCGGGTCGACCTGCGGGCTCGGGCCGGAGAAGCCGCCCAAGGTCGGCGTACCGGTCATGCCCTTGCTCGCGCCACCCGGGATCTGCTGCATGATCAGCTGCGCGCCCTGCTTACCGAGCAGCGTGAAGCCGCCGGCCCGCTCGGCCAGATCCACCTGCGCCGGCGCCGAACCGGTGTTGCGCACGGTCAGCGTGGTGGAGCGGCTCTGGTTGAACGGTACGAAGGCGGTCAGCTCGGTCGGCGACACGGTCAGACGGCCCGACTTGAGGGCGAAGTCTGCCTGCCGCGTCCCGTTGTTGAGGACGTTCACGGTCTTCGTCAGTGGCTGGTACGGCGCCCTCGTCGCGGTGAACGGGTGGTTGCCGGTCAGGCTGGAGAAGAGCCAGTAGAAACCGTCGGGGATGTTCGGGTCCTGCGGCGTGGGCGCCGAGACACCCTTGTCCGCCGGGTTGTCGTTGCTCGTCACGGTGACGCCGTTGAGCGCCGTACCCGTGTTGGCGTCCGACGTGAAGCCGACCACGAGGCCGCCGGGCTGCGGTGCGCAGACGCGGTTGAGAACCTCGACGTTGTCGACCTCCCACCACCAGGCCCACGTGCCCATGTAGTGGAAGCGAATCTTCACGTTGCTCTGGCCGCCGGCCCCGGTGAGCGCGAACAGTTCCTGCCGCGGACCGCGCCGGTCGGTGTTGGACTGGTGCAGCAGCGTGGTCCACGTGGTCCCGCCGTCGATGGACAGGTCGAGGTCACCGAACCCGTTGCTGAACGCCCGGTAGTCGCTGTTGAAGCGGATGTATGGCGCGCTCACGTCGGACAGGTTCAGCGTCGGCGTGACGAGGTCGGAGTCCTCGGTGTTGCCGATGCCGAAGAAGTCGCTGTCCATCATGGCGAAGCCGTCGGCTCCACCGGTGAGGTTGCCGCGGTTACCGAAGTCGCGGAACCGCCAGCCGCCGAGCGCCGTGCGCTGGACGACGGACCAGCCGGCCGGTGGAGTCGGCGCGGCCAGCGGGTCGGACGGCTGCGCCGTCGCGTCGAACGGCTCGCTGAGCACCGGAGTGCCGAAGCTGGCCGCGTAGCCGGGTGTCGTACAGGCCGGGTCGACCAGGAGCGAGATGTTGTGGACGAGGTTGCCCCCACCCACCGCGACATTCTCGATCTTGGTCTGGTAGCCGGTCGGTGCGATCGCCGACGTGGTGAACTGGTAGGTCGTGTTGCCCGGCACCTGGAACGAGTACGCGCCGGTAGCCGGGTTGGTGTAGATCGGCCCGCCGGGTCGTCCGGCCACCTGGATGACGGCGTACAGCGGCCAGCCCTTGCCGGAGCCGTCGGTGACCGTACCGCTGACGGTGACCACCGGCTGGGCTTCGAGCGCGAAGTCCTGCGTGGTGGCCGTGCCCTCGGTGATCTCGACGGTGGCCGACTCGGATGCGAAGCCGAACAGGCTGGCGGTCAGCGTGTGCGTCCCGACCGGCAGCGTGAGCGAGTACCGGCCGTCGTTGCCGGTGAGCGTGCTGACGTCACCGTTGGTCACGGTCGCGCCGGCGAGCGGGTCGCCGGTGGCCGCGTCGGTGACCTGGCCGACGGCCCGGCCGTTGGGGCCGCGCGGAGCGTCGGTCACGGCCTGCAGGGCGTTGAGCCGGCCCTCGCCGAACACGTTGTTGTCGTCGGCGGTACCGCCGCAGCTCGTGTCGTTGACATCGACCGCCGAGTTGTCGAGCAGCAGCCGGGTCGCGTTGATGTCGCCCTTCACGCTCGGTGCGGCCGACCAGATGAGCGCGACCGTGCCGGATACGTGCGGAGCGGCCATCGACGTGCCGTTGAAGTTGGCGTAGCTGTTGCCGGGCACGCTGGACCGGACGTTCACCCCCGGGGCCCCGATGTTCGGCTTCAATTCGCCGCCGAATGCGGACGGGCCGCGGCTGGAGAAGCCCGCGATCACGTTGTTGATGTCGTACGCACCGGCCGCGTAGGTGTTCAGGTAGTCACCGGGGGAGCCGGCGCTACCGCAGCTCGGGCCACTGTTGCCGTTGGAGAAGCTCGGGAAGATGCCCGCGTTCACCCAGGCGTTGACGCTGTCCTGGTACCACGGGTCGCCCCCGCCGCCGCCCCACGAGTTGTTCACGACGTCGGCGTGCAGGTCCGGCCGCGGGTTGTTGCCGGCCAGGTCGGTCGGCGCGAGCACGAATTGGGCCGAAGCGAGGAGCGCCGTGTCCGAGCAGCTGTTGGTCTCGCAGCCCTTGGCCAGCATGAACCTGGCGCCCGGCGCGACACCGATCTGGTTGCTGCCGCCGTCGTCACCGACCATCGTGCCCATGGTGTGGGTGCCGTGACCGTTGTTGTCGCACGGTACGTCGCCCGGGCAGATGTTGGACGGGTCGAACCAGTTGTAGTTGTGGTCGAAGGTGCCGCCGCCGAGGTTGCCGCGGTACTTCGCGACGAGGGCCGGGTGGTCGAACTGGGCACCGGTGTCGATGTTGGCAACGGTGATGCCCTCACCGCGGACACCGAAGGTCGCCCACACCTGGTCGGCCTTGATGTTCGCGACACCCCACTCGACCGCGTTCACATGCGCCGGCGGGCTGACCGTCGGCTCGGGTAGCGCCCGTACGCGAGCCGGGTCGATGCGCAGCACGTCGCCCCGTGCCGCGATCGAGTTGACCAGCGCCGCGCCGCCGTTGACCCAGATCGCGTTGGAGATCCAGAACGACTTGTGCTGCACGCCGTTGGCCTTCAGGTCGGCGCTCAGGCTGCGTTGACTGCTCTCGGCCGTCCGGGCGAGTTGCTTGTAGACATACTCCGCCTTGGCGTCGCCGGTGAACTTCGACGCACCCGACAGATCCGCCTTCTCCCTCAGGTAGACGAAGAAGCCAGCGGCGCCCTGCTGGTCGAGGGTCGAGAGCAGTTCGGCGCTGACGACCGCACCGGTGTGCGGTGGCGGGCCAGCAAAGGTCGGCTGTCCCGCGACTGTCAGGACAGTTACAGCGACCGCCGCAACAATCCCCCCGGTACGGCGGCGGCCTATCGGAGACAGACCGAAGCCATACCGTTTCTGAGCATCTGACATTCTTCCTCCCCTGATCTCGCTTTTTGTACGAGATCTCCCCTGAATACAGACAGACGCCGCGTTTCCACGTGCGAGACGGCGCACGGACGGCGTCCACTCGTCATGCTCCGAGGCGCCAATGGCGACGATCAATGGCCTCGATCGGTCAGTTCCTGGGCAGTACTCGGGCGCGTCTATGTCCAACATCTGCCAGATCTCCGACATTGATCTTCCTAAAGATTGACCGATGCCAGCGCAATACGGTTGTCTGCAGGGGCCAACCGGACGGGCTGGCGGGGGGTGTGCCGATGGTCACCGCAGATGTACCGCTAGTCGTCTGCATCACGCCGGACGTCGGATTCCGGGAGCGGTTGGCGCGTCGCCTCGACGACTGCGGCGTCGTCCTGATGGTCGCCGACGTCGACGAACTGCGGGCAGTCTTCTGGCCATCCGGCCAGGTCGAGTGGGCAGCACCCGGGCCGGCCGACCCGATCCTGCCCCCGGCGTACGACGACGGCGTCACCATCGGCGACCTGATAATCGATCCGGCCCGGCACCGGGTGACCTGGCGCGGCAACCTCGTCCCGCTCACCCGGCTGGAGTGGCAGCTGCTCGGCAGCCTGGCGAGTCCCCCGGTGACGGTGTGGACGTACGAGCGGCTCTTCGGCGAGGTCTGGGGCAGTTCCTACCTGGGGGACACGTCGATCCTGCACTCGGCCGTGAAGCGGTTGCGCCGCAAGCTGCGGGCCGCCGGGGACGGCGTGGCTGTGGAAACGGTACGCGGCATCGGCTACCGCCTGGCCGTGGCCTAACCCTCTCGACGGGCTACAGGTAGCCCAGGACCCCGCGCAGGCGTTCGGTGTCCGGGGACAGCGGCAGCGGGTTGCCGTCCAGCGAACGGATCTCGGCGATCCCGCGTACCGACGACAGCAGCCAGGCACCGTCCACAGTCGACAGCTCGGCCGGCGTGATCATGCGCTCGACCGCGGACAGCCCGAGCGCGCCGGCGTGGTCGAGCAGGAACCGGGCTGTCGTACCGGGCAGGATCCCGGTCGCCTCGGCCGGCACGGTGGCCAGGCGGTACCCGTCCCGCCAGACGAGAGTCGAGGTGGGCGCCTCGAGCGCGTACCCGTCCGAAGACAGCCATAGCACGTCGTCCGCGCCGACCGACTGGGCCCAGCGCTGGGAGGCCATGTTGACGGCGTACGACAGCGTCTTGGCCCCGCCGAGCAACCACGGCGCGGTCGCCCGGGCGGACGCGGCGATGCCCAGCGTGGCCGTTGCCACCGCGACCCCGGCCTGCCGCGCGCGGAGCGTGACCTCGCTGACCGCCGCGAGCGTGGCGAAGACCGTGGCGGGCCCGTGATCCTCCGAACCGCGGGTACAGACCAGCCGCAGCGCGCCCTCGGCATCCGCCGGCCAACCCGTGCACGCCTGCCCGGCGAGGTCGACCAGGGACGAGGTCGGCGGCAACGGGATGTCCAGCCTCGCCGCCGAACGGGCCATCCGCGCGAGGTGCTCGTCGAGCAGCCACGGCCGGCCACCGCGTACGTGCACGGTTTCGAAGACTCCGTCGCCGCGTAGCACGCCGAGGTCGTCCGCCCGCAGGATCGGGGTGTCCGGCGGAACGATGCCGACTCCGAGGAGAGCTACCACACGCTGTTCTGCCACGCCGGGCAACTGTAGTGGCAACCGGCTTAGGATCGAACGCGTGGCGGACAGCTCTCTCGCAGATGTACTGCGGGCCCGCGGCCTCCGGTTGACCGCGCAACGGCAGCTGATCCTGGAGGCCGTCCGCGGGCTGGGCCACGCGACCCCGGAGCAGGTGCACGCCGCCGTACGCGAGGTCGCGGCCGGCATCAACATCACGACCGTGTACCGCACGCTCGAGCTGCTCGAAGAACTCGGCCTCGTCAGCCACACCCACCTTTCACACGGTTCCCCGACATTCCACGCGATCGGTGAGGAACAGCACGTCCACCTCGTCTGCCGCGTCTGCGGAGCGGTCGACGAGGTCGAGCCGACCCTGCTGGCTCCGGTCGCGGCGCAGCTCGAGGGGCAGCGCGGGTTCCTGGTCGACATCGGACATGTGGCGTTGTTCGGGGTTTGCGCGCACTGTGGGAGTCCCGAGTGATCCTCGTCGACATGCTCGACCCCACCTCGCCGGACGCTCCCGTGGCCGCCCACTTCGGCGACCCGCTGCGCGAACAGCGCACGCTCGCGACCGAGGTCGGCATCGTCGACCGGTCACACCGGGGCGTGCTGGCCGTCCCAGGCGAGGACCGGTTCACCTGGCTCCACAGTCTGACCACACAGCATCTGCTGGGGCTGCGCCCGTACGAGGGCACCGAACTGCTCGTGCTGTCCCCACACGGGCAGGTCGAGCACGAGGCGATGGTGCTCGACGACGGTACGACCACGTGGCTCGACGTCGAACCCGGTACCGCGCCCGGGCTGCTGTCGTTCCTGGAGTCGATGCGGTTCATGATGCGGGTCGAACCCGCCGACGTGACCGCCGACTGGGCGTTGCTGTCGCTGGTCGGCCCGGCCGCGCCGGAGGCGGCCGTCGCGCTCGGCGCCGCCGTGCTGCCGGAGGTCGACGCCGTCGCACCGCCGGGTCCGAAGTTCGCCGCCGGGTCCGTCCCCGCGAGACCGACGGCACGGTACGCCGGCAGCCCGCTCCCCGCCGGCGGCTGGGCGCGCCGGGGCCCGGTCGGCGTGGACCTGCTCGTGCCCCGGTCGGCCGCCGACGGCGTGCTCGCCTCGGCCGGCGTTCCGCGGTGCGGCGTGTGGGCGTACGAGGCGATCCGCGTGGCGGCCCGCGTCCCGCGCTTCGGTTTCGAGACCGACCACCGCACCCTGCCCGCCGAACTGGGCTGGTACCCGGCGCTGCACCTGGAGAAGGGGTGCTACCGGGGGCAGGAGACCGTGGCCCGGGTACATCACCTCGGCCGGCCGCCGCGTCGACTCGTACTGCTGCATCTCGACGGGGTGACCACCGATCACCCGCCGGCGCGGCACGCTCCGGTGACCACCGACGAGGGCCGCGTGGTCGGTTTCGTCGGTACCGCTCTGCGCCACTACGAGCTCGGCATGATCGCGCTGGCCGTGGTGAAGCAGAACGTGTCCGCGGATGCGCACCTGAGGGTGGGCGAGGCCACGGCCGCGCTCGACTGAACGCGGCGTGTAAGGATCGGCAGATGACGAGCGGAACTCTGATTACGGTGGCGCCGACCGGCGCGGAGTCGAGCAAGGCGGACGTGCCGCCGCTGCCGGTGACGCTCGACGAGCTGGTGACCACGGCCAAGGAGTGCGAGGCGCTGGGTGCCAGCGTGATCCACGTACACATCCGGGACGACCAGGCGCAGCCCACGCTCGACCTCGGGCGGCTGCGCGCGACGGTCGCCGCGCTGCGCGCGGGTACCGGCCTGATCGTCCAGCTGAGCAGCGGCGGGGCGGTGACCGACCCCGAGGCCGACCGGCTCGCCGTGCTGGACGCGGCACCCGACATGGCCTCCTGCACGATGGGTACGGTCAACTTCGGCGACGACGTCTTCCTCAACCGCTGGGAGTTCGTGGTCGACCTGCACACCCGCATGCAGGAGCGGGGGATCGTGCCGGAGTACGAGATCTTCGATCTCGGTCACCTGGCCGCGCTGGAGCGGCTCTTGGGCAAGTACGGTCTCCCGGCCGGCGGGCATGTGCACGTCGATCTCGTCATGGGGGTACCGGGTGGCATGGCCGGTACCGCCGAAACCCTCGTCGCCTGCGTCCACGCGATGCGCGACCTGCCCGCCGGTACGACGTTCTCGGCGACCGGCATCGGCCGTACGACGATCCCGGTCATGCTCGCCTCGCTCGCGGCAGACGGCCACCTGCGGGTCGGCATGGAGGACACGATCACGTACGCCAAGGGGCAGCCGGTCGAGTCCAACATGCAGCTCGTGGCGCGGGCGGTCGGCTTCGCCCGGTTGGCTCAGCGGCCGCCACTGACGCCCGACGAGGCCCGGTCGATGCTGGGCATCGGAGCATGACGGGTTCGTACGCGGGTGGGCCGGTCCTCGCGGAGGTGGTCCGGTCCGGGTTCGTGGAGAGCGTGCACCGCGGGTCGGTCGTGGTGCTCGACGCGGCCGGTGCGGTAGTCGACGCCGCCGGCGACGTGACGTCGCAGATCTTCCCCCGCTCGTCGAACAAGCCGCTGCAGGCGACCGGCATGCTCCGGGCGGGACTGCGCCTGGCCGATCCGGCGCACCTGGCCCTGGTGTGCGCCAGCCACTCCGGCGAGCCCGAGCACATCGCCGGGGTACGGGCCATGCTCCGGGCCGGTGGCCTGACCGAGGGCGACCTCGGCTGCCCCGCTGACCTCCCGATCGGCGAGGAGGCGCGGAAGGACTGGCTGCACGCCGGCCGGGGAGCCGAGCGGGTCGCGATGAACTGCTCCGGCAAGCACGCCGGCATGCTGCTCACCTGTATTGCGGCGGGCTGGCCGACCGAGGACTACCGCTCGCCGGATCACCCGTTGCAGAAGCAGCTCAGGACCGTGGTCGAGGAGCTCGCCGGCCAGCCGGCCGCGACGGTCGGCGTGGACGGCTGCGGCGCGCCCGTGTTCGCCATGTCGCTGCGCGCGCTCGCCGAGGCGTTCCTACGGGTAGCCGAGACCGAGGTGGCCGACGCGATGCGCGCGTTCCCGGTACTCGTCGGTGGTGCCGGGCCGGAGCGCGAGGACACCCGCCTGATGCGCGGCGTCCCGGGGTTGGTCGCGAAGGGTGGAGCCGAAGGCGTCCTGGCGATCGCCGTACCCGAAGTCGGTGCCGTTGCGTTGAAGATCGATGACGGCGCGAAACGGCCGATCGGGCCGGTAGCGGTCGTCGCGTTGCGCCGGCTCGGGGTCGACGCGCCCGTGCTGGCCGAGCTCGAGGAGCACGACGTCCTGGGTGGCGGCCAGCCGGTCGGCGTAACGCGGAGTGTATGGGGCTGACGCCCAGCGTGTGGGGAGTGTCACGCTAGCAAAAGCAAGCATTTCGCTTGCTGTTGCAAGCAGCCCGGACTACCGTCGGCACAGTGAACAGGCCCCGCGACATCGGAGACTTCATCCGCGAGCTGCGGCACAACGCGCGCATCTCGCTGCGGGAGCTCGCGGAGCGGGCCGGCGTGAGCAACCCCTATCTCAGCCAGATCGAGCGCGGCTTGCGCAAGCCGAGCGCCGAGGTGCTGCAGCAGATAGCCAGCGCCCTGCGGGTGTCCACGCCGGTCATGTACCTGCGGGCCGGCCTGCTCGACTCGAAGGAAGGGCATGACGTCCTGACCGCCATCGCCGCCGACCCGGACCTGACCATCGCCCAGAAACAATCCCTCTCCCAGATCTACGAGACGTTCCGCAAGGAGAACGCTCGTACCGCTGAACACAACGAGGAGAAGTAATGCCCGCCCAGACGAAGAACAAGCTGCCGGCTCCGCTGTACGCCGCTGCCGGCGCCAGCGACATCGTGTACCAGCAGCTGCGCAAGGTTGAGTTCGACAAGCTCAGCGAGTTCGCCCAGATCGCGCAGGAGCGCGCGATGGCCGTGTACCGCGACCTCGTGGCTCGCGGCGAGCGGATCGTCAACGGCAAGCCGGCCGTGCGTACCGCGCCGACCCCGGTCGACTCGACGCCGGCGGGTGTCGACGCCGCTCGTCCGGTCAAGAAGGCGACCGCCACCAAGTAACTCGTACCGCCGCACGGCCCGCGGGGGGCACCCGACATGGCCCCCGCGGGCCGCGGCTTAAGCTCGATACATGCTCTTCGCCGTGCCCCCCGTCTTCGTCATCACGACCATCATCGATGTGGTGGTGTTCGTTGCCACGATGGTGGTCGGCCTGTGGTCCTTCGTGCACTGCCTTCTGCAGAGGTCGGACGCCTTCCCGGCCATCGGCACGCTGCCCAAGGGCGCGTGGCTGGCGATCATCGGGGTCGCGACCGCGCTGGCCGGGCTGACGTTCACGAGCTTCGGCATTCTCAACATCTTCGGGTATATCGCCGTCGCGGCGGGTTGTGTCTACCTGCTCGACGTACGGCCGGCACTGCGCGAGGCGACCGGGGGCGGCGGATCGTGGTGACGGCCCGGTGAACCTGCGCTGGCCCCCGCCGCCGGGCGGCGGCCCAGGCCCCTACGGACCCGGTCACAGCGCGCCGCGTACCGGCCGGCCGACCCTGCCCGTGCCCCCCACCGACCTGGTCGGTACGCCGCACGGGGTGTGGCTCGAGTGCCTCTCGACCGGCTCGGGCGAACCGGTCACCGTGTTCGCCCACGGCTTGGGCCACGGCATCGCGGAGACCCGGCCGCTGGGCAGCGGCGTGGCCGGCCGCAAGGTCTTCTTCCAGTTCCGCGGTCACGGCCGCTCGTCCGCGCCCCCGGGCCGGTGGACGTACGCCGACCTCGCCCGCGACCTGCGCGCGATCTCGGACCTGGCGTGCGCGACCCGGGCAGTAGGCGTGAGTCTCGGCGCCGGCGCGCTGTGCCGGCTGCTCGCCGACCATCCGCAGCGGTACGAGCGCGCCGTGTTCTTCCTGCCCGCCTTGCTCGACACCCCGCGACCGGCCGCCGCCGAGGAACGCCTGTCCGCGCTGCTCGGCGCGGTCGAGGCGGGGGACGCGGCGGCGGTCTCCGAGATCGTCTCCCTCGAGGCACCGGCCGAGGTACGCAACACTCCCGCCGTCTGGTCCTACCTGCGCCAGCGGATCGACCAGCTCATGCGGGACGGGCTCGCCCCTGGACTGGCCACGCTGGCGGACGAGGTAGCCGTGCCGTCGCCGGCCGCACTGGCCGACGTGACCGCGCGGTCTCTGGTCATCGCGTCCACAGGGGACGAACTGCATCCGGTCGTGGTGGCCGAGCAGCTCGCCGCCGCGCTGCCCAGGGCAACGCTGCACGTGTACGACGAACCGGGCGTGCTCTGGACCCGTCGGGCGGACCTCCGCGAGCGAATCTCGTCGTTCCTGAACGACTAGAGTCCACGCCATGGGTGTCACGCACCACGGGCGTACCTACCGGCTGGATCTCGCCGACCCCACCCTCCGCGAGTGGGAGTGCACCGTCCTGGCGTCCGATCCCGAGACCGGTATCGTGCTCGACCGCTCCGCGTTCTACCCCGGTGGTGGCGGCCAGCCGCCGGACCACGGCGTCCTGCTGTGGCAGGGGGTGCAGACCCGGATCGTCGACACCCGCAAGGGCGACGACCTCTACCTCGTCCCGGCCGAGGGCGATCCGCTACCCCCGGTCGGCACCGCGGTGCAGGGCGCCATCGAGGACGAACGGCGCACGTTGCTGATGCGTACCCACTCCGGCCTGCACGTGCTGTGCGGCGTGGTGTTCCGGGACTTCGGCGCGCTCGTCACCGGCGGCAACATGGAACCCGGCGAGGCGCGGATGGACTTCAACCTTCCGGAGGTCCCCAGCGACTTCAAGGCTCTGCTGGAGGAGTCGGTCAACCTCGAGCTCGTCGCCGACCGCAAGGTGGTGGCCCGGGTCCTGCCGCGCGAGGAGGCGCTGGCCATTCCGGACATCGTGCGGACCCAGGCGAAGCTGATCCCGCACGACGAGCCGGAGATCCGCATCGTCGACATCGAAGGGCTGGACGTGCAGGCCGACGGCGGCACGCACGTCGCGTCGACCGCGCAGGTCGGCAGGCTCGCGGTGGTCAAGGTCGAGAGCAAGGGCAAGGCGAACCGCCGCGTGCGCGTCCGGCTAGCGCCGTGAAGGACTTTCTGTCGGGGGTACGGCTGCTCGTCCGCGGGATCGGGATGTACTTCCGCAACCCGAACCTCGTCGGGCTCGGCATCGTGCCGGCGATCATCTCGGGTGTGATCTTCCTGTTCGCGTTCGCGACGCTGATCTACTTCTCTACCGACCTCGCCGAGCTGGTCACCTGGTTCGCCGACGACTGGACGGGGTGGCTGCGCAACCTCGTACGTACCGGCGCCGTCCTCGCCATCGTCGGGTTCGGTGGGTTCGTGGTGATGCTGACGTACACCGCGGTCACCCTGCTGATCGGCGACCCGTTCTACGAGAAGATCTCCCAGCGGGTCGAGGCCTCGTTCGGCGGCGTGCCGAACGAGGTCGAGGTGCCGTGGCACAAGTCCCTGCGGCGGAGCATCGCCGACTCCGCTCGACTGGTGCTCGTATCGCTGGCGATCGGCATCCCGCTGTTCTTCGCCGGCCTGATCCCGGTCGTCGGGCAGACCGTCATACCGGTGATCGGTGCCTCGATCGGCGGCTGGTTCCTCGCCGTCGAACTGGTCGGGGTGCCGTTCGCGCGCCGGGGACTCCGGCTGAAGGAGCGCCGCGGGATGCTCGCCGCGCACCGTCCGCTCGCGGTGGGCTTCGGTATGGCGGTGTTCGTCTGCTTCCTCGTGCCACTCGGCGCGATCCTCGTCATGCCCGCGGCCGTGGTCGGCGGTACCCTCCTCGCCCGCCAGGTCCTGGGCCTCCCCATCGAGGCATAGTCGCTCTCTGCTCCCTAGGGTGGTGCGCATGGAGGTCACGCTCGTCGAGGGGGACATCACCGCACAGCGCGTCGACGCGATCGTCAACGCGGCCAACTCGTCGCTACTCGGCGGTGGCGGCGTGGACGGCGCGATTCATAACCGGGGTGGGCCGGAGATCCTCGCCGAGTGCCGGGCGCTGCGCTCATCCCGCTACCAGGGCGGCCTGCCGACGGGTGAAGCGGTCGCCACGACCGCGGGTCAGCTGCCGGCCCGCTGGGTCATCCACACGGTCGGTCCAGTGTGGACGCCCAGCGAGGACCGGACGCATCTGTTGCGCGCCTGCTACGAGAACTCGCTGCGGGTCGCCGGCGAGCTGGGCGCGACGACGATCGCCTTTCCGCTCATCTCCGCCGGTGCGTTCGGCTGGCCGCTCGAGGACGCGATCCGTCATGCGCTGGACGTACTGGGCTCAGCCACCGTGACCGAGGCCCGATTGGTCCTCTTCGGACAGTCCACATACGACACAGCGGTACGGCTACAGGACGCGAGCCGCTAGTCCCAGCGGGTCGCGTTCTCGTCGTTCAGTCGGCCGGGCGGGTCGAGGATCACGCAGAACAGCAGGCCGGCCGGGTCCCGCATGATCCACCACTCGTTCACCTCTTGCACCTTCGTGGCGCCGAGCCCTTCCAGCCGGGCGACCTCTGCATCCAGATCATCGGTATGGATGTCGAGGTGTACCTTGCTGCTGCCCTCGCCCAGCCGCTGGACGAGAACACCGAGGCCATCCTTCGTCAATCGCAGTCCGTGATACTCCGGGTACTCCTCGATGTGGCGGAACTTCTTGCCGAGCGCGTCCTGCCAGAACGCCAGAGCTTGGTCGTGGTCGGCCGGCGCGAAATCGATGACCACCTTGTCCAACCTGCTGTAATGGGGCATGGCTCCACTGTAGTCAGTGACAGGAGCCGCTACCGGAGTCGGTGAAGCTCTGCCCGGCGACCGGTACGAACTGCCAGTCGAAACTGTTGGCGCGCAAGGTGAACTTCAGAACGCCGTACGCCGTGCTGTTGCGTACCTGGCTGTTCGGCTCGGTCGCGCCGAAGCCGTAGTGGTTGACGCCACCGGTGCCGGCGACGAACTCGCGGATGCCCCGGGCGTTGTCCAGACCGCCGGCCGGGTTCTGCGGGGCGAACCGCTCGTAGTTGTGGTTGTGCCCGTTGACGACGACCTCGGCGTCGAAGTCGTACAGCACCTGGAAGATCGGGCGCATCGAGGGTGCGTTGCCGTGTTCGGCGCCGGACGTGAACAGCGGGTGGTGCCAGTAGGCGAGCGTGCAGGGCTTCGTACTGGCCGCGAGGTCGGCGCGCAGCCACCGCTCCTGCGCCGAGCCGGCCGAGCACGACACCTCCCAACAGTTCGAGTCGAGGGCCACGATGTGCCAGTTGCCGAGATCGTACGAGTAGTAGCCCCGACCGGCCGGGCCGGCCGCCGCGCCGAAGTAGGTGAAGTAGCCTCTCGCGCCCGAGGTGTTGTAGTCGTGGTTGCCGGGCGACGGGTGCGTCCGCGACTTGTGCCTGCCCCAGGACGGGTTGTAGCAGTTGTCGAAGTTCGACGTGCTGCCGTTCGGGTACACGTGGTCGCCCACGGTGAACACGTCCCCCGCGATCCCGTCGAGCAGGTTGGCGGTGGCCTCGTCGCCGGATGACGAGCAGCCCGCGATGTCGCCCGCCCCGACGAGCACGTGATCAGCCGCCGGCCCGCATGGCGCCCCCGCCGTAGCCGCCAACAGCACGGCCACGACTCGGATCAGCCAGCGGATCAACCGGTGCGTAGCGACTCCAGCAAGCTCGCGTCGCCAATCACGTCGAGCACGTCGAACGGTACCCGGCCGAACAGCGCGAGGAGCAGGTCGCTGGCCGTACCTTGGGCCAGCACGCGCGCCTGCGGGTCGTCCGCGTCCAGCAGGGTATCGGTGTCCAGCAGCGCGATGCCCTCACCGCGCAGTCGGACGAACCAGTGCTGTTCGACGTCGGTCGCGTTGAGCTGGACGACGCCCGATCGGTCGACGGGTCCGTGCCGTCGCCCCGAGGGCAGCCAGCTGTCCAGCACCTCGCTGACCCCGTCGGCCGCGAGCTTCGCCTCGACCGGCTCGCCCCGGCCGATCGCGAGCTGCGCGTCCCACCGGTGGACCGCCGTCTCGTGCGCCATACGGCGGTGCCAGAACGCGGCCTTCTTCGCCTGCGGCGCCCAGTTGTACGCCGGCATCTCGGGGTCGAGGGCGTCGAGCAGCGAGACCAGCTCGCGGAACTCGTCGTCCCACCACGCCAGCGCCTCGTCACCGTGCGGCACGTCGGTCATCACGACGCGGGTGTCGGGCCGGGTGATGACGCCCCGGCTCACGTGCGAGCGCACATAGCGGTAGACGGCACCGAGATGCCGTACGAGGTCCTCGACCGTCCACTCCGGACACGAGGGTACCTGCGCGGCCAGCACGCCACTGCCCGCGGCGGCCCGGAAAGCTGCGCCGTCGGTCCGCAGCGCCGAGAGCCAGAACTCCTTCGTTCCGTGCATCCTGCTCATCGCGATCCTCCCCCCGAGGCCGCCTGTTTGTACATCAGCCTAGGGTGAACCTCGTGCCTGACGTTAGCGCGTACACCACCCTGCGACTCGGCGGCCCGGCGCGCCGGCTGGTGCCCGCCGCCAGCGCCGAGGAGATCGTACGGGCCACGCGCGCCGGCTACGAGGCGGGCACGCCCGTGCTCGTGCTCGCCGGGGGGAGCAACGTAGTCGTGGGGGACGGCGAATTCCCAGGCACTGTCGTGCTCCTTCGGTCGACCGGCGTCGAGTCGAAGGTGGACGGTCGTACCGTTCACCTGACCGTGGCGGCGGGCGAGCCGTGGGACGCGGTCGTGGCCGCCGCGGTGGACGCCGGCTGGGCCGGCATCGAGTGCCTATCGGGCATTCCCGGCTCTACGGGCGCGACGCCGATCCAGAACGTCGGGGCGTACGGCCAGGAGGTCGCCGAGACGATCACCGCGGTACAGGTCTGGGACCGGGTCACCGACCAGATCCAGACGATCGGTCCCGATGAGTGCGGTTTCGCGTACCGCACCAGCGTCTTCAAGCGCTCCGACCGATGGGTGGTGCTGTCCGTCGACTTCCAGTTGGCCGTCTCGGACCGATCGGGTCCGGTGCGCTACGACGAGCTGGCCGGGGCACTGGGCGTCCCGCTGGGCGCCACGGCGCCGCTGGCCGAGGTCCGGGCCGCGGTACTGAAGCTGCGCGCCGGCAAGGGCATGTTGATCGACGATGCCGACCCGGACACGTACTCGGCCGGATCCTTCTTCACGAACCCGGTGCTGGACGCGGCGGCCTTCGCGGCGCTGCGGGCCAACACCGGCGGCGAGCCTCCGTCGTGGCCCGGGGAGGGCGGCGTGGTCAAGATCAGCGCGGCCTGGCTCATCGACCGGGCGGGCTTCACGAAGGGGTACGGGCACGGCGACGGCGTCGCGATCTCGACCAAGCACGCGCTGTCGCTGACCAACCGGGGTACCGGGACCACGGCGGGGTTGCTGGCGCTGGCCAGGGAAATCCGCGACGGGGTCCACGAGCGGTTCGGCGTGACCCTGCACCCCGAGCCGGTACTGGTGAACTGCGAGCTCTAACGCGACACGTCGACTCCGTGTACGCCCGGTAGTTCGCGCAGGTGCTCACCGATGTCGGTCAGCCGCGTACCGTTCTGCGGTTGGGCGGTGAGCGTCAGCGCCTGCCCGGTAGCGGAGTAGCTGACCCGGAGCACCCTGCTGCGGGACAGGATGCTGCGCGCGCCGCTCTCCACCTGGTCCAGCGCGGCGCCCGACTCCAACGTGAGGGTGATCTCGAGCATCCGCCGGCGCGGCAGCAGCTCCCGCTCGACGTACTTGACCAGCCACAGCACGACCAGTGCCACCACCGTCGTGGTGACCGCCGCGAACCACTGGCGCAGACCGACGGCCAGCCCGATCGCCGCGGTCACCCACAGGGACGCGGCCGTGGTCAGGCCGCGTACCGTCGCACCCTCCCGCAGGATCGCGCCGCCGCCGAGGAAGCCGATCCCGGTTACGACCTGGGCCGCCACCCGGGTCGGGTCGACGCCGAGGGCTGCCCCGGCCAGCGTGAACAGCGCCGCGCCGAGCGAGACGAGCATGTGGGTACGCAGGCCGGCCGGCTGGGCACCGAGTTCGCGTTCGAGTCCGATGGCCGCGCCGAGCACGGCCGCGACGACGATCTGGACGAGCGCGACCCACTCCATCCCATGAGTATCGCCGCTGTAATTCATTCGTTATGCCCCTTGCAAACCTTATGTACATAATCAGCGAAGGGCACGACGTTGACACCGGAAGCAGCTGAACTTGGGCTGTCGATGACCGTGACGCCCGCGGAAGCCCAGGTCGGCCAGCCGCTCACGATCTCTGTCACGGTCAAGAACGAGACCGCCAAGGACCTGACGGACGTGGCGGTCGTCAGCCACAAGGCACCGGACTGCAGCCGGCCGGACCTCGGCACGCTGGCTCCCCACCAGTCGGTGACGTACAGCTGCAGTGGCGGGAAGGCGCAGGACCCGCCGGTGACGTTCGACCTGGCGGCCACCGCGACCGTGGGCGGCGCCGGGTACTACGGCAAGGACCTGCGTACCGTGACCAAGGCGAAGTACACGGTCACCGGTACGCCCACGCCGTCGCCCTCGTTGCCGGTCACCGGCTCCACCGCCGCCAGCGGGCTGGCCGCGGTCGGGCTCGGCCTGGTGGTGCTGGGCGTGCTCGCGCTGTTCGTCAGCGTGACCTGGCGCATGCGGCTGCGGGAGCGCTGACTCGTCAGACCCTGTGCGCTGTGTCTCCTCAGACCCTATGCACCTTGTGCTGGGCGGCTTGGGCCAGCGGCCGGACGACGAGCCGATCGATGTTCACGTGGTGCGGCCGGGTGGCGCACCACGTGACGCAGTCGGCGATGTCGTCGGCGGTCAGCGGTTCGGCGACGCCGGCGTAGACGGCCGCGGCCCGTTCGGCGTCGCCACCGAACCGGACGAGCGCGAACTCGTCGGTACGCACCATGCCCGGATCGATCTCGACGACCCTGATCGGCCGGCCGCACAGTTCGAGGCGCAGCGTTTCGGCGAGGGCGGTCTGGGCGTGCTTCGCGGCGGCGTACCCGGCGCCGCCCTCGTACACGATCAGTCCGGCGGTCGAGCTGAGCATCACGACGGTGCCGCGGCCAGACGCCTCCAGCGCGGGCAGCAGCGCCTTGGTGACCCGCAGCGTACCGAGGACGTTGACGTCGTACATCCATTGCCAGTCCTCGACGCTGGCCTGCTCGATCGGGTCCGCGCCGTGTGCCCCTCCGGCGTTGTTGACCAGCAGCTCCACCGGGGCACCGATTTCCGCGACTGCGGCCTCGAGCGAAGCTACGGATTCGTCCGACGTGACGTCACAGACCACCGCGGTCGCCGTACCGCCCAGCTCGTCGACGAGCGCGTCGAGCCGGTCGCCGCGCCGCGCGGCGGCTACGACATGAAAGCCCGCCGCGGCCAGGCGGCGGGCGGTGGCGGCGCCGATCCCACTGGAGGCACCCGTAACGACGGCAACAGGCAGGTCGGTCATGAGCCGATCCTGCCTGCCGCCTGTGCACCGGGGCCAGGGAGGGGTCAGTTGGTGCACATCGTCTGGAGCTTGGTCCGCTGGTTCTCGACCTCAGCGAGCAGCTCCGGCTTGTACGTCTTGCCGATCTGGATCCGCACGAAGCCGATCGAGACCAGCATCTCCAGCATCTGGTCGGACAACGCCTTGTCCGCCTTCGCCAGCTCGGCCTTGACCAGTTCGCCGTTGTCGACGAGGAACTTGCGGTCCTCGACGGTCAGCGTCTCGGCCTTGGCCTTGTCGTGGGTGAAGCGGCCGATCGCGAGTACCGGCGTGGCGATCGTCGCGCAGGTGCCGGTCTTGAACGCCGACGCCGGCGGCAGGTTCAGAGGTGTGTCGGCGGCGGTGTTCGTACCCGAGCCGGACGAGCAAGCGGCGACGGCGAGTGCGCCGGCCGCGGCCAGTAGCCCCACGGCGGTCTTCCACTGTGGACGCATGATGAATCTCCTTCTGGGGGATGCGGAGGAGGGCGGGCCGCCGGGCCGATACTGGCCGAGCGGCCCGCCCACGCACTCACTGGGTGTTGACGGCGTCCATGTTCGGCAGCGCCAGGTACGGGAAGGCGGTGCGGAACGGCACGTTGTTGCTGTCGACACCGTCGGACAGACCCTCGACGGCAGCCGGGTGACCCGGCAGGAGCACACCCTCGACAACCCGCAGGGAGATGTCGACGATGTCGTCGCCCAGGCGCCGGCCGTTCGGGTAGCCGGCCAGGTCGCCACCGATCACGCCGAGCCGGTTCTCCGTGGGCGAAGGCGCGATCGACATGTTCAGCCGCTGCATCTCAGACGGCTTGATCTTCGCGGGGTCGGCGTCCTGGTTGAGCCGGTGTGCGTTGAGGTCAACCTGGACCGGCCCGGGGCACCCGTTGCAGATACCGGTGAGGAATACCGCTACCAGGTCGTTCCGCGGCGTGGCGGGCGCGGGGATCCAGTAGATGGCCTGCACGAGCCGCGCGACCTCGGGGTCGGTGACGAACTTGAGGAACTTGGCGTCGTCGACCGGCTTGCTGGCGTTGAACTCGTCCTTCTTGCCGACCGGAATGACGACCTCGTTCACCAGCGGCATGCCGAGGCGGGAGACCTGCTGGTAGCCGCCGAACTGGGTCTGGTCACCATCGGACTCGAGCACCCGCACGCGCGGGCTGGAAGTGGTGCTCCACACGCCGATGACCGGGTTGCGGCCGGCGTCGCCGCGCAGCGCGACGGCGCTCTTGGGCACCTGAATGGCTACCGAGTTGACGTTGAAGCCCTTGAGCGTGTCCTGCCCGATCTCCGAGAAGTCGGCACCGTACAGCAGGTCGAAGACCCGCAGATCCAAGGCGAACGGGTCGTCGAACTGGCCGGCGACCGTCTTGCCGCCACCGGGCAGCATGGTGATGGCGGCGTTGGACAGCGCGGCGTAGTTCGGCATCGACGCCCTGCCGGTGAACGACGGCGCCACCCGGCCGCGCCGCACGAGCGTGTTGGTGCCGCTCTTGGTGATCACCTCCAGGCGGTACGTCTGGAAGAAGTTCAGATCGGGGTCGTCCAGCGTGGTGACCTGGCCGGTGTTGTACAGGAACGTGTTCCGGCTGCGGTAGTTGTCGAAGAACCACCAGCGGTAGACGACATCCGCCCGCGCGTCACCGTCGTTGTC
>DASRII010000502.1:0-9984 GCA_035650075.1 Micromonosporaceae bacterium | reverse complement strand
GCCTCCTCCAGCACGCGGAACGCGTTCAGCGGAGACAGGTCCAGCCCACCGTCCATATTGGACACGGTCAGCGCCAGGAGCCGATGGGCGTGCAGGTCTGCGACGAGTCCTGCCGGCAGCTCGCCCGAGGCCTCCACCGCGTCGGCGTCGACGCGCGCGGTCAACAGGGCGCGCAGGTCGGTGAGCGCGGCGGTACCCCGCTTACTGTCCTCAGTGGACTGGACGGGGAACGGGTCGACCAGGTCCCAGCGGAACCGTCCGGCGCGCAGCTCGACCAGGAAGCTCATCGCAGGCTGGGTTCGGTCAGCACGTCGGCCAGCACGTCCATCATCGCCTCGGGCTTCTCGCGGAAGTAGAAATGGCCGCCGGGCAGCAGGCGTACCCGGCATCCGGCGGTGGTGTGTCGGTCCCACTCGGTGAGCCGCAGACTGGTCAGCCCGTCCCGGTCGCCGCTGAGCACCACGATCGGGCAGGGCAGTGGCGGGTGGGGCGGATGGGCATACCGTTCCAGGGCGGCCAGGTCGGCCCGGAGCGGGGGCACGACCAACGCGCGCAGGTCCGGATCCCGCAGTACCTCGACGGGTATGCCGCCGTAGGATCGTGCGACCTGCTCCAGGAGCTGCTCGTCAGGCAGGTGGCTGACCCGTGGCGCGGTTCGCGGCAGGTGCGGTGGTGCGCAACCCGACAGCACCAAACGCTCGGGCATTTCGCCACCGTGCGCTCGCAACCACTGCGCGACCTCGTACGCGAGCAGCCCACCCAGACTGTGCCCGAACAGAACGAACGGCGGCGCGCACGGGACCTCGCGCCCAATCGCCTCGGCGAGACCGGCCACGGTCGTCGCCGGCGGCTCGTCGAGCCTGGCACCGCGGCCGGGCAGGTTGACTCCCCAGACCTCCACCTTCGGCATGGCGTCGGCCCAGCGGAGGTACTCACCGGCGCTGCCCCCGCTGTGCGGCAGGCAGTAGAGCCGCACGGTGGGCGCGTCGACGGCGCGGCGCCGGCTCAGCCACGGGTTCATCGGCGGGCGCTCCTGGGCCGCAGGTCGGTCCACACCTCGGCGATCTCGGTGAGGCACTCGGCCTTGGTCCCGGTCCGGCCCGCCACCCGCCAGCCAGCCGGCAGGTCGTGGCTGGTTGGCCAGATCGAGTACTGCTCCTCGTCGTTGCGGACCACCTGGTACTCGCGATCGGTGTCATCCTC
Organism: Micromonosporaceae bacterium; assembly: GCA_035650075.1. Lineage (GTDB taxonomy): Bacteria > Actinomycetota > Actinomycetes > Mycobacteriales > Micromonosporaceae > DASSUC01. The sequence continues at coordinate 8,781 of DASRII010000502.1, read as the reverse complement.
GAACATGCTCTGCCGTCTCCTCTCGACGTCGCTGGTCGATCAGGCGGGTGCAGGCGATGACGGTGCGCGCCCGGATGATGTCCACGGCTTTGAGCGACACTCCGAACCGGCGTTGGGCCCAGGCGGCCAGCTTGGTGGCGGTCAACGAGTCGCCGCCGAGGTGGAACAGGTCGCTGTTCTCGTCGATGTCGGCCAGCCCGAGGGCCTGGGCGAAGGCGTCGCGGATGGCGCGTCGCGTCTCGTCGGGCGTCGCTTCGCGCAGCGCTTGTGGTTCCTCAGCCGGTGGGTGCGGCGTCTCCGGCGCTGCGGGCGTACCGTCCTGGGCCGGGCCGTCCTGCACCAGGAACGTCCGCCGGGCGAACGGGTACGTCGGCAGGACGACCCGTCGGCGTCGCTGGCCGGCGTACAGCCGTTGCCAGGAGAGCGGCACGCCGACCGTCCACAGGTGACCGATCGCGCCGAGCAGCACCGCGAGGTCCGGGATCTCCTCGAGTGGGTGTGGCTGGGTCTGCACCGCCAGGTGCGGTGCGCCCGCCGGGTGCTGGCGGGCCAGGGTGGCCAGGGTCCGGCCGGGTCCCACCTCGACGAGGACCCGAGGCGGTCCACTGTAGAGGGTCGACAGTACGCGACCGAACTGGACCGGGGCGCGCAGGTGTGCGGCCCAGTAACCGCTCGTGCCGACCTCGGTGGGGTCCACCCAGTCGCCGGTCGTATCGGAGACGAACGGTATCTGGGCGGGGCGCGGCGAAGCGGTGGCGACCGCTCGACGGAACTCGTCGACGATCGGATCGACCAGCGCCGAGTGCCCGGCGGTGGCGATCGGTAGCACTCTCGCGTCGATGCCACGGTCCGCCAGGGTGTCGGCGAACGCCGTGACCCGTTCGAGCGGGCCCGATACCGTGCACTGCCGCGGGCCGTTGACCGCGGCAACCGACACGTCCACCGGGAGCATGGGCGCGAGTCGAGCCTCGGCGAGCCGTACCGCCGCCATCGCGCCGCTGGGCAGCGACTGCAGCAACTGGCCGCGCCGCGCGACCAGCCGTACCGCGTCGGGCGGCGACAGGACGCCGGCGAGGCATGCCGCCGCGTACGCGCCGAGGCTGTGCCCGGTGACCGCGTGCGGGCTGATCCCCCAACTCTCCAGGAGCCGGGCCAGCGCGTACTCCACGGTGAAGACCGCCGGCTGGCCGACCGCGATCGTGTCGAGGAGATCGGCCGCCCGCTCGGCGGCCGCGCTGTCGCCGTCGGGCGGGTACAGCACCTCGCGCAGGTCGAGTCCCAGTACGGGCTCGACGACCGCGGCGCACTCGTCGACCTGCTCCCGGAACACCGGCTCGGTCCGGTACAGCTCGCCGGCCATGTCCACGTGCTGGCCACCCTGCCCGGGGAACATGAAGACGAGCTCCGGCCCCGGTCCGTCACCCCGGTCGGCGGTGCCGCCGGTCGGGCCGGCGCCGGTACCGCCGGACAACGCCGCGATCGTCTCCGTCCGGTCGGCGCAGACAGCGAACCGCCGGTGCCGGTGGGCTTCCCGACCGATCTGCAGGGTCCAGGCCACGTCGGCAAGGTCCAGCTCCGGGTGGTCGTCGAGGTGGACGGCGAGGCGATGGGCGGCCTCGTCGAGTGCGCGGGGAGTGCCGGCGGAGACCACGACCAGGTGGTGGTCACGCCCCGGATCCGCCGGCTCGGGCGGCGGCGGCTCCTCCAGGACGACGTGGACGTTCGTGCCGCCGACCCCGAGCGAGCTGACTCCGGCGCGACGCGGGACGCCGGCCGGCTGCCACGGTACCGGCTCCGCGTTGACCACGAACGGGGACTCGGCCAGGTTCAGCTCTGGGTTGGGCCGGCTGAAGTGCAGGCTCGGCGGGATCACGCCGTGTTCGACCGCGAGGACCGCCTTGATGAGCCCGGTGACGCCGGCCGCCGCGTCGGTGTGCCCGACGTTGCTCTTCACCGAGCCCACCGCGCAGTACCCGCGCCGCCGGGTCCCGGCGGCGCGGAACGCTTTGGTCAGCGCGCCGACCTCGATGGGGTCGCCGAGGCTGGTCCCCGTGCCGTGCGCCTCGACGAAGGTGATCGTGTCCGGGTCGACGTCCGCCACGACGTGCGCCGCGCGGATCACCCGGGCCTGACCGTCCACACTGGGCGCCGCGAAGCCGATCTTCCGCCCGCCGTCGTTGTTGATCGCCGAACCGCGTACCACCGCGTGGATGTGATCGCCGTCGGCGTGCGCGTGGGCCACCAGCCGCAGGACCACGACGGCGACCGCGTTGCCGCCGACCGTCCCGGTCGCTTCGGCGTCGAACGCCCGGCAGTGGCCGTCAGCCGCGATGATCCCGCCTTCGGTGTAGCTGACCTGCGGATCCACGTGCACGGTGGCGCCACCGGCGAGCGCGATCTCGCAGTCGCCGGCCAGCAGCGCCTGAATCGCCAGGTGTACGGCGACCAGCGAGGTCGAGCACGCCGTGTGGACCGCCACCGCCGGACCGGTCAGTTCGAGCTTGTGCGCCACCCGCGTCGCCAGGAAGTCCGGTGCGGTGGCCAATCGCAACTGCCACTCGTCGACGAACGGCAGGTGGTCCAACCGGGTTCGGGCCGCCGCCCGGTACTCCGTGGTCGCGCCACCGGCGAACACCCCGACCGGCCCGCGGCCCGCCGGGGATCCGTATCCGGCGCGGTCGAGGGCTTCGTGGCAGCACTCCAGGAACAGCCGTTGCTGCGGGTCGATGATCAGCGCATCGCTGGGGGCGTACCCGAAGAAGTCGGCGTCGAACTCGCCGGGCCCGTCGAGGAAACCGAACGCCGCAGTGAAGTCCGCGCCGGACTGGTCCGGCAGCGGCGTCAGCGACTCGGTGCCACGGCAGAGGTTGGCCCAGAACTGCTCCACAGTGGAGGCTCCGGGGAACCGGCCGGACATGCCGATGACGGCGATGAACGGGCTGTCGTCGGAGGTCATCGCCCAGCCACCGCACCGTCCACTGTGGTACGTCGCTGCCGCAGCCGGTGAAGACCGCCTCGGCGAAGCTCGCCCAGGTCCGAGTCGACGGCGTCGCGCCCGCGTTCGAGGTAGCTGGCGAGGGAGCTGATCGTAGGGTGTTCGAACAGCGCGACGAGCGGCACGTTCCGTCCGAGGTCCCGCAGAATGCGGTTGCGCACCTGGGGGAGCAGCAGCGAGTGGCCGCCGAGGTCGAAGAACCGGTCCTGTACGCCGACCCGCTCCCGCCCCAGCACCTCGGCCCAGATTTCGGCCAGGATTTGCTCGGACCGGGTGGCCGGCGGTGCTGCGCTGGCGTGCGCGGTGGGCTCGGGCGGTGCCGGCAAAGCGCGGTGATCGACCTTGCCGCTGCGGGTCCGGGGCAGGTCGTCGAGGACCACGTACGCGGTCGGCTGCAGCCACGGTGGCAGCCGCCTGCCGACGTAGTCGCGCAGCTCCGCCACGGACGGCATGGTGGCGCCCGGTGCCGGCACCAGGTACGCCGCCAGCGACACCGGGTCGGTGCGCGCCGCCGTGTACGCGTCGCGGATCGTCGGGTGGGTCCGTAGCGCCGCGGTCACCTCCGCCGGCTCCACCCGGTGGCCGCGAATCTGGATCTGGTTGTCGCGCCGCCCGACGAACTCGATGGTGCCGTTGTGCAGGTGCCGGCCCAGGTCACCGGTGCGGTACAGGTGGGCACCCGGGCGGGTGGCGATCGGGTCCGGCACGAACCGGTCGGCGGTGAGGTCGGGCCGGCCCAGGTATCCGCGAGCCAGCTCGACGCCACCGAGGTAGATCTCGCCGATCGCGCCGCGTGGCACCGGGTTCAGCTCCGCGTCCAGCAGGTACGCGGTGTTACCGTCGATCGGCCGGCCGATGTCGGGCAGGTTCGGCTGTCCCGCCTCCGGCGCGACGATGCCCACTGTGGACAGTACGGTGGTCTCGGTGGGGCCGTAGGCGTTGTAGACCTCGAAGCCCAGCCCGTCCGGCGGGCGTACCGTCAGCCGGTCGCCGCCCGCGTGGAGGCAGCGCAGTCGTCCGGTGTCCGGCCAGTCCTGAGCGAGCAGCAGCTCGGCGAGCGGTGTCGGGAACAAGCCGACCGTGATCTGCTCGTCGACGAGCCACTGCCGCAGATCCGGCCCGGACAGCAGGGTTTCGGTGGCCGGCACGTGCAGGCTGCCGCCCGCGGTCAGGGTCGGCCAACACTCCCAAATGGACAGATCGAACCCGGGCGATCCCACGACGGTGGTCCGGTCGTCGGGGGTGAGCGCGAACCGGCGGCGGTGCCAGGCGACGAAGCTGGCCAGCGCGTCATGCTGGACCAGCACGCCCTTCGGCTCACCGGTCGACCCCGAGGTGTAGATGACGTAGGCCAGGTCGCCCGGCCGGACTCGTACCGGGGGACTGATCGGCGGCGCCAGCGCGTCAGGGTCGAGGTCGGCCTCGAGTGAGGTCACCACGAGCCGGGCGCCGGAGTTGGCGACGATCTGGCGGATCCGCTCCTCCGGGTTGGTCGGGTCTACCGGGAGAAACGCCGTACCGGACTTTAGGACGCCCAGTTCGGCGGCGATGACGTCGGCTCCCCGCGGCAGGCACAGCGCAACGACGTCCTCCGGGCCGAGATCCGCGGCCCGCAGCCGCGTGGCGAAGCGCTCGGCACGCTCGTTCAGCTCCGCGTACGTGAGCCGCCGCCCGCCCTCGGCGACGGCCAGCGCGTGCGGGGTGCTCCGCGCCCACGCTGCCACCTGTTCGTGGACCGGCGGGTCGGGTCGGGTGGGGGAGCATCGCAGTCCGGGATTCCAGTCCACCAGGGTCGTGCGGACTTCCTCGGCGGTCAGCACCGGCAACCGACCGACCGGGGTGTCCGGGTCGGCGACCGCGGCGGTCAGCAGCCGCAGGTACGCCCCGGACATGGCGTGCATGGTGTCCGCGTCGAACAGGACCCGGTCGTACTCCCAGAGAATGGTGATCCGATCGTCGGTGTGTTCGCGCCGGCCGAGGTGGCCCTTGGCCCGCGGCACCACGATGACGTTGAGGTCCATCTTGGCGGTGTCGTTGCTGCGCTCGAACACGGTCGACGTCGCGTCGGCGAACTGCGGGTAGCGGACCGCCGAGTCGTGCGCGCTGAACATCACCTGTGCCAGCGGATTCCGGGATGAGTCGCGGTCGAGCCCGAGTGCCTTGACGACGAGCGGGAACGGGCACTCCTGGTGGGCCGCGGCCGCCAGGACGACGTCCCGGGCCGACGCCAGCAGCGTCCGGAACGGCATCGTGCCGCGGACCTCGGTGCGCAACGCGACCGGGTTCACCAGCATCCCGATCAGCGCCTCGGTCTCCGGCCGGCGCCGGTTGGCGAAGGCGGAGGCCACGGTGATGTCGGTCTCGCCGGTGTACCGGTGCAGCAGCGCGGCGAACCCGGCGTACATCGCCATGAACGGGCTGACGCCGTCGCGGCGGCCAAGTTCGCGGATCGCGGTCGCCAGGCCGGTCGGTACCTCGAGCCGCAGCACCGAGCCGCGGAAACCCTGCACCTTGGGCCGCGGCCGGTCCGTGGGTAGGGCCAGCTCGCGTGCCCCGGCCAGGCGATCCCGCCAGTACGCGAGTTGGCCGGCCATGATCGGCGAGGCGACCAGCTCCTGTTGCCACCGCACGTAGTCGCGGAACTGCACGGCCAGCTCCGGCAGTGGTGAAGGATCGCCCTGGAGGTATGCGTTGTAGAGCACTTCCATCTCGCGCAGGAGAACCCCGAAGGACCAGCCGTCGTGCACCAGGTGGTGCTCTACCATGATCAGCTCGTGTTCCTCCGGACCGAGCCGGACCGCGGTCCACCGGCTCAGCGGCAGCGTCTCGAGGTCGAAGTCCCGGTCCATCTCCTCGCGTAGCACGCGCGCCAGAGCGGCCTCGCGGTCGGCGGTCGCGTCGCCGGTCAGGTCCACCCGGCGCAACGGGTAGGCCGTCGGGGGCTGGACCACCTGGCGGTGCTGGCCGTCGCGGTCGTGGTACGTGGTTCGCAGGCTTTCGTGCCGCCGGGTGATCTCGGTGAGCACCTGGGCGAGGACGTCCACGTCCAGCGGACCGGTGACCCGGATCGTGGCCTGCGCCCGGTAGGCGGCATTGCCGGGGGCGAGCCCCTCGAGGAACACGACCTGTTGCTGGGCGAGGGACAGTGGCGAGTCCACGGGTCCGGAGCCCGGCTCGACGGGTGGCAGGGCGGGTTCACCGTTGACCCCCGCAGCCCGCAACGCGTCGACCTCGGCGGCGAACTCGGCGATCGTCGGCCGGTCGAAGACCGCGCGGACCGCAATGTCCACAGTGAACTGTTCGGCGACGCGCGCGGCGATCTGGGTAGCCAGCAAGGAGTGGCCACCAAGGTCGAGGAAGCTGTCGCGGGTGCCGATCCGATCCAGGCGCAGCACCTCACGCCAGATCGCCGCCAACGCGACCTCGGTGGCGCTGTGCGGTGCGACGTACCGCTCGGGGTCGCCGAGGCGGCGCAGCTCCGGCTCGGGCAGCGCGGTGCGATCGACCTTGCCGTTGGTGTTCAGAGGCAACGCCTCGACGATGACGTACGACGCGGGCACCATGAACGCCGGCAGCCGCTCCGCCAGGTACCGCCGCAGCGCACTCGCGGCCGGCAGCCGGTGGAGGTCGGTCGGCGCGACGTACGCGACAAGGCGAGCGTCGTCTGCGGCCTCGTGCAGCAGTACGTGCGCCTCACGCACGCCGGGATGGCCAGCCAGCGTCGCGGTGATCTCGCCGAGCTCGATCCGGTGGCCGCGCAGCTTTACCTGGTCGTCGACCCGCCCGACGAACTCGAGCTCGCCGGATGGCAGCCACCGACCGAGGTCGCCGGTGCGGTACAGCCGGTCGCCGGGGCGGGTCGCGTAGGGATGAGGGACGAACCGGTCGGCGGTCAAGCCGGGCCGGCCAACGTAACCGCGGGCCAGCTGGGCGCCACCCAGGTAGATCTCGCCGACCTGGTTCGCTTCGCAGGGCCGCAGCTCCGCGTCCAGTACCTCCACCGTGGTACCCGGGACGGGTCGCCCGATGCCAGGCAAGCCGGGCGGTCCGTCGCCGCCTCGTACCGGGACCGACCCGAAGGTCGAGATCACCGTGTTCTCCGTCGGCCCATAGTTGTTGACCAGCCGGAACGGCAGTGTCGGGTCGGGCCGGACATGCAGCCGGTCGCCGCCGGTCAGCAGGGTCCGCAGGGTCGGGCCGGCGGGCCAGCGGGCCTGCAGTGCGCGCTCGGCCAGCGGCGTGGGCAACACCGTGATCGTGATGCCCCGGTCGGCCAGCCATCGGATCGTCGCCTCCGGCGACAGCAACAGCTCGGCACCGGCAATGTCGAGGCAGGCGCCGTGCGTCAGCGGCAACCACACTTCGGACACCGAAACATCGAAGCTGGGGGAGCACACCAGGCCGGCCCGGTCGGCGGGTCCCAACCCGTAGCCCGCGCCGACCCGGCGGACGAGGTGCGCCAAGGCTTCGTGGGTCACCGCCACCCCCTTGGGGCTGCCGGTGGACCCGGACGTGTAGACGACGTACGCGAGGTCACCGGGTTGCGCCACCGGCGTCGGATCCACAGTGGACTGTTCGGTGAGGTCGATTGCGTCGATGCGGACGGGCTCCGCCGCGCCGCCGCGCAGCCGGGCGGCGTCCACGCCGCAGAGGACCAGGCGCGCGTCCGCGTCGGCCAGCAATGCCATGGCGCGCGCCGGCGGGTTGGCGGGGTCGATCGGCAGGTACGCGCCACCGGCCTTGAGCACCGCCAGCGAAGCGACGACCAGGTCGACGGAGCGCTCGAGATGCAGGCCGACCACGGCGTCCGGTCCCACGCCTCTATCCCGCAACCACCGCGCCAGCCGGTTGGCGTACGCGTTCAGTTCGCCGTAAGAGAGCCGCCGAGATCCTTCGAGAAGTGCGATCCGATCCGCGTCCGAATAGGCCCAGCCCTCGAAGACCTCGAACACCAGCCGGTCGTCATCGCAATTGCAATCCAGCCCGGCACACACAAATCACGACGCTAACCGTTGATCCCTATCGATGCAATTCGAGAGACGAGCTAGCGCCGAATACCGCACGACACAAGAACTCCGTCCTGATAGACACGACGGATCCGGGTCGCGAGCTTGGTGACATCCAGCGGGTCGCCGTCGACCACGACGAGGTCGGCGCGCTTACCCGGATGCAGCGTGCCGAGCTCGTCGTCGATTCCGAGTAGCTGTGCGGCCGACAACGTTGCCGCGTGCAGTGCCTCTGCGGGGGTCATCCCGTACTCGACGAGCAGCTCCAACTCCCGCAGGTTCTGGCCGTGCGGATACACCGGAGCATCCGTACCCATGGCGATTTTCACGCCGGCGGCGATCGCGGCGCGGATGGACGCGCTGGCCGCCGCGGCGACGATGAGCTCCTTCTCCGCGGCGCCGGGCCGCAACCCGACCCCTGAGTCCACCGCGGCGCGGACGCCCTCGCCCGCGCTCAACGTCGGCACCAGCCAGGTACCACGCTCCACCATCATGGCCACGGCCTCGTCGTCGAGGAACGTGCCGTGCTCCACCGAACGAACCCCACAGCGGACGGCCGCCTTCACCCCGCCGGTGCCGTGGGCGTGAGCCATCACGCCGATGCCGGCCGCCGTGGCCTCCTCGACGATCGTCTCGATCTCGGCGTCGCGCAGGTGACCGTGCCGGGGATCGTCACGAGCGGAGAAGACGCCGCCGGTCGTGGCTATCTTGATCACATTCGCCCCGGCCCGGATCAGCTCGCGCACCTTCCGGCGTACCTCGTCCGTCCCGTCCGCGAGG
>DASRII010000501.1:0-37429 GCA_035650075.1 Micromonosporaceae bacterium | reverse complement strand
GGACCCGCACGGCGTCGTACGGCTCCGGTACGCGGAACGCCGCCCTGGTGTCGCCCGGGCCGATCTTGATGCCCACGTCCGGCCCGTGCAGGTTGGCGAACACGTTCTCGTCGGTGACGTCGTCGCCCATGTACAGCACGGCACTCGCCGACAGCTGCATCCGCAGCGAGTCGACGGCGGTCCCCTTGTTCGTCGGGATCACGAGCAGCTCGATGACCTGCTTGCCCTGCGTGACGTGCAGGTCCGGCCAGGTCGCCGGGCCGTAGTGGACCGCGTCCTGGACCTCCTCGGCGACCTCGGGCGGGGCCCCGCGGGTGTGTACCGCCACGCTGGCCGGCTTGATCTCCAGCCGTACCCCCGACTTGCCCTTGACGATCCGCTCGAGCTCGGTGATCAGTCGGCTGCGCAGTGTGACCAGCTCCGGTGCGAGCGACTCGACGAAGCCGACGTCGAACTCGGAGCCGTGGCTGCCGACCAGGTGAACCTCGCTGGGCAGCCGGGACAGCGCCGCAAGGTCGCGCAGCGCGCGGCCGGAGACTACGGCCACGGTGGTCTGCGGCAGCGTCGCGAGGGCGCGGACAGCGGCGACGGCCTCCGGCAGTGGTACGGCTTTCGCCGGGTCCTCGACGATCGGGGCGAGGGTGCCGTCGTAGTCGCAGGCCACGAGCAGCAGTGGTACGCGCGCGATCCGGCTCACCGCGGCGCGTAGCGCGGTGTCGATCTGATCGGTCACTACCGCGCTCCGGCCAGCACTGGTGGGTTGCCCGGCTGCTCCACGCCGAGGGCGGACAGGAACGAGTTGGCCCAATGTCGTACGTCGTGTCCGCGCAGGTGTCGCTGCATGATGCGCATGCGGCGGGACGCCTCGACGTCGTCGGCGTCGATGGCCCGCATCAGCGAGTCCTTGATGCCGTCGGAGTCGTGCGGATTGCACAAGAAGGCCTGGCGCAGCTCGGCGGCGGCGCCGGCGAACTCGCTCAGCACCAGCGCACCCTGACCGTCGGTGCGCGCGGCGACATACTCTTTGGCCACCAGATTCATTCCGTCCCGCAGCGGTGTAACCATCATGACGTCCGCCGCGCAGTAGAGAGCAGCGAGTTCACTGCGACTGTACGACTGATGCAGATAATGCACTGCCGGCACGCCGACACGACCGAAATCACCATTTATCCGACCGACTTCTCGCTCTACCCGCACCCTCAGGGTCTGGTAGTGCTCGACGCGCTCGCGACTGGGCGTGGCGACTTGGACCATGACCGTCTCCGGCACGGTAAGTCTGCCCTCCGCGAGCAGTTCGCGAAAGGCCTTGAACCGCCTTTCGATACCCTTCGTGTAGTCGAGCCGGTCGACGCCGAGGATGACGGTCTTGGGATCGCCCAGCTCGGCGCGGATCTGGGCGGCCCGCGTGCGCACGACGGGGTTTTCCGCCATCGCTGTCATCTCGGCGACATCGATCGAGATCGGAAAGGCGCCGGCCTTCACGTACCGGCCGTCGACCTCGACGGTCGAGCCCTCGTACCGCAGGCCGAGCAGGTGCTTGGCGAGCCGTACGAAGTTCTGCACCGCCAGCCGCTGCTGGAAGCCCACGAGGTCGGCGCCGAGCAGACCCCACATGATCTCCGCTCGGCTGGGCATCTGCATGAACAGTTCGATCGGCGGGAACGGAATGTGCAGGAAGAATCCGATGCGCAGATCGGGGCGGCGTTCCCGGAGCATCGCCGGGACGAGCTGGAGCTGGTAGTCCTGCACCCAGACGGTCGCGCCGGGCGCGGCGACCTCCGCGGCGGCGTCGGCGAACCGGGCGTTCACCGCGCGGTACGCCTCCCGCCAGATCCGCCGGAACGTCGGGGTCTCGACGGCGTCGTGGTACAGCGGCCAGATCGACGAGTTGGAGGCGCCCTCGTAGTACCGCTCGACGTCCATCTCCGTCTGCGGCACCGGCTGCAGGTTGATGCCCTCGAACTCGAACGGGGCGGGCGCCGAACCGGTACCGCCGGCCCAGCCGACCCACGTACCCCGGTTGGCGGTCAGCACGGGATGCAGCGCGGTGACCAGCCCACCGGGACTCCGCCGCCAGGCCCGGCCGCCCACGCCAGTCACCTCGTCGACCGGTAGGCGGTTGGCGACAACCACGAACGAGCTGCGTTCCGTCACTACGTCGTACCTCCGGTCGGCTGATGTAGGCTCAACCGTTCAGCCTACCCGCCAGTCACTTCACTCCTCCGGCGGTTAGACCTTCGACGATACGGCGCTGGAAGAACAGGACCATGAGCACCAGGGGAATCGTGACCACCACTCCGGCGGCCATCTGGGTACCGAACGGCTGATCGAACCGGTACTGCCCGGTGAAGGTGGCCACGATGACGTTGGCCGTCTTCATGTCCTGCCGGTTCACCACGCTGACCGCGATGATGAACTCGTTCCACGTTGCGATGAACGCCAGGATCGCGGTCGTGAACACGCCGGGGGCCGCCAGCGGCAGGATCACCTTGCGGAACGCCTGACCCGGGGTACAACCATCGACGACCGCGGCCTCCTCGAGCTCGTACGGCATCTGCCGGAAGAACGTCGTCAGGTTCCAGACCGCGAGCGGCAGCGCGAAGCTGAGGCTGGGCGCGATCATGGCCTGGTACGTGTTGATCCAGCTCAGCTCGGTGAACACCCGCAGGAGCGGGACCAGCAGCGTGATGCCGGGGAACATCGACGTCGCGATGACCATGCCGAGGACGAACCCTTTGCCGCGGAAGTCCAGCCGGGCTATGGCGTACCCGGTCATGATGGCGATCGCGAGCACGAGGGACGTCGTCACGCCGGCCACGACGAGGCTGTTGAGCAACGCCCGGGCGAAGCCGTTGTTCGGGTCGAACGCGGCGGCGAAGTTGTCCGAGGAAGGCGGCGCAGGCACCAACGCGTTGGAGAACTGGTCCGCCGGCCGGCGCAGGCTGGACACCACCATCCAGTAGAAGGGCGCGAGACAGTACGCGACGATCGCGAAGATCCCGAGGGTCCGCAACCAGTTCTTCATCGCTTGCCCTCCATGCCACGGCCGACCACGTCGGCGCCGAGCACCCGGATGAACAGATAGGCCACGACCGCGGTGTAGGCGAAGAGCACGACCGCGTACGCCGCGGCCGGCCCGAAGCGCAGGTTCTGCATGTCGTCCCAGGCGAGCATCGACAGCGTCTCCACGGACCGCTTGCCCCGCCCGACGAGAACGAACGGCAGGTCGAACATGCGTAGCAGGTCGAGTAGCCGGAACAGCACCGCCACCACCAGCGCCGGCTTGACCAGCGGCAAGGTGATCTTCCAGAACGTATGCCATGGCGAACTGCCGTCGACCTTGGCCGCCTCGTAGACCTCGGCGGGGATCACCTGCAACCCGGCGAGCACGAGCAGGCCGATGAACGGCGCGGTCTTCCAGGTGTCCGCGATGACCACGGACAGCCAGGCGTGGAAGCCCTCGGTGGTCCAGAGGATCTGCGTGTTCAGGATGTCGTTGGCGATGCCGTCGGTACTGAAGATCCACCGCCAGAGCAGCGCGGAGATCGCGGTGGGGATCGCCCACGGGATGAGCACGGCGGCCCGGAACAGCCCGCGGCCCCGGAACGCCCGGTGCATGACGAGCGCCATCAACACGCCCAGCACGGTCACCAGCGTCCCGGTCGCGAGCGCGAACGACGTGGTGTTCCACAGCGCGTTGAGGAACCGGGCGCCGGACTCGCCACGGAACAGCCCGGTGTAGTTGTCGAAGCCCAGCTGGCCCGTCCGCTCGATCAGGCCGGTCTCCTGGTTGATGTGCTGGTCGGTCACTGTCAGGGACAGCCGCAGTGCCTCCACCACGGGGTAACCCACGACCAGGCCGAGGGTGATCAGGGTTGGCGACAGGAGTACCGCTGCCAGCCGGCCCACGCCTGCCCGGCGCCGGTCGGACGCCTTCGGTTCGGCGCGGCCGAGCCGGCCCGGCCGCCGGTGTGCCGCCGGCGGCCGGGCCCGGGTCTCGGTGCTCATCTTCTTGCCGTGACTTCGGTCAGCTTGTTCTGCATGTCCGCCAAGGCCGCATCGACCGCCTTGGCTCCGGTAATAGCGGCGTACGCGTTCTCCTGGATCGCGAGCGTGGCGTCGCCGTAGGCGACGACCCGGGGCCGCGCCACGGCGCTGTCCAACGACTGCTTGAGCACCGAAAGGTAGGCGAACTTCTGCTGCAGCGCCGAGTCGGAGTAGATGCTCGAGTACACCGGTGCCAGCGAGTTGGAGTCCAGGTTCTTCTTCGCGTTCTCCACGTTGGCGAACCACTTGATGAAGTCCAGCGCCGTCGCCTTGTTCTTGGCGTACGTGCTGATCGCCAGGTTCTGCCCGCCGAGGCTGGAACTGCCGGGACCGGACTTGCCGGGCAGCGGTGCCACGCCGAACTTGCCAGCCACCTTGCTGGAGCCGTCGGTAGCGTTGGCGAGCGTCCACTGGTACGGCCACTGCCGGTGGAAGATCAGCTTGCCCTCCTGGAAGGCGCGCCGACCGGGCTCCTCCTGGTACGTCACCGCGTCCCGCGGGATCAACCCGCTCTTGAAGCCGTTGACCAGGAACTCCAGGCCCGCCTTGGCCTCCGGGGAGTTCACGGTGGGCTTGCCCTCGTCGTCGACGACCTTCCCACCCGCGGACTGCACTGCCTCGGAGAAGTTGACTGTCAGCCCTTCGTACTTGTCGAACTGGCCGGCGTAGCAACCGATGCCGGCGGCCGCGGGCAGTGCCTTCACCTTGGCACAGGTCGCCTGCATCTCGTCCCAGGTCTTCGGCGGCTGCGCCTGCACCTGGTCGAGCAGGTCCTTGCGGTAGAAGAGCAGACCCGCGTTGGTGTTGTACGGCACCGCGTACAGCTTGTTGAAGTACTTGCCGGTGGCCACAGTGGACGGCAGCATCTCGCCGAGCGGGAACTGGTCCTCGGGCAACTGCTGGATCCAGCCGTTCGCCGCGAACTCGGCCGTCCAGATCACGTCCATGTTCAGGACCGCGAATGCGTCGGACTTGGTCTGGGCGTTCTGGATGAACTGCTGGCGCTGCTGGTCTGCCGACTCCGGCAGCTCGGCCAGCGTGACCTTCTCGTTGGGGTGATCGGTGTTCCAGCGGTCGAGCTGGCCCTGCACCGTTCCGGTGGTGTCCTTGCCCTGAGCGAGAGTGATCGGCCCTCGCCCTTCGAACTGGCCGGGTTGCGCGGTCGTGCCGCCACCACCGTTGCCACACGCGGTCACTCCGCCCGTTACGAGAGCGAGGACCAGTGCGCCAACCGTTCTGCCCCAGGACGGTCGATACATGTGTTTACTCCCTTATTCAATCTGGGCAGCATCGCCCGAATTCGGCTGTACCCACGTCCTGTGAATCCAAAAGTTCCGTTGCCAGTTTGTGATATGGAGTTTGGCGCTATCCCGGGATACCGACCTTTGTGCCGGATGGGATCCTGCACGTATGAACCAGCGTCGCCCCGTTGCTGGCCCGCTGCTGCTCGCACTCGTGTTCCTGGCGATCATCGGCGCTTCGGTCGGCGTGGCGCTGGGCTGGTACGTGGCCGGCCTGGGCGGTGACGGCAAGGACCCCGGTGACAACGCCGGCACTGGCACCGGGGTCACCACCCCCCAGTCACCGCCGGTGACTCCCACTCTGTCCTCGTCACCGCCCGTCACCGTCAAATGTCCGGACGTGACGCAGGAAGCCGCGAAGAAGCCGCTGGACGTGGTGCTCTACATCCGTACCGAGCTGTCCCAGGTGTGGATCTGCAAGGACGCCGACGACAAGCTCTGGTACCAGGGCAACCGCCTCGCCGGGCGGCCCGCAACGGACCAGCTGCCGGCGGCGATCTCCGACAACACGCTGTTCCTCGAGGACGTCATTCGGGACGGCACCAGCTACGTCGCGACCAACGGATCCGGCGACCAGATCACGACCTACCGCATCGCCCGCGACAAGCTGACCATCGACAATCCGGGGACGAAGAACGACTCCGTCGAGCCCGTCCTGCCCACGTACACGTACCCGTCGCAGTAGCGGAGCCCGATGTGGGCGGAGGGTGACGTGGCTGGAAAGATTGGGCCGTGGCTCAGTTCATCTACACGCTCGAAAAGGCGCGCCGTGCCCACGGCGACAAGGTCGTCCTCGACGATGTGACGCTGTACTTCCTGCCCGGCGCCAAGATCGGCGTGGTCGGGCCGAACGGCGCCGGCAAGTCGAGCCTGCTTCGGATCATGGCGGGGCTGGACCGGCCGAGCAACGGCGAGGCAAGGCTCATGCCGGGGTACACCGTCGGCCTGCTCGCCCAGGAGCCGCCGCTGACCGAGGACAAGACCGTGCTCGGCAACATCGAGGAGGCGGTCGCCGACACGAAGGCGAAGCTGGCGCGGTTCAACGAGATCGCCGAGCTGATGGCGACCGATTACTCCGACGAGCTGATGAACGAGATGGGCCGGCTGCAGGAGGAGCTGGACCACGCCGACGCCTGGGACGTGGACTCCAAGCTCGAGCTGGCGATGGACGCCCTGCGCTGCCCGCCGCCCGACGCCGACGTGACCACGCTGTCCGGTGGTGAGCGCCGCCGGGTCGCGCTGTGCAAGCTGCTCCTCCAGCAACCCGATCTGCTGCTCCTCGACGAGCCCACCAACCACCTCGACGCGGAGAGCGTGCAGTGGCTGGAGCAGCACCTCGCGAAGTACCCGGGCACGGTCGTCGCGATCACCCACGACCGGTACTTCCTCGACAACGTCGCGCAGTGGATCGCCGAGGTGGACCGCGGCAAGGTCTACCCGTACGAGGGCAACTACTCGACGTACCTCGAGAAGAAGTCCGAGCGGCTGGCCGTCCAGGGGCGCAAGGACGCCAAGATGAAGAAGCGTCTCGACGACGAACTTCAATGGGTACGATCCAACGCCAAGGCGCGGCAGACGAAGTCACGGGCGCGGCTGCAGCGGTACGACGAGATGGCCGCGGAGGCGGAGAAGACCCGCAAGCTCGATTTCGAGGAGATCCAGATCCCGCCGGGTCCCCGGCTGGGCAGCACGGTGATCGAGGTATCCAAGCTCCGCAAGGGCTTCGGGGACCGCGTGCTGATCGACGACCTGTCGTTCTCGTTGCCGCGCAACGGGATCGTCGGCATCATCGGGCCGAACGGCGTCGGCAAGACCACGCTGTTCAAGACCATCGTGGGGCTGGAACAGCCGGACGCCGGCAGCGTACAGGTCGGCAACACCGTCCTGCTGTCCTATGTGGACCAGGAGCGGGCCGGCCTCGACCCGAAGAAGTCGGTCTGGGAAGTCGTCTCCGACGGCCTCGACCACCTGATGGTGGGCAAGGTCGAGATGCCGTCGCGGGCGTATGTCGCGGCGTTCGGCTTCAAGGGTCCGGATCAGCAGAAGCCGACCGGGATCCTCAGCGGCGGCGAGCGCAATCGACTCAACCTGGCGATGACGCTGAAGATCGGCGGGAACGTGGTCCTGCTCGACGAGCCCACGAACGACCTCGACGTAGAGACCTTGTCGAGTCTGGAGAACGCGCTGCTCGACTTCCCGGGCTGTGCCGTGGTCATCTCGCACGACCGGATGTTCCTCGACCGGGTCGCCACACACATCCTCGCCTGGGAAGGCGACGAGGCCGATCCGGCCCGCTGGTTCTGGTACGAGGGCAACTTCGAAGCGTACGAGAAGAACAAGGTCGAGCGGTTGGGAGCCGAGGCGGCGCGCCCGCACCGGGTGACGTACCGCAAGCTGACGCGTGACTAGATTCGTTCACGCCTGCAATCTGCGGTGGTCGGATATGGATGTCTACGGCCACGTGAACAACGCTCGCTTCCTCACGCTGTACGAGGAGGCCCGGGTCGCGCTGATGTTCGTGGGAGCCCGCGAAGCCGGGTTGACCTCGTTCGAGGAGGGGATCGTCATCTCCCGCCACGAGGTCGACTACCTGCGTCCGGTGGACTACGGGGACAGTGTCCGGATCGAGATGTGGGTAGAGGAGATCCGTCCCTCCCGCTTCGTGATCGCGTACGAGCTGTACTCCGGCGACGCCGTGGCCAGCCGCGCCCGCTCCGTATGCGTCCCCTTCGACCTCACCGCCGCCCGCCCCCGCCGCCTGTCAACCGCCGAGCGCGCGTTCCTAGAACCGTGGACCGCCGCCCCCGCCGCCCCCCGTGACCCCGCTGACCCCCGTTGATCATGAACTTAGTTGGGGTGTCGACGGCGTGTCGAGCTGCCAACTTCATGATCAACCACGGGGGGGCGGTGGCGTTGTGAGTGACCCGCATGGGTTGGCCGGGAGCGGCGTCGCGGACGCGGAGGCGTTTCTCCGGCGGTTGGTGCGTGTCGATCCGGGGGCGGTGGTACGGCTGCGGCCGGCTTCACCGCACGGCATCGCGCTCTGGGCGCGGCTGCCGTGGGAGGTACTCGTGACCCGCACCGTCCAGGGTGAGCGCGCCGACGATGCGACCGTCGGGGCCGGGGATCTGCTCGCCTCGCTCACGGAGGACACCGGCGCGCTACCGGCTCGGCGGGACGCGCAGTGGCGCTGGGCGCTGCCGTCGGGCGGCGGTACGACCGTCGAGGCGGTACCGGCCGCGACGATCCGCCGGCTGGCCGAAGCGGCCGAGCAGACGCTGCGCCAGGCCACGTCCACCGGGCTGACCTCGGGTCGGGTCGTCGGCGACCGGGTGCTGCGCGACGCGCTACTCGACCACGTGGCAATCATGGTGGAGGCTGTGGACACCGAACGGATTCCCGTACCACAGCGGCTGGTGCAAGCCGTGTCACGGATGGGATTCTTGCCTCGGACGAACGGGCCTGAGGTACGAGTACTCACGGTTGGCAGCTTCGTCGGTCTTGCTGCAGAATATGGTGTTGCTTGGCATTCGCGAACCGTCGGACTCATGATTCGTACCATCGGCCGAACGGGTGGAGACACATAGCCATTCGGCTTGGTCAGGTCGGTGCGGGGATGCCTTGGACCGGCTATACGGGTACCGTCGTGCCTCGGATCCACGGACCGTCAGCGAGTGGATCCGCTGTGTTGCACGGCAGTGGCGGTACCTGAGGTTTGGGGTTACCTGGGGTTTGGGGTTCGAGGCGAGGAGTACGAGCTATGCCGAGGTGGCCATGGCGCGGCGGACAAGCCGATGGCGAACAGGCGACCCGAGTCGACTTACCACACCAACGGGTACCCGACCAGACGGTCGGTGTACCCGCCGATCTGTCTAAATTGGACTGTCTGCCCGCTCCGGATACCTCCTCGGTTCCCGTACCGCCGGTGACGTTGCAGCGGATGACGGACACGCTCGACCTGCTGGACATCAGGTACCTCGCCGATGGGGACGGCGGCCTGCTGGCCATGTGGGAGCGGCACGCGGTGCTGTTCACCCTCGAGGGGCCGGAGGACGAGATCCTGGTCATCCGGGCCAGGCCGCACGGGACGGTACCGCCGGACTGGGCGGACCACGCGTACCGCTCGGTCAACGAGTGGAACCACACCCGCCGGTTCTGCAAGGCGTACGTGGGGGATCCGACCGAGCGCGGGCAACTGCCGATCTACGCGGAGATGCAGGTGCCGCTGCGGTCCGGGACGCACGACGCGCTGCTCGTCGAGCTGATCGACTGTGCCGCCGCGGTGGCGACCACGTTCGTGGACTGGCTCCACGACGAGGGCGCGCTCCTCTAAGATCACGCCGGCGTCGTCGGCGAGTCGAGCCACTTGTCGACGATCGCGGACACATCCCGTCCGGTGTACGCGCGCAGCCACGCGGTGAAGCCGGCACGGTCCTGCTGGGTGTGCCGGTTGTGCTGGACCCAGTCGTGCAGCATCGCGAAGAAGGTCGGGTCGCCGAGCACGCCGCGCAGTTCGTGCAGCATCAGCGCGGGCCCGACGTAGACGTTTCGGGCGGCGAACCGGTCGGGCCGGTACCGGGCCGGTGGCCCGGCCTCGGCCCGCTGCTCCGCGTCGATCCGGCGCCACGCGGCGAGGAGACCGGTCTCGGTGGCCGTGTGCTCGTCGAGCTCGAACAGCCCCTGCAGGTACGTCGCGAAGCCCTCGTTCAGCCAGACGTCCCGCCACGTCCGCGGCGTCACCGAGTCGCCGAACCAGTGATGGGCGTACTCGTGCAGCAGTACCGGTGCCGCCTCCACGCCGGTGATCGGTCCCAGGGTGACCATCGTCTGGGTCTCCATGCCGGACCTGTTCTGCACGATGACCACGCCCGCGCTGCTGAACGGGTACGGCCCGAGCTTCTGCTCCAGCCAGCTCAGCATTCGCGGTGACTGGCGCAGGGTGGGCAGCATCGCGGCGCTGTCCTGCGGCCGTACCCAGTAGGTGATCGGCAGCCCGTGCGGGCCGGTGTCGTTGTGCCGTTCGAAGCGGTCGACGGCCAGCGTGACGAGGTAGGTCGGCATCGCCTCGGCGGCGTGCCACCGGTACGTGTGGTCGTCCGGCCCGCTCGGCATACCGTTCGCCACGCCCACCCAGCCCTCCGGCACTCTGATCGCGATGTCGTAGACCGCCTCGTCGGACGGCTGGTCGCTGCACGGAAACCAGGTGAACGCGCCATACGGCTCCTGCATCGCCCACAGCCCGCCGTCCTGGGTCACGTGCAGGCCGAGCGTTGACACGTCCCGCCGGGCGCCGGGGAACGGCACGGTCGCCGGCCGGCCGTGGTACCCGACGACCACGGTTACGACGGCGTCCGGGGCCACCGGCCGGCCCGCTCGCAGGACCAGGTCGCCGGTCCGGCGGATCGGCCGGGCATCGGCGCCGTCGACGGTCGCTCTGTCCACTGTGTACGCAGAACCGAAGTCGAGGGCGATCTCGGACAGCTCGCGGACGGCGCGGACGGTCAGCGCCGCCGTACCGGTCAGCTGCCGCGCCGCCGGGTCCCACGCGAGGTCGAGATTGTAACGAAGTACGTCTATGTCAGGGTTGCCGTACTCCGGATAGACCGGATCGGCGACCGGCTGCGACCTGCCGTCCGGGGCGGGCGGTGCGCTGGTTGGAGGTCTGGTCGGCAGCGGGTTCGGCTTCTCGGCGACCGCGGTGCATCCCACCGTCGCCAATGCGGCGAGCAGAGCCAACCAGCGCATGAAGCGACGCTAGCTCAATTGGCGCCGGGGCTAGCTCAACGGGAACAGGCCCAGCCTCCCGTGGTACTCGCGGGCCAGCCGCTCGGTGTCCGAGCCGACGAACAGGCCGGCCGGCGTCGCGAGCAGGGCGCGGGCGCCGACGCCCCGGCTACGCGTCGGGTTCCAGGGCAGCGCGCGTCCGGTGGCGGGGTCGATCGCTCCGATGCCGGGCCGTACCACGGCTCCCGGGCCGGCCGATTCGTCCCCCTCCGGGTTGTCCAGCCAGCGCTGGTGCCCTCCGACGTAGACGGCGCTGCCGGTCACCGCGACCGAGTAGAGCGAGTCACCGCCGGTGTGGTTGACCCAGGTGGGCCAGTGCCGGCCGGTACCCGCGGTCTCGAACCGCGCCGCGGTGTCACACAGGTAACCCGGTCCGGTCATCCGGCCGGTAGTGACCACGACGAAGTACGAGCCGTCGGGGGAGAAGTCCACGCCCCGCAGGTAGGTCTCGAACTCCGGCCGGCAACGGGTTGCGTACGCGTCGGTGTACCAGTCCGCGACCCGGGCCGGTGATGCGGCGGTGTCCAGCATGACGAGCTGGGTGCGGCCGCGACCGGCGGCACTGGTGAGCGCGCCGATCGCGACGACCCGGCTGCCGTTGGGGGAGACCGTGAGGTCCTCGACCCGTACCCGGCTCAGTTCCGGGGCGGCCAGCTGGGCGTCGAAGCCGGAGTCGACCGCCCCGGTGCCCGTGGACAGCCGGGCGATCCCGGTACGCCGGACGCCGCCGACGCGGGTGAAGGCGCCACCGGCGTACAGCCACGGGCCTGACGTGGCCAGCGCCCGGACGTCGCCCTGGTCGATCGGGGCGCGGAAGCCGGGTACCGCCGCACCGTCGGACAGCCGCAGCCGGGTCAAGCCGCGCTGCGGTACGCCGTTGACCGTGCGGAACGCACCGCCGGCGAAGACGGTGCCGTTCGGGCCGGGCGCCAGCGCGTACACCGGCCCGTCCAGGTCGGGCACGAACGGCGCCCGGATCCGGCCGGTGGGCAGGTCGAAGGCGAACAGGAACCAGCGGTCGTACTCCACGCCGTCCGCCTGGCTGACCCAGGTGAAGTCACCACCGACCACGACCGTCTGCCCCACGACCGTGATCGCGCGGACCTCGCCGTCGCGGACGTGCGGTGTCCAGTCCACGGGGTTCGCCGAGACCACCCCAGGGTGGCGGGTACCGGCGCTGGCCGGCACGAGTCCGAGCAGCCCGACGGCGACCAGGGCGGTAGCGGTGAGTAGGCGGCGCACACCGGGACAACGAGCCAGCCCGCGGGCGGGCTATTGCTGGATCGGCAGGCTCGCCGGCGACTCGTCGAACGTGTTGACCATGAAGTAGGCGGACCGTTCGAGGTAGTCCCAGAGCGTCGTGGCCTCGTCGGCAGGCAGCTCGAGCGCGTCGACCGCCCGCTTCATGTGCCGCAGCCAGGCGTCACGCTCGGCCGGGCCGATCCGGAACGGCGCGTGCCGCATGCGCAGCCTCGGGTGGCCCCGCTCTGCCGAGTAGGTGTTCGGACCACCCCAGTACTGCATGAGGAACAGCGTGAGCCGCTCGGTGGCCGGTCCGAGGTCCGCGTCCGGGTAGAGCGGGCGCAGCAGCGGGTCGGTAGCGACACCGGCGTAGAACTCGGTGACCAGCCGGCGGAACGTGGGTTCGCCGCCGACCTGGTCGTAAAAGTTGCTCACCGAACTAGTGTGCCAGGGCTCAGAGGGAAGCCTCGCTGTGCTCCGGGTCGGCCGGGTTCGGCGGCATTCCCACGATCTCCCGGCCGCGGGCGAGCGCCCGGGACGCCACCCCGTTCGTCGGTGTGTTGGCCGACGCCTCGCGCTGCCGGTGCCGTCCGACGTGTTCGCGCTCGTTCGTGCCCGGTACCCCGGCACGCTGGGGCGGCGCGGGCCGGTGCTCGGCGGTGCCGTTGACCGCCTGGGCCGTCTCGATCGCCCGGGCGATCGCCGCCCGGGACGGCCATCGGGACACGGCGAACAGCACGACGAGTACGCCGGCGGTGCTCCACAGGCCGACGACCAACGGGATGCCGAAGCGCTCGGCGAGCAGACCGGTAGCCAGGACCGCGATGCCCTGCATGACCTGCACGCCGCCCTGCATCACGCCATAGGCCCGGGCGCGGTACGACGCCGGTAGCGCCTGGACGAACAGTCCGTTCGTCGGCGGGATCAGCCCGGCCGTCGCGAAGCCGCACACCGCGGCCATGACCGCGATGCCGAAGACCGGTGGGGACAGGAACGCCGGGATCAACGCCAGCGGTGCCAGCACGGCGAACGGCCGGATCAGCTGGCGCCTCCTCTCCGGCGCGACCAGCCGCCCGACGATGAGGCCGCCGATCACGAACCCGATCGGGTGGGCCGCCATGATCAGTGCCTGCATCCAACCCCGGTCGGCGTTGGTCTCGGCGAGATCGGCCGCCCATGCGGCGGCCAGGCCCTCGGGCACGATCGCGAAGAGCATGGACGTGAAGACCAGTACCGCGATCGCGCGCAGCACGGGCGTTCCGAAGACCACCCGGAACCCGTCGACGGTGTCGCGACCGAGGTGGTGGTGCACCGGCGCGCCGATCGGCCGGCGGTCGCCGACGCCGTACCTGATCAGCAGCGCGGACACCGCGAACGTGGCGGCGTCCAGCAGCAGGGCCAGCCGTGGGTAGAACGGCGCGATGGCGCCACCGAGCGCGTACCCCGTGATCTGCGCGACCTGGCGCGTGCTCTGGTGCAGGGACAGACCCACGACGTACCGGTCGCCCTCGAGCAGCTGCGGCAGCATGGCCGAGCGGGCCGCCTGGAACGGCGGGTTCGCCAGCGCGGCGGCGAACAGCAGCACGAGCATGGCCCAGACCGGCATACCGGGGATCGCGATGAGCGCGATCAGCAGCATCTGGATGACGTCGCAGGTCACCATGACCCGGCGGAACGGGTACCGCTCGGCGATCGTCGCCAGCACCGGACCGCCGGCCGCCCAGGGCAGATAGCTGAGCGCGAAGGCCGCGGCGGACAGGGCTACCGAGTGGGTCGTCTGGAAGACGAGGGCGGTGACCGCCACCTTCGCGAGGTGGTCGCCGACGAAGGAGAGGGTGGTCGATGAGAAGACGAACCGAAATTCTCGGCTCTCGAACACTTCACGGAACGTGGCCGGGCGATCGGTGGCGAACGTCTCGTCGGACACCGGAAGGCCCTCCATCGATGGCGACTGCTGTGTCGGATCCTGTGGTGATTCTGCCCGATCATCCGAGATCGTGCTAGGGCGAACGGGCCATTAGTCATGAGTCTGACTGAACGAACGGACGATAGCCGAACACTGCGCGTACGGGAAACTCGGCGCGTCAGGTCGGCCCTCCCTGCCCGGTCTCCGTGTCGTCTGTCGGACCGTTCGAGCCAGGGCCCGCCGGCGAGGTCGGGGTAGCCATGCGTGGGTACACCCGGGAGGCGGCGATCTGTGCGGCGATACCCGACGTTTCGAGCGCCTCGCTCAACCTCCTGCGCAGCTCACGACCCACTCGGAACTGGGCATCCGCAGGGGTTTTGGCGATCGCCCTGATCACCGCGCCGTCCACCGTGATCTGTTCGACGCCCAGGACCTGAGGCGGGTCGATGAAGTCCTCGTCGTGATCGGGATCGTCCGCGAGAGTCTGGGCGGCGGATCTCAGTACCGTGGTCGCCTCCTCGACGCCCGCGAAGCCGATCGGGATATCGACCAGCACCACGGCCCAACCCTGGCTCTTGTTGCCGACCCGGATGATCTCTCCGTTGCGGATGTACCAGAGCACGCCCCGGAAGTCACGGATCGTAGTTATGCGGAGCCCGACCGCCTCCACCACGCCGGTGGCTTCGCCGAGGTCGACGGTGTCGCCGACGCCGTACTGGTCCTCGAGCAACATGAACAGACCCGCCAGGAGATCCTTGACGAGGCTCTGCGCCCCGAAGCCGAGGGCGATGCCGACGATCCCGGCACTGGCCAGCAGCGGGGCGAGGTCGACGCCCAGCTCGGCGAGGATCATCAGGGACGCGATCGCGAAGATCGTGAGGCTGACGGTGCTGCGCAGGACCGAGCCGATCGCCTCGGCGCGCTGCCGGCGGCGCTCCGCGAACGGCGCCAGCCCGGTGGGGATCCGTTCCCGCAGCGGCTTGAGTACCGTCGGCACGCCGCCATCGGCGGTCCTGCGGATCAGCCGGTTGATCATGCGGTGCAACAGGAACCGCGCGAGCATCGCGAGCAGAACGATCAGCAGAATCCGGAATGGCTTGACGAGGAACAGGTAGCTGCCCTCGGCGAGCCACTCCGTCCCGGTCCAGTCGTAGATCTGCTGGCAGAGAGGGTTGTCGTTACAGTCCACGGTCAGGATCTCGAGCGCCACGGGTCCCAAATAGTACGTGCAATTCGAGGATCTATCAGGGACGATTGGCCCACAGGATGGACCGGAGGGTGAGCACGATGCCTGACATACGACGCACAGCGAGCCTGGGGGCGTTGGTCCTCAATGCCACTTATGAGCCGCTGTGTGTCGTGTCGATCCGCCGAGCCGCCATCCTCGTCCTGTCCGCCAAGGCTGTCTGCGTCGCCGACGGCGACGGCATTCTGCACAGCGCCCGGCACAGCCTTCCCGTGCCGTCGGTGGTCAAGCTCACCCGCTTCGTCCGAGTGCCGTACCGCACACATGTCGGGTTGTCCCGCCGGGCCATCTTCGCCCGCGACGGCTGGCACTGCGCGTACTGCCACGGACCCGCCGAGACAATAGATCACGTGATGCCCCGCAGCCGGGGGGGACGGCATGCGTGGGAGAACGTGGTGGCCGCCTGCGCCCGGTGCAACCACAGCAAGGGAGATCGAACGCCAGCCGAACTCGGCTGGCGTTTGCACAATGTGCCCGCGGCACCTCGGGGGACGGCGTGGCGGGTGCTGGGTCACCGCGCCCCGGACCCGCGCTGGGCCGACTGGCTGGCGCTGCCCGGGGCCGCGTGAGTTACAGCTTGACCGAAGCGAAGATCACGACGTTGTCGGCATAGCCTGTCTCGCCGCCCACCCAGCGGCCGCCGCACGTGATCAGCCGCAGCCCGGGCCGGGAGAAGTCCCGGTAGATCCGCTCGACCGGCAACCGCGCCTTGTCGAACGTCTCGACGCTGTCCACGGTGAACACCACGACCTTGTGGTCGCGGCGGGTCACCTGGACGACCTGCCCGGGCCGCAGGCTCGCCAGCCGGTGGAACACGGCCGGGCCATCCTTCGTGTCGAGATGGCCGACGATGATCGCCGGACCGTCCTGCCCCGGCGTGGGACCGCGGTCGTACCAGCCCGTCTCGTTGCGGCGGCTCAGCGGCGGGGTGGCCACGGTACCGTCGTCGGCCAGCCCAACCGGACGCACCGGCGCGCGTACGCCGATCGCCGGGATCGAGATGCGTACCGGCCACGACGGCTTCAGGGTCGCTTCCGTGGGGCGCGCGCTGGCCCGGTCGCCGAGGTAGGGCAGCGGGATCGTGCCGGTGAGCTGGCCGAGACCGAGCCCGGCGAGGAACAGACCGGTCAGCACGAGCGACGCCACCAGGGGCGTACCCAACCGGCGCATGACTCAGCGAGCCGCGCCCGCTCGCCGCCGCCGGAGCAGCAGGCCCAGTCCGGCGCCGACGCCGACCACGACCAGCCCGCCGCCGACGAGCGTCATCCCACCGAGGCCACGGTCCGATCCGCCGCCCACAGCCAGCCAACCCCCGCCGGTGTGCGGGCCGCGGGTGGGCGCCGGCATGCCCACCACCCACAGCGTGGTCGTCGCGCTACTGCCGGTGGGACAGGTCAGTTTGACGGTGTACCCGCGCGGCCGGGTGTTGGTCGGGACGGTCACGGTGGCGGTCAGGAAGCCGTACTGGTGGACGAGCGTGACCTCGCCGAAGGCGTCCGACTTGACGGTGCCCGGGTTGACGCTGTCCCCACAGCTCGCCCGGATCACGACCGCGTACCCGGCCTGGATCGTGTTCGGGTTGACCTCGACGAAGACGTCGACCGCGTGTGCCGGGGCGGCGCCCATCAGAACGGTGCCACCGGCTACGGCGAGTGCGGCTAATGATCGGAGTGCCCGCATAAGGCCGACTTTAAGTAACTCTCGCGCGTTCCACCGTAAAACGCTCATATTCGCCAGAGTCCATGATCTGGCGCAGTCGGTCGAATGCCTCGTAGACCTCGACAAAGCGGGTGTAGAGCGGTGCCGGGCCGATCCGTACCCGGTCCGGCGTCCGGAAGTCGGGGATCACCTTCGCCGCCTGCCACGCCTGGCAGATCTGCCACGCCCGCGCGTGGTGGAGCGTGACGTGGGCACCCCGGTGCCGGGCGTCCCGGGGCGAGGCGAGCGTCAGGCCGTACCGCGCGAGCCACGCGTCGAACAGTTCGATCGCGTACGAGGTCAGCCGGGCGCCCTTGGCGGCGATCGCCTCGATGCCCGCCTCGGCGGTCAGCCGGGCACCCTCGAGGGCGGCGTACCCGCCCAGGACCGGCGGGGTACCGACGAGGAACCGGCCGATGTCGTCGACAGGGTCGTACGACTCGCCCATCGCGAACTGGTCCCGCTGGCTGAACCAGCCCCAGATCGGCTGATGCAGCGTGGACTGCAGATCTTCACGGACGTAGAGAAACGCCGGAGCACCCGGTCCAGCATTGAGGTACTTATATGTACAGCCCACGGCGAGGTCCGCTCCGGCCGCCGCGAGCGGCGTCGGTACCGCCCCGGCCGAGTGGCACAGGTCCCACAACACGAGCGCCCCGGCGTCGTGCGCCGCCGCGGTCAGCCCGACCATGTCGGCCACCGCGCCCGACCGGTACGCCACGTGGGACAGGGACAACAGTGCCACCCGCTCGTCGAGCGCCGCTCGGACCGTGTCGGCGTCGATTCCCGCATTGACATCGGTACGCACGACGCGCAGTTCGCCGCCGCGCGCCCGGGCCAGACCGGCCAGGACGTACCGGTCCGTCGGGAAGTTGTCGTCGTCGGTGACGATGACCGTCCGACCGGGCCGGGCGTCGAGCGCCGCAGCGGCCAGCTTGTATATGTTCACGCTCGTCGAGTCCGACAGCACGACCTCGCCCGGTGCGACCCCGAGCACCCCGGTAGCCAGCACGTCGCCCGCCTCGCGGGCCAGGTCGATCCAGCGGGCCCAGCCGCGGATCAGCTCCTCGCCCCACTCCACCTCGATCGCCTGCCGTAGCCGGTCCCGGGTCGCCAGGGGCAACCGGCCCAGCGAGTTGCCGTCGAGGTAGACCAACGTCTCGTCGCCGATGACGAAACGCTCCCGGAACAGCGCGAGCGGATCCGCCGCGTCGAGCGCATGGGCGCGGGCAAGCAGGTCGGTCATCCGATTGACGGTAGCTTGGGCGGCATGGCACAACTGCACGACCTGACCGCGCTGGAGCAGGCTGCCGCCGTACGGTCCGGTCAGATCAGCGCGACCGAGCTCGTCCAGCACTACCTCGGCCGGATCGCGGAGCACGGCGACACGGTCGGCGCGTTCGTCACGGTCACCGCCGACGCGGCCCGGGAGGCGGCCCGCGCCGCCGATGCCCGGACCCGACAAGGCACCGATGGCCTGCCGCCGCTGCACGGCGTACCGATCGCGATCAAGGACCTGACCGTCACGAAGGGAGTCCGGACCACCTTTGGTTCGGCGGCGTTCGCGGACTTCGTACCGCCGGTGGACGCCGATGTCGTAGCGCTGCTGCGGGCGGCGGGCACGATCAGCCTCGGCAAGACGACCACGTCGGAGTTCGGGCTGTCGCTGCACGCCGAGACCGAGGTGGCGCCGCCGGCCCGCAACCCGTGGTCCCTGAGCCACACCGCGGGCGGTTCGAGCGGCGGCGCGGCGGCGGCGGTCGCGGCCGGTCTGCTGCCGGTAGCGCAGGGCAACGACGGGGGCGGCTCGGTCCGCATCCCTTCCTCGATCTGCGGGCTGGTCGGCTTCAAGCCGAGCCGGGGACTGGTCAGTCATGGGCCGATCGGCGCGGGCGGCTTCGGGTTGCCCACCAACGGTCCGATCGGCCGTACCGTCTCCGATGTCGCGGCCGTGCTCGACGCGATAGCGGTACCGATGCCCGGTGAGCCCTATCCGTCGCCACCGCGACCGGCCGGCGGATATCTGCGTGCGCTCGACGCCGCGCCGCCACAGCGGTTGAAGATCGGGCGATTCACCGCGCCGATGCTCGCCGACGTACCGGTCGACCCGGCGTGCCTGGCCGCGGTCGACGCCGCCACGGCCGCGCTGACCGAGGCCGGGCACGAGGTCGTCGACGTACCGGGGCTGCTGGACCCGGCGCTCGAGGCCCGGTTCGACCGGGTGTGGGCCGCGTTGGCGCTGTCCGCGGTGGTCCCACCCGACGCGGAACCGAAGCTGCTGCCGCTGACCCGGTGGATGCGCGGTCTCGGCGCGCAGTTGTCGGCCGGCACACTCATGGCCGACCTGACGGAGGTACAGCACGACGTCCGCCGGGTGCTGCGCACGCTCGCTCCTTACGATCTGTTGCTCAGCCCGACACTGGCCGCACCGCAAGCGGCGATCGGTTACTTCGCCGGTGCCGACGAGCCGGCCGAGGACTTCGCGCGGCAGAAGCGGTTCTCGCCGTATTGCGCTGCGTACAACGTCACGGGCCAGCCGGCGGTGTCGCTGCCCGTCGGGCGTACCCCCGACGGGTTGCCGGTCGGCGCGATGCTGGCCGGTGCGGTCGGGGCCGACGCGCTCGTGCTCGCGGTCGCCGCCCAGATCGAGCGGTTCGGGCCATGGGCAGACCGCCACCCCGCGCTGTGGGCGGGGTAACTTGCTCCGCTACCGTGAACGCCGTGTCAGTTCTCGAGACGGTGCTCTTCTTCGTCGCGATTCCCGCGGCCGTAGTGGCCTTGGTCTTCGGCCTGGTGTACATGGGGGGCACGCGGCCAGGTAAGCGGTACCGGCCAGGGCGGCCGTTCGAGTTCACGCCGGTGTGGTTCCTGTCGGCGCCCGAGCGGTTGTCCGGTGCGTCCGGTGTGGACGGTCACGCGGCGCTGACCGGCCCGCGCCACGCGGAACTGCCCGCCGGAACAGCGGGGGAGAAAAACAGTGCTGGCGACACCGGGGTCGCCGCACAGGGGGATCTGGGAGGCGCAAGTGACCGCTGGTGACACCACCTCGCGGGCCGAGGACCTGCTGGCCGATCGGGCCGCGGTGCTCTACGGCCCGTTCACCACGCCCCAGCTCCTCCGCCTCGACGAGGCGCTGCGTCTGGCCGACCAGAGTACGGATCTCGTGTTCAGCGTCTACGTCGGCGAGCTCGACGACCCCGTCCGCGGGCACGCCGAGAAGCTGCACAGCCAGCTCGCCGACCCCGACCGTTCGGTACTCGTCTGCGTCTCGCCGAACCAGCGGGCCCTGGAGATCGTGACCGGTACCGAGGCACGCAAGCGCGTGCAGGACCGCGACTGCAAGCTCGCCGCGCTGTCGATGGCCGCCTCGTTCAGTGGCGGTGACCTCGCCGGCGGTATCGTCAGCGGCCTCGCCCAGCTGGCCGACCACGCCCGCCGCGGCTAACCCCACCCCCGCCCCCCTTTGCGTCGATCATGAACTTTGTTGGACTGTCGACGGCGTGTCGTCACACCAACTTCATGATCAACATGGGAGGGCCGAAGCTCAGGCGGTGTCGCGCTGGCGGGCCTTCAGGGCGCGGATGACGCCGTCGCGGCCCTCGCCGACGAGTCGGCGCAGCGGTGCGGGGTGACCGGTACCGGCCAACCAGGCGTCGGTAGCCGTGACCGTGTCCTCGGTGACCTGATAGGCCGGGTACGCCAGGAACACGAACTCCTGAGCCTGCTCGCCGTCCCGGCTCGCCCACACGTCGTCGACCACGTCGAAGTACAGCGGCGCGTACGGAGCGGTCAGCTCGACCTGCCGGTGGTGCTGGAAGCCGTGCAGCATCGCGCGCTGTAGCCAGTTCGGCAGGCTCTGGTCGGCGACGAGCCGGCGCCACGTCTCGGCCTTGGCCTCCGCGGTCGGTACGAGTGCCCGGGCCAGGGCCGCTTGGCGTTCGCCGCTCGAGGTCCGGTCGCGGTCCAGTTCGGCCTCGATCGCGTCGTCGCCGGCGGTACCGGCGGCCACCAGCGCGTGCAGGATCGACCACCGCAGTTCGGTGTCGATGGCCAGGCCGGGCGGTACGTCCACCTCGTCCAGCCAGCCGCGCAGCAGGGCCAGGTCGGCCTCGCCGCGGGCGGCCCCGATGAACGACCGTGCCCAGGAAAGCTGGAAACCGCTGCGCGGCTCGGCCGCCCGCATCGCGGCGAGCGAGACCTCCGCGAGCCGCTCCCACCCGATCGGCGCCCACGCCGGGTCGGCGTAGAACGACAGCACGGCCTGCACCTGGCGTTGCGTCGCGGTGACGAGGTTGATGTCCCGCTCGCCGGACAGCCCGGCCGTAGCGAGGGCCACGTAGTCGCGCGGGGCCAGCTCGGCATCGCGGACCATGTCCCAGGCGGCTGCCCAGCACAGGGCGCGGGCCAACGCCGAGTCGAGGCCGGCCAGGTGATCGACCACAGTGGACATCGACCGCTCGTCGAGGCGTAGCTTCGCGTACGTCAGGTCGTCGTCGTTGATCAGTAGGACATCCGGTACCCGCACACCCGTCAGCTCCGGTACGTCCGTCCGCTCGCCGGCCACGTCGATCTCCAGCCGGTCCCGCCGCACGAGTGTCCCTTCGGGCGACAGGTCGTAGAGTCCGATCGCGATCCGGTGGGTACGTAGCGTCGGGTAGTCGCTGGGCGCCTCCTGGACGACGGTCACCGCGGAGTACGTCCCGTCCGGTGCGATCGACACGTCCGGGCGCAACGTGTTGACCTGGGCCGTCTCCAGCCACTGGGCGGCGAACTTGCGCAGTTCCCGGCCGGAGGCGGCCTCGAGCGACGTCAGCAGGTCGTCGAAGGTGGCGTTGCCCCACGCGTGGGTCTGGAAGTACGACCGCAGCCCGGTCAGGAACGCGTCCTGCCCGACGTACGCGACGAGCTGCTTGATCACGCCGGCGCCCTTGGCGTACGTGATGCCGTCGAAGTTCACCTCGACCGCGTCCACATCGGGGATCTCGCAGTACACCGGGTGGGTCGAGGAGAGCTGGTCCTGCCGGTACCCCCAAGTCTTGCGGATCGACAAGAACGTCGCCCACGCGTCGGCGAACCGGATGGAGTGTGAGTTGCACCAGTGCGAGGCCCACTCGGCGAACGACTCGTTCAACCACAGGTCGTCCCACCAGCGCATGGTCACCAGGTCGCCGAACCACATGTGCGCCAGCTCGTGCAGGATCGTGTTGGCGCGGTTCTCGTACTCGTGGTCGGTGACGTGCGAGCGGAACAGGTAGTGCTGTTCGGCGTGCACGACGCAGCCGAAGTTCTCCATCGCGCCGGCGCTGAAGTCCGGTACGAAGACCTGGTCGTACTTTGGCAGCGGGTAGCGCACCCCGAACTGCTCGTGGAAGAAGTCGAAGCCCCGCTTGGTGATGGCGAGGATGTTGTCGGCGTCCAGGTGCTGAGCCATCGACACCCGGCAGTACGCCCCCAGCTCGATACCGTCGTGCGCGTCGCGCACCTCGTGGTACGGCCCGGCGCACATCGCGGTGACGTACGTACTCATCCGTACCGACTGTCCGAAGTGGACGGTGTGGGTCCCGGCCACGCCGCCCGGGTCGGCGTCGACGGCGGCCGACGGCATGTTCGAGATGACCCGCCAGTGCGCCGGAACGGTCACGTGCCAACTGAAGACGCTCTTGAGGTCCGGCTGGTCGAAGCAGGCGAACGCGCGTTGGGCGTCGGCCGTCTCGAACTGGCTGTAGACGTAGACCTCCTTGTCCACCGGGTCCACGCTGCGGTGCACGCCCTGCCCGCTGGCCGAGTACAGGAAGTCCGCGTCGACCACGAGCGTGTTGTCGGCGGCGAGCCCGGGCAACGCCAGCCCGCGCTCGGCGGACCACTCGTCGGTGGACAGGGGTACGCCGTTCAGCGTCGCCGACCGGATCCGGTCCGCAGCCACCTCGATGAACGTCGATGCTCCCGGTTCGGTACAGCGGAACTGGATCTCGGTGGTACTACGGAAGGTGCGCTCACCCGGGCCGCCGGTGCCGTCGGTCAGGTCCATGGTGATGTCGTACGAGGTCACGTCGAGCAGGCGCGCTCGCTCCACCGCCTCGGCCTGGGTCAGGTTGCGCACTCCGGCCACGGTTAGTCTCCATCCACAGGTATCACTCGACCAGTCCTCGTCGACTCGCCGGATTCCCATCGTGCCACGGGATGCGGTGCATCTCACGACCCGGGGCCGTGTCGGAGCGGGTATCGATAGGGTGAGGATGGGGTAAGGAGCGGCTACGCTCCGTGTGGCTGACCTTGGGGAGGCACGGTGAACGACGGTCGCATGAGTGTGGACATGTGGTTCGATCCCATTTGCCCGTGGGCGTGGGTGACGTCGCGATGGCTGCTCGAGGTCGAGCGCGTACGCCCGGTCGACGTCCGTTTTCACATCATGAGCCTGTCCGTGCTCAACGAGGGCCGGGAGCTGTCCGAGAGGTACCAGGCGCTGATGACGCGCGGCTGGGGACCGGTGCGGGTATGCACGGCCGCCGCCGCGAAGGTCGGCGAGGGAGTGCTGCGGGACCTCTATACCGCGCTGGGCACCCGGATCCACAACGGCGGCCGGGAATTCGACCAGGAGCTGTACCGCGAGGCGCTGACCGAAGTCGGCCTCGACCCGGCGCTGGCGGCCGCGGCCGACTCGGCGGAGTACGACGAGGCGTTGCGGGCCAGCCACGAGGCGGGCATGGCTCCGGTGGGCAACGACGTGGGTACCCCCGTGATCCACTTCCCCGGCCCGGAGCCCGGCCAGACCGTCGCGTTCTTCGGCCCGGTGGTTACGCCGACCCCCCGCGGCGAGGACGCCGGACGGCTCTGGGACGGCACGGTCCTGGTGACCGCCACCCCCGGCTTCTACGAGCTCAAGCGCACCCGGGACGCCCGTCCTTCGTTTATTTGAGCGTGGCTGCTGCTGACCAGAATCCGACGCCATGGAAGATGTCCGCTCCCAAAGAGGCGGTCGCCGAAAGCGCCGGCCGCACGTACTGGTCGGTGTCCGGACGCAGCTGGCGGCTGCCCGACGAACTGGTCGCGTTGGTCGCTCCGCCGGTCGTGGTATCCGCGGCGCCGCGCTGAAGAGCGGGTAGCGTCGCGGGCATGAGGACCGTCGTGCACCCCATCGAACGGGCCTGGATCACCACTGGCGGCACCGGTGCCCAGAACTACGACGAGTTCGCCGATGAGGCGGAGATCACCGAGATCGTCCGGGCAAACCCGGCGAGCGCGCTCGCGGTCGAGATGCCGCACCGCGCCCCGGACAGCCTCGGCAAGTCGTTCGCCGAGGCCCTGCCCGACGCGGTGAGCCGCCTCGCCGAGGCCAAGCAGGACGGCAGCTACACGCCGGCCGACCGGATCGTCGTGCTCTACCGGATCACCGCCGCCGGCGACGAGCCGTCGTACGGCCTGTTCTGCCTCGTCGACACCGACCAGATCTCGGCGAGCGCGGACGAGCCCGGGTTGGTGATCCGCAACGAGGACGTCTTCATCGACAAGGTCCGCGAGCGGATCGCCCTCGCGGAGGCGACCGGCCACTTGCTGTCCCCGGTACTCCTCCTGCAGACCGCGCGTGCCGACGACCTGCAGGTGGCGTTGGCGGCGGCGTGCGACGGCGCGGGCGCCCCGGCCGCGACCGACATCGACCGCTCGGGTCGGACGCACGCCATCTGGCCGGTGCCGCCGGGTCCCGCGCAGGACGAGTTGCTGGCGCTCGCGGGCGGCGGCGAGCTCGTGGTCGCCGACGGCAACCACCGCACGCTCGCCGCTCAGCTCGGCGGGCTCCGGCGGTTCCTGGCCGTGGTCACGACACCGCGGTCGGTGGCGATCCAGGCATACAACCGGCTGGTCTCCGAGCTGACCGTCCCGCTGGAGGAGCTGGTCACCCGGCTCGGCGCGCGGGTCGCGGCGCTGCCGGGCGTCCCGGCCGTGCCCACCCGGTCAGGGATCATTCACCTGTACGGGGGACCGTCCGGCGGATACGCCGTCGAGTTACCGACGGACGACTCCCTCGGTATGGTCGACAATCTGGACCACGCGCTCGTCGAGCGGATCCTGTTCCGCGACGCGCTGGGACTCGACCCGGGGGACAAGCGCATTACGTACGTCGGCGGCGACTACCCGGCGAGCTGGCTCGCCGCCGAGGTGGACGCGGGCCGGGCGGAACTGGCCGTGCTGATCGCTCCGGTGACGGTGGACGACTTCGTCGCCGTCAACCTCGCTCGGCAGAAGATGCCGCGCAAGAGCACCTGGTTCACGCCGAAGGCACGTGCCGGCCTGGTGCTCCTCGAAATCGGCGAGCGCGAGGAGCGAGCGGAGCGAGCCCCGCAGCCGCGAGTGAAGGACGATCCGGCAGGATCGTGAGTATGCGCGTCTTCCTGGGAGCCGACCACGCGGGCTACGAGCTCAAGGTGCACCTGGCGACATACCTGGCCAAGCAGGGGTACGAGATCGTCGACGTCGGAGCGCCGGCCTTCGAACCGGAGGACGACTACGGGCCGTACTCGATGCACGTGGGCGCGCGCGTCGTCGCCGATCCCGGCAGCTTGGGCGTCGTCATCGGCGGCTCGGGCAACGGCGAGCAGATCGCCGCGAACAAGGTCGAGGGAGTCCGCGCGGCGCTGATCTGGAGCGTGGAGACCGCGCGCCTGGCCCGCGAGCACAACGACGCGAACGTAGCCGGCGTAGGCGCCCGCCTGCACACGATCGACGAAGCCACCGAGATCGTCGAGACCTTCCTGGTGACCCCGTTCTCCGGCGCCGAACGGCACGCGCGCCGCATCGGCCAGATCAGCGAGTACGAGCGGACGCGGACTCTCCCGCCGGTCTGACCCCGGCGCGGCTACCGCACGAGCGGGTCGCGGGGTACCCAGCCCCGTTTGACGATCACGAGTTCGGCCTCGGCGACAACGAGGTCGTCGTCGGTCGGCCGGGCCGCGTCGCGGGCGCGCATCGCGGCCGACACGCTGACCTGCGAACTGCCGGCACCGACGAGCCCACGCAGCCCGCGTTCGGTCTCCCGATCCTCGGCCGGGGCGGCGAGCATGGCCGGCGGAGTGGGCGGCGGACCGGGAAGCGGTATCGGTGGCGGGTCGTGCACCGGCGACGTCTCGGCGCTCGGCTCCTGATCGACCCGGGGCAGGCGTACCCGGCGACGGCGACGCTCGCTGTCCGGCATACCGCCGAGCGTAACCGTGACTAGAAGATCTCGGTTGCCGCTGGGGCGCGGTGCCAGCCGAACGCCGTACTGGCCGTCGTCAGGGCGCCGGACCGCAGCTCGGTCACCCGGCCCGCCGTCGCGAGTGCGCCCAGGGTCGGGCCGCCCAGGTACACGGCGCCCAGAGCGGACACGTCGCAGGCGAGGTCGGCCGCGGCGTCGGTACGGGTGCAGCGGGCGGTCCCGCCCTCGGCGGTCAGCCGCCAGCGCCCGGCGTTCTCCGGGATCAGTTCGTCGGTGACGTCGATGACCACGTCGACGGGTGCCGCGTAGCGGCGGCCGGCGAGAGCCGCGGCAACGTCGACGAGCCGCACCCACAGCGCGTCGCCGACCCGACCGCCGAGCCGGCGGGGCTCGTTCGCCAGGTGCAGTAGGGGCTCGTCGATCGCGCCGAACCAGTACCGGGCGGAGCGGGTCAGGTCCACCGACAGCAGGAACCGCCACAGCGCCAGGTAGCCGGCGGTCGTGGTGGCGACGACCTCGCGTACCTCGACCGAGCCCGACGGGCCGGTGCCGTCCCAACCGGGCTTGGCCCGCCAGAGGGCGTAACCGTCCACACCGGACGGTCCATCGTGCAGCAGGACCCGTTGTTCGCTCGCTCCCTGGCGGCGGGACGGTACGTCCGAGAGCACGTACGCCCACCACCGGTCGTCGCGGCTGGAGTATCCCGGACGGTCGGGACGCATCTGCTCGTACACCTTGGTCAGCTCGGTCTGCGCGGCGGCGATCTCGACGCTGCGCAACGTCCCCGCGGTGCCCGGGTCGGGGAGGCGCACCTCCCGCCCGTCGATCTCGAAGCCGATCTTGGGTGCGGCGAGGCCGTACCCGAATCGCTGGTAGATGCGGCCCTCGCTGGCCCACAGCACGGCGAAGGACTCGCCGGCCGAGCGGATGTCCCGCAACTGGCGGTGCATGAGCCTGCGCAACAGGCCACGTCGGCGGTGGGTCGGGGCGACCGCGACCATCGTCACGTGAGCGGCGGGCAGGACAGCCCCCGGCACGGTCATGTCGCGCGTGAAAACCCCGGCGTTGGCCACGATCTGGCTGCCGTCGGTGACCACGAGCGCCCGATCCGGCTCGAAGATGCCGCGTTCGACGTTGTGCAGTTCCTCGTCGAAGGCGTCGTTGAAGGCGGTGAACAGCAGTCTCGAGATGGCGTCGAAGTCCTCGGCGGCCGCTACGCGGATCGGAAGCTCGGAATTCACCCCTGCATGTTTAGCCGATGCGGAGATGTTGGGCG
Source organism: Micromonosporaceae bacterium (assembly GCA_035650075.1). GTDB lineage: Bacteria > Actinomycetota > Actinomycetes > Mycobacteriales > Micromonosporaceae > DASSUC01. The sequence goes on along the minus strand of DASRII010000501.1, from coordinate 9,739 downwards.
AACGATATGTGCGCCTCGCTACTCTCGAAGGCGGACTTGGGGAGGAGCGATGGCAGACAGTACGCGGCCTTGGGGCGACGATCCGACCGTCCCGGCGCGTCCGACGATCCCGCACAACCCGGCCTACCGTCCCGGCGTCGCCCCGGTCGGGGCACCCGGGAGCGGGCGCCGGCACGACCCGACGGCAACGCTCACCGACGTCTCCGGCGCGGGCATCCAGATACCTCGCCCGCCACTGCGGTACCAGGTTCGCCGGCTGCGCCGGGGCGGAGAGTGGACCGCGCTGGGCGGTCTGTTCGCCTTCGTCTGCTGGGGGATCTGGGTGATCTCGGTGCGCGGGGGGAACCTGGCCGGCCCCCTACTGACGTTCGTCCTCGTGGTCCTCGTGGCCGCGGGTGTCTTCGCGCTGTGCCGACTGCTGGGGCGGGTGGTGCTCGAGCGGTCGATGGGGCGGATCCGGCGCAGCGCCTGGGTCTCACACGCGTTCACCGGGTTGTTCCTGGCCGCCGCGGGCGTGGCGTACCTGCGCCAGACCCAGTGGCTCGTCGATGCCTTCTCGTGGTTGCAGGGTCTGCGGTGACCCGTCGATCGACATAGGGTGGGGTGCGTGAGCGCGAGGAGCGAGCGTCAGCGAGCCCCGCAGCCGCGAAAGAGGTGACAGTGAGATCAATGCGCCACGAGGCAATGTTCTACGCCGGCGACGAGGGTTTCGTCTCCGGCACGTTGCCGTTCGTGGCCGCTGGCCTCGCGTCGGGTGAGCCGGTGCTGGTCGCGGTACCGGAGCCCAACGGCGCATTGCTGCGGTCGGCTCTGGGCGCGGATGCCCGGCTGGTGCGGTTCCGGGACATGACCCGGGCAGGGCGCAATCCGGGCCGGATCATTCCCTGGGTACTTCGGGCGTTCGTCGACGAGCACGCCGGCCAACCGGTGCGGATCATCGGAGAGCCGATCTGGGCCGAGCGATCCGTGATCGAGTATCCGGCCTGCGTACAGCACGAGGCGCTGATCAACCTGGCGCTCGCCGACACATCGCTGACGATCCTGTGCCCGTACGACGCGACCAGGCTCGAGCCGCACGTGCTCAGGGACGCGGAACGGACTCATCCGGCGCTGGCGGCGGCCGGCCTGGAGATGGCCGGGCAACCGTGGCGCAGCACGGGGTACACCGCGCCGGAGATCGTCGTGGCGGAGTACAACCAGCCGCTCGACGAGCCTGCCGGCCCGATCGACGTACTGCCCTTCGACATCGGTGACCTCTCCATGGTCCGGGACTTCGTCGCCGACCACGGCCGGCGCGCCGGCCTGCTGGCGGACCGGATCGCCGACCTGCAACTGGCCGTGAACGAACTGGCCACCAACAGCATCAAGCACGCGGACGGCTTCGGTACCGTCCGGATGTGGCAGGACGACGGCCACCTGGTCTGCGAGGTCGACGACAACGGAGTGATCAGCGATCCGCTGGTGGGCCGGGTGTCTCCCGCGACCGACAGCGATCGTGGTCGTGGCCTGTTGCTGGTCAACTTCCTCTGCGACCTCGTACGCATCCACACCGGTAGCCAGGGCACCGCCGTTCGGGTGTACCTGATGCGCTGACGGTTGTGCGAAGCTGCGGGCCGTGGCGTGGTTCCTCGGCCAGTCGCTCCTCACCATCGTGGCGGCCTTCCTGCTCGGTCTCTTCGTCGGCTGGCTCTGGTGGGGTCGGCGGCGGGCCGATGAGGAGGCCCCAGCCGGCCTCGTCCGGGCGATCCCACGTCCGATCGAGCCCTCCGAACCTGTCGCCGCCGCGCCTGTCGAGGCCGCCGTCGCCGACGAGCCCGCCGCTGCGCCCGTCGAGGAGGCCGCCGTCGAGGAGCCTGCCGTCGAGGAGCCCCCTGGAGACGACGATCTCGAGCGGGTCGAGGGCATCGGACCGCGGATGGCGACGGCGCTGCGCGGTGCCGGCATCCGGACGTTCCGCCAGCTGGCGGAGTCGGACGAGGCGGCACTACGGGCGGCGATCGAGGTGGCCGGGCTGAAGTTCGCGCCGAGCCTGGTGACCTGGGCGCGCCAGGCACAACTGCTCGCCGAGGGCGACGAGGAGGGCTTCGCAGACCTGGCCCGCCGGCTCGTGGCAGGCCGTGACGTGGGGCGCCAGTGATGGCCCGGTCGCCGCTGGCGGTCGCGGTGGCGGTCGTGGGTCTGGCCCTGGTCGGCCTGGCGCAGGCCATTCCCAACCGGCACGCCATGGAACGCGACCTCACCAGCCGGTCGGAGCGGGCGCTGCGGGCCGACGGGTTCACCGACGCCGAGGTTAGGTTCGTGGGCCGGGACGGCACGGTACGGCTGCCGTCGTCGGCCGACATCGATCGCGCGTTGGCGGTCGTGCGGGCGCAGGAGGGCGTACGCGTCGCAGTGGCCGAGGTGGTCGCGGCACTCCCGGAGCCCTCGCTACCCGCGGTCAGCGCCGCGGTCGACCGCGGGCGCGTGCTGTACACCGGTACCGTGCCGTCCGAGGCGTCCCGCGCCGCGCTGGTCGCAGCGGCGAAGCAGGCCTTCGGCAGCGATGCTCTCGTCGTCGACAACCTGACCGTGAACCCGAACGCCACCGATACCGGGCTGGCCGGGCTCGGCGGCGTCCTCGCCGCCCTGGGCAAGGACGCGAAGGGCGCGGTACACCTGCGCAACGGCACGATCACGCTGACCGGTGAGGTGCCGTCGCAGGGTGTCCGGGACGCGGTCGTGCGGGCCGCTACCGCCACCGTGGGCTCGCCGGCCTCGGTGATCGACCGGTTGCTGGTCGTCGCGTCACCGCAGGAGGTCCAGGGCGAGCTGGCCGCTCTACCGCGGGTCACCTTCCTGACCAAGAGCGCCGCGCTCACCCCGGAGGGGCTTGCCGCGGTACGCCAGGCCGCCGGGATCCTGCAGGCCAACCCGAGCATCCGGGTACGCATCGAGGGCCACACGGACACCGACGGCACGCCGGCCGCGAACCTCGAGCTGAGCCGGGCGCGGGCCCAGGCCGTGCTGGATACCTTGCGGTCGCTGGGAGTCGCCGCCGATCGGATGACCGCTACCGGGTACGGCGAGACCAGGCCCAAGGTGCCGGACACCACCCCCGCCAACAAGGCGATCAACCGCCGGGTGGAGTTCGTCGTCCTGCCCTAACTCAGGTCGACCTCGTACTCCAGCTCGGTCCGGTCGGCCGGCAGGACGATATCCACCGCGGCCTCGACGACGCGGTCGCCGGCGAACGTGCGGCGGGTGATGGCCAGGACCGGAGTACCGCCGGGGATCCGTAGCGTCTGGACCTCCTCGGGGACCGGCATCCGCGCCCGGATCTTCTCGACTATCCGGGTGACCGTGATGCCGAGCGACCGCAGCTGGGCGAAGTTGCCGCCGGGCCACGGCTCGTTCGCGGGATCAGCGACCGGCGTACCGGCCACGAGGTCGAGCGGGTAGCTGCTCGTCGACATCTGCTGCGGTACGCCGTAGGCGCGGAACACGAACCGGCGTTCCAACAGCATCGTGCCCGGCTCCGCGCCGAACAGCTCGGCGATCGCCGATGACGCCGGCACCTCGCGGAACTCGCGGTCCAGCTGGTACGCCGACCAGTCCAGGTCGTGGTCCACCGTGAAGGAGGTGGCCCGAGTCAACTCCATCTCCTGCCGGTACCGGTCCGATCCGCGCCGGGTCACCGGCAGGATCGGGCGGGCGTACGAGCCGCGGCCGTGTTCGGTGACCACGAGACCTTCGGCCCGCAGCAGGCCCAGCGCCTCCCGGATCGTGCCGCGCGAGACGCCGAACTCGGCGATCAGCTGCGGCTCGGTCGGCAGCAGCGAGCCGGCCGGGATGGCGCCCGCGAGGATCCGCCGGCGTAGTTCGTCGGCGACCTGGCGGTAGCGCGGTCGTCCCCGCGGCGGGGATGGCACGTCGATCAATGTACCCAACAGAGGGATGTCCGGGATGAATCAGTTGTCTGGACGAGTCGTCTAGATGAAGTACGGTTACCGGCGTGACCCAGCCTGTCCAGATCCCGGCCGGGACCGTGCTCGAGCTCCCGCCCGGGACCTGGCGGCACGGCGAGGGCGTCCTGCGCATCCGCGTCGAGCGGGTGCTGCACGAGCTGTCCCGGTACTACCACGAGGAGATCTGGATCGAAGGTACCCGCCTGCACGAGGACGGGAGCCCGGATCAGTGGATTCAGGTTCTGGTACGCGTCGACGCGTTGCCCGAGGACTAGCCTTCGCACGGTGAAGGTCGCGCGGCTACACGGTCCCGGTGACATCCGGTTGGGGGACGAGCCTGTCCCGGTACCGGGGCCGGGGGAGAGCCTCGTTCGGGTGACCGCGGTCGGCCTGTGTGGCTCGGATCTGCACTGGTACGGCGAGGGCGGCATCGGCGACTCCACACTGGACAGTCCACTCGTCGTCGGCCACGAGTTCGCGGGCGTTGTCGAGGGTGGCCCGCGGGACGGCCAGCGCGTCGCGGTCGACCCGGCCATCGCCTGCGGTACCTGCGACACCTGCCGCACCGGCTACCGCAACCTCTGCCCGGACGTGGTCTTCGCCGGCCACGGCACGCGCGACGGCGGGCTGCGTGAGTACGTCGCCTGGCCGAACGAGCTGTTGCACCAGATCCATGACGAGTGCGGCGATGCCGAGGGCGCGTTGCTCGAGCCGCTCTGTGTCGCCCTGCACGCGATGGATCTCGCGCACGTCCGGCTCGGCGCGCGGGTGGCGGTGATCGGCTGTGGACCGATCGGACTCATGCTCGTGCAGGCGGTCCTGGCCGCCGGAGCCGGTCACGTCGTCGCCGCCGACCCGCTACCCCACCGGCTGGCGGCCGCGCGAGGTTTCGGCGCCGACTCCGACGCGGTGAGCCAGGAGGCCGATGTCGTGTTCGAGGTCAGTGGTACCGATGCCGCGGTCGAGGCGGCGCTGCGCGTGGCACGACCGGGTGCCCGCGTCGTGCTGATCGGTATCCCGGACGAGGACCGGACGACCTTCCCCGCCTCGCTGGCCCGGCGCAAGGGACTCACGCTCATGCTGGCCCGACGCGCCAACGAGGGCTACCCGCGCGCGATCGATCTCGTCCGGCGCGGCGTGGTGGACGTCGCCTCGCTGGTGACGGCGCGCTACCCGCTCGACCGCGCCGCCGACGCGTTCGCGGATGCAAAGAAGCGGGGTGGGCTCAAGGTGATCGTCGAGCCCACCCCGCCGCGTATCAGGTCTGCTGGGTGATCGTGACGTTGTCGATACCGGCCTCGACGAGGCTGCCGGTAGCGGCATCGGCCGCGGACACCAGGATCCGGATCGACTGGCCGGCGAACGCACTCAGGTCCGCGCTCGCGGAGGCCCACGAGCCGGCCCGGTTGCTGGCGGCGCCGAGCTGCTGGAACAGCGTCGTCGTACCGCCGGAGTGAACGACGCTGACCCGCAGGAAGTCGGCGTTCGTGGCGTTGTTCAGGTGTGCCAGGTACCAGGAGAAGTTCACGGTCAACGTGCCCGTCGCCGGCAGGGCGATCGCCGGGGACTGGATGCTCGTCGTACCGCCGTCGATGTCGTTGGCACCGGCACTCGCTCCGGCCAGCCGGGCGGTGACGAGGTCGTTGACGCCGCTGACCGTGGTACCGAGCTGCAGCACGACGCCGGACGTCGTCTGCTCCGGGTCACCGCGTTCCCACTGCCCGGTGGTAGCGGTGTCGGTACCGTTCGGGTTGGTGACCCAGCCACCCGCGGCCTCGAACGTGTCGGAGTAGACGGTGACCGGCGGGTTGGGGTTGCCGCCGAGGTTCGGCCGCACGATGATCAGGCCCTGCTGGATGTTGAACAGAGCCACGTTGCCGCTCGGGTAGTACGGGTAGTTGTGCCAGGTGCCGGCGAAGCTGGCCGCGTTGCTCGCGGGGTCCACGTCGAAGAAGCCGGCCTCGGTCATCGTGGACGGGTTGGCGATGTTCGTCAGGTCCAGGATCCGCAGACCGGCGCGGTACGTCGCCTGGTAGCTGAAGTTGCCCTTGACGAACTGGTTGTGGTCGATGGCGGCCGTCGTCCCGGTGTAGACCCCGATCATCAAGGGGTTGCTCAGGTTGGACATATCCCACACGTACGTCCGCGTGTTACCACCGAAGTTGCTCTCGTCCAGCTCGTCGTCCAGCAAGAAGTAGTGGTGGTCCTCGGTGAACCGCCCCTGGTGGGTGTAGCCGCGCCCGGTGTACGTCTTGCGGGACAGCATCACCGGCGACGTCTTGGTGGTCACGTCCCAGACCGTGACGGTGTCCTCGTTGCTGGCGACCAGGATCTCGCGGCCCTTGAAGTTGTTGTCCGGCCCGGCGTAGATGACCCCTTGCGAGTCGTGGGTGTAGCCATCTCCGCTGAGGCAGCCGAGGAACGTCGGGCTGAGCCGGTTGGTCGTGTTGAACATCCGCGGCCCGCCGCTGCAGGTGTCGCTGCCGTTGACGTAGATGATCCCGGTCTGGCTGTTGATGTGGATCGTGTGTCCCCGGCCGAACGACGTGTTGCGCGCGTCGGCGGTGAACGTCACCGGCGGGTTGGTCACGCTGCGCAGCCGCAGGAGGTCGAAGACCTGCATGCCGTGGGCGCCGTTGTTGTCGGACACGATGTAGGCGGTGTTGTTGTGCACGGCCAGCTCGCGCCAACTCGACGTACCCGTCGCGCTGGGCAGGTTGCCGAGGTACACCGGTGCGGTCGCGTTGGTGACATCCACGAACGCGGTGCCGTTGGTGCGACCGACGATCGCGTACTCTCTGCCGTTGCTCGGATCGGTCCAGCCCCAGCCGGCCGAGCCGCTGCCACCGCCCATCGAGGCGAGCGGCAGTTGCGACATGAAGTCGACGTTGCGGCAGGGGAAGCCGGCCGCCATGCCGCCGCTGCAGACCGCCTGTGGGGCCGCGGCGGGCGCGACGTCGGGGGCCTTGGGCACGGCGGCCCACACCTGGGCCTTGCCGTCGCGTGCGCCCACGGGGGCGGCGTCCGGATCGGGGCCGGCCGCGCTGGCCGAGAGCTGCCCGGCCATGGTGACAAGAACAAGAACAGGAACGAGGAGTACGACGGGACTACGCCGCATGGCGCACCTCCGACCCCAGGCCGAGGATCGCTCGTACCCAAGGTATCGACGTTGATAACTTGGTCGGGATGATACAGGCACTCCGGCGCGCTGGCCTACATTGATCCGATGCCACAGATCAAGGTCTACGGCGCACCGTGGTGCCCGGACTGCCGGCGGGCCAAGAAGTTCCTGGCCGAGCACCGGGTCGGGTACGAGTGGATAGACATCGATGCCGATCCGGACGGGTTGGCTTACGTCGAACGGGTACAGAACGGCGGCCGAACGATACCGACGATCGTGTTCGGCGACGGCAGCATGCTGTTCGAGCCGTCCAACAACGAGCTGGCCGTCAAGCTCGGCCTGTCGCTGCGGGCCGAGCGGGAGGTGTACGACCTCGCGATCGTCGGCGGTGGGCCGGCCGGCCTGGCCGCGGCCATCTACGCCGCCCGGGAGGGCATCGACGCGATCGTCGTCGACCGGTCCGCACCGGGCGGCCAGGCCGGGGTCACCGAGCAGGTGGACAACTACCCGGGCTTCCCGGAGGGCATCGGCGGTGCCGAGCTGGCCGACCGCTTCGTGGCGCAGGCCAGGCGGTACGGCGTCGAGATCCTGTCCGCGGTGGAGGTCGCCTCGTTGGCGCGGGACGACGCCGACGACGCGGTCGTGCTCACCCTCGGTACCGGCCAGCAGATCTGCGCGTCCGCCGTGATCGTGGCGACTGGTTCGTCGTACCGCCGGCTGGGTGTGCCCGGCGAGGACGACCTCATCGGCGCGGGCGTCCACTTCTGCGCCACGTGCGACGGCCCGTTCTACCGCGGCGCGGGCGAGCTGCTGGTGATCGGCGGTGGCAACTCCGGGCTCGAGGAAGGTCTGTTCCTCGCCCAGTTCGCCGACCGGATCCGTATCGTCTCGCACTCGGGGTTGACGGCGTCGCAGTTGTTGCAGGAGAAGGTCGCCACGCACCCGCAGTTCGTGGTACACACCGACACCGAGATCACCGAGTTCGTCGCGGCGAACGGTCGACTGCACGAGGTCGTCGCGCGCGACCGGGCTACCGGCGAGGAGATGCGCTGGCAGCCGGCCGGCGTGTTCGTCTACATAGGACTCGATCCCAATACCGGCTTCCTGCGCGGCACCATCGAGCTCGATCGGTGGGGGTTCGTGGTCACCGGCGACACGCTGGAGACCAGCCTGCCGGGCGTCTACGCCGCCGGCGACGTCCGAACCGGCTCGACCAAACAGCTCGGTAGCGCGGTGGGCGACGGCATCGCCGCGCTGCTGCACGTACGCCAGTACCTGCAACGGCTCGGCCAAGCCCGCTCGGTACCGGTGAACGCATGAAGGTTGTCATTACGGGCGGCAGCCGGGGGATCGGGGCGGCAACGGCCCGACTGGCCGCCCGGCGAGGCTGGGACGTGTGCGTCGGGTACCGCCAGGACGAGGCGGCGGCCACCGGCGTCGTGTCGGACTGCCGCGCGTCCGGGGTCGAGGCGCTCGCGGTACGGGTCGACGTCGCGGTGGAGGAGGACGTGGTACGCCTCTTCGCGCAGGCCGAGGAGGCACTGGGTCCACTCACCGGGCTCGTCAACAACGCGGGGATCGTGGACCGACAGTCCTCCTTCGTGGACCTCGACGCGGCACGGGTCGAGCGCATGTTCGCGGTGAACGTGATCGGTACCTTCCTGTGCGCGCGAGAGGCGATCCGCCGCGGGCTGACGTGCGTCGTCAACGTGTCCTCCCGGGCCGCGGTACTCGGATCGCCCGGCGAGTACGTCGACTACGCCGCCGCCAAGGCAGCCGTCGACACGATGACGGTCGGGCTCGCCCGGGAGGTCGCCGCGGCCGGCATCCGGGTCAACGGGGTCCGGCCTGGCCTCATCGATACCGACATCCACGCCTCGGGTGGTGAGCCGGGACGGGTCGCCCGCCTGGCGGGCACGGTACCGATGGGGCGTGGCGGGCGGCCCGAGGAGGTCGCCGAGGCGATCGTCTGGCTGCTCTCGCCGGAGGCGTCGTACGTGACCGGAACGATCCTGGACGTCAGCGGCGGCCGCTAGTCACTCGGGCTCGTTGTGCGGCGTACCGCCGACTCGGAACGGGGTGTCGACTCCCTCGTACATCACGTGCGCGACGAGACCCTCGGAGACGTGCGGCAGGTTGTGGCAGTGGTCCATCCAGATGCCCGGGTTGTCGGCCACGAACGCGATGTCGTACGACTCCCCGTTGCCGACGTCGAGCGAGTCCACCCACCACGGGCTGCCGGTGGCGGCTACCCCGTTGCGGCTGAGCACCACGGCGTGGTGACCGTGCAGGTGCATCGGATGGGCCTCGCCGCTGTGGTTCGACACCCGCATGCGGACCACGTTCCCCTCGGCGACCATGAACATCGGCACGTCCGGGTAGAGGTGGCCGTTGACCGTCCAGAACAGGCCGGGCCGCCCGTCGAGGAAGCCGGGCCTCCGCCCGATGTCGTAGACGAACCGCCGGTCCGCCCGCTCCGGGTCGAAGGGCAGTGGCGCCCGCTGGCCGTAGACCAGCGGGTCCACAGTGGACACGGGCCGTCTCGCCGGCGGTGGGTCGGGTCCGGTCGAGCCGAGCACGACCGCGTCCGGTCCACCGAGGTGCACGCGTACCGACGTACCGTCCGCCGGCATGGTCACCTCGAGGTCGACCCGGCCGCCGGCGGCGACCGTGA
>DASRII010000500.1:0-38539 GCA_035650075.1 Micromonosporaceae bacterium | reverse complement strand
GATCGGCCTGGTTCTGCCGGACGTGGCGGGCCGTCTGGATGGGGTGGCGCTGCGCGTGCCGGTCGAGGACGGGTCGATCTGCGACCTGGCCGTCGAGTTGGCCATGCCGGCGACCGCCGCCGAGGTCAATGCGGCGTTCGCCCGCGCGGCCGCCGGTGACTTGGCGGGAATACTGAAGTACGCCGAAACGCCACTCGTCTCCCGCGACGTCGTGGGCGATCCGGCGTCCTGCGTCTTCGACGCCGCCCTGACCCAGTCCAACGGCCAGCTGGTGAAGGTATTCGGCTGGTACGACAACGAGTGGGGCTACACCAACCGGCTCGTCGACCTGACCGAGATGCTCGCCAACCGCGGGTGATTCGGCCGGCATCGCGATGCGCAACCGCGGCGATCTCACCCGCCGCGGGTCACGACGACAGGGCAGTGCGCGTGGTGGATGAGCGCCTGGCCGACCGATCCGAGCAGCAGGACGGCGACACCACCGTGGTCGTCATACCGTGAGCGTCCGCAGCCACGATGACGCGATCTGTGGGTCATTCGGTACGCCGATGACGACCGCTGCCGCTCCTTCGAGGGGTGGCCGTTCGCTCCGTCGGGCTGGTCTGGTCCACAGTGGATCCCTCGGATAGCTTGACGGCGCTGGGTACCCACTCGGCGTACTCCGGGTCCAGCTCACGCAGCGCGGCCAGGCCGCCGATGGCCACGAAGATGGTGGCCTCGGTGGGCGTTTGCACCTGACCCCGCAGGTGCCGGTACCGTGACTGGGCCTCGATGAGAACCCGCTCGCCCGCGCGGGTCCGCAAGGGCTTGTACCACAGCAGGTGCGCGAGCCAACCCCACTCGACGAGCGTCGCGAGGAGGAACAACAGGCCGAGCCAGGAGTTCGGCTTGTGGGGCCAGACGGTGGTAACGAGGTCGTACGCCGTCGGACCCGTCGCCAACCAGAGGAACACGAGCAGGATCGACGAGCAGCCCGCCATCTGGTCTCGCGGCGTACCCGGATCGAGCCAGATCCAGCCGGCCCGCCGCACCGTCACCGGTATCTCGTCCAGCTGCGCGTCGGACATCGTCCTGGCGCTTCCTTCGACCCGCCAGGCGAACCGCCTCCCGGCCGCGTACGCCATCTCTACGCGGTGGCGACCACCGCCGATCATCGCCAACTCGAGCGGGGTGGGTTCCCGCCTCGTCCGGCGCCACCAGCCGCGCCGCCACAGGTATCGCAGGAACGCCGCGGCGGTCAGCGCGGCCAACCCGATCAGACCGATCGCCGCCCACGTCGTGCGGTCCACGTCTGGAGTGTGCGCCAACCGGTCAACTGGTCGGCCGGCGGTAGTACCAGAACGGAGAGCTGGGCCCGCCGCACGAAGTCCGGGTCGAGCGTTTGCAGAGCGGCCAGCCCGCCGAGGGCGACGAACACCGTCGCGTCGGTCCACGTGCGGACGGTCAGGGACCGGTACCGGTCCTGGGCCTCGACCAGCGCCCGCTCGCCGGACCGGGTGCGTGCCGGCTCGGCGGTCGCGAAGTATATGACCAGCCCGGCGGAGACCGGCCCGATCAACCAGGTTAGGAACGGCGGTCCCCAGAGGACCGTCGGACAAGCGCCGGCGTACCACCCCAGCAGGACGGACAGCAGGTACTTCGGTGAGAAGACGCGGCCCCGCGACTCGTCGCGGTGCTTCGGCGGCTCGGCCCAGATCCAGCCCGCCCGACGGGCCGAGTCCCGGATCTCCACCAGCTCCGGAGCGGGCGATGTCAATGTCAGAGCGTTGAGCTGGGTCACCGTCTCGGACATGCCGCTGGCTGTTGACGCCAGTATGATACTCAGTATCATACCCGGTATGAGCGTACGTCATGCGCTGTTGGCCCTGCTCAGCGAAGGCCCGAAGTACGGGCTGCAGTTGCGGCAGGAGTTCGAGGTCCGGACCGGAGAGGTGTGGCCGCTCAACGTCGGTCAGGTCTACACCACCTTGCAGCGCCTGGAGCGGGACGGATTCGTCGAGTCCGACGGCTCCGACGGCCCGCAGAACGTCTTCTCGATCACGCCGGAAGGCGCCGAGGAACTCGCGGTGTGGCTGCGGACACCACCGGACGTCGTACCGCCGCCGCGTGACGAGTTGGTGATCAAGGTGCTGGTGGCGACGCGGGTACCAGGGGTCGACCTGCCGAACCTGCTGCAGGTGCATCGCCGGCATCTGGTGGAGGCGATGCAGGAGTACACCCATCTCAAGGGCGAGATGACGCCCGACGATGTGGAACTCGGCCTGGTGGTCGACGCCGAGCTGTTCCGGATCGAGGCCGTCGTGCGCTGGATCGATGCGGCCGAAGCTCGCCTGAAGCGACTGCCGGTGCAGGCACCCAGGAAGGCAGGGGTTCGCCGGTCGCGAACGGGGGTCCGGCGATGAGGCTCGAGCTGCGTCGAGTGTCCAAAGTGTACGGAGCGGGGGCGGCCGAGGTACACGCCCTGCGCGAGGTGGACCTGTCGGTGCGGACGGGCGAGCTGGTGGCGGTGATGGGGCCTAGTGGCTCCGGCAAGAGCACGCTGCTGACGATCGCCGGCACGCTGGAGGAGCCGAGTACCGGCCAGGTGCTGATCGGCGACCGCGACGTGGCGAAGATGTCGCGCAACGAGCGGGCGCGGCTGCGCCGCCGTTCGATCGGGTACGTGTTCCAGGATTTCAACCTGATCCCCGGGCTGACCGCGGCGGAGAACGTGTCCCTGCCGCTGGAGCTGGACGGGGTCAAGGCCAAGGCTGCCCGCGCGGCCGCGCTCGAGCTGCTGTCGCGCCTCGAGCTGATGGAGCGGGCGGACCGGTTCCCCGACGAGCTGTCCGGCGGGGAGAGCCAACGGGTGGCGATCGCCCGGGCCGTGGTGGGGGACCGGCACCTGTTGCTGGCGGACGAGCCAACCGGCGCGCTCGATTCGGTCAACGGCGAAGCGGTGATGCGCATGCTGCGTACCGCGTGCCGGGACGGCGTGGCCGGCGTCGTCGTGACACACGACGCCCAACTGGCCTCCTGGGCCGACCGCGTGGTGTTCCTGCGCGACGGCCGGGTCGTCGACCAGACCGCGCCGCGGCCGGGTCCGGAGTCGTTGCTGGCACCCGGGACGAGATCGTGAGCCGAGCGCGTAACGGGGGACTGCCGGCGCGGCGGGCGGTGGTGCGGTGGGCGTGGCGGATGTTCCGCCGAGAGTGGCGCCAGCAATTGCTCGTGATGGCCCTGCTCACGGTCACCGTCACCGGTGCGCTGTTGATGATCGCGGCGGCGTACAACTCGCCCAGCTCGCCCGAGGCCCGGTTCGGCACGGCGTCGCAGCTGTTCCGGTACCAATCGCAGGTCCCGGACTCCAGCGACCTGGCCGAGCGGGTGGCCGAGGCCCGGCGGGTGTTCGGCACGATCGACGTGATCGGCTACCGAAGGGCGCCGATGCCGGGCCTGACGCGCACCGTGGACATCCGGGCGCAGGATCCGCACGGCCCGTACGGCGGTCCGATGCTCAGGCTGGTGTCCGGCCGGTACCCGACCGCCGCCGGGGAGGTCGCCGTGACCGACCAGATCGGCGTCCTGCTGGACGTGCGGGTCGGTGGTCGGCTCGCGCTCGACGGCCACACGTGGACGGTGGTCGGGCTGGTGGAGAACCCGGGCAACCTGGCCGAGGAGTTCGTTCTCGTCCCGCCGGCGTTCGCCGACCCGCCGACATCCATGACCATCCTGGCTCCGGCGAGTACGCAGAACGACGAGCGGTTCAGCGGCAACGGCCAGCTTCCCGAGCAGGACGAGCGGACCATCGCGGCGGCGACCGTGTTCGCTCTCGTCGCGCTGGCGATGCTCCTGGTCGGCCTCGTCGCCGTGGCCGCCTTCATCGCGGTCGCGCAACGACGAAGGCGCCAGTTCGGCCTGCTCGCGGCGACCGGGGCGACCGAGCGACACGTACGGCTGGTGCTGCTGGCCGCCGGGGCCGTGGCCGGTGCCGCGGCGGCGGTGCTCGGCACGCTCCTCGCCGCTCCACTGTGGATAGTGATGATTCCATGGCTGGAGCCGGCCGTGGCGCACCGGATCGGACGGCTCGATGTGCCGTGGTGGCTCGTCGGGACATGCCTGCTGCTGGCCGTCGTCACGGCCGTCGGTGCCGCCTGGTGGCCGGCCCGCGCCGCGGCGCGCATCCCGGTCACGCAGGCCCTGTCGATGCGGCCCCCGCAGCCGAAGCCCGCGCACGGCCTGGCCATTCTCGCCGTCCTCTTCCTGGCGGCCGGCGCCGTCTGCCTGCGGCTGGCCCACAAGGAGAATGTTCTGCTCAACATCGTGGGGACGATCGCCGTCGTGGTCGGGTTGCTGTTGCTGGGCCCGGGGGCGGTGCGGGTCGCTGCCGCGGTCGGTGTCCGGCTGCCGGTCGCGCCCCGGCTCGCCCTGCGCGACCTCGCGCGCCACCAGGCCCGGTCGGGCGCGGCGCTGGCCGCGATCAGCCTGGCGCTGGCGGTACCGGCGTTCGTTGTCATCGAGAGCGCCGCCAGTGCCCCCGCCGGTCCGGGCAACCTGTCCGACCGCCAACTGCTGATCCGGGTCGGGCCGGGGAATGGCGAACTCGTCCCGGACCTGACTCCAACCCAGGCGGCGGCCGCGGATGCGGCCGTCCACGAGTTCGCCGCCTCGCTCGGTACGCCGACCGTGATCGGCCTGGACGTGGCGATGGACCCGCGAGCCAGGCCGGAACCCGGGTTCGACGGCGGGCCGGGTGGGCGGATGCCGGTACTCACCGGCGTAGTGGTCCGGGACGAACAGAACCGGATCACGGGCATCCATAGCGAGGGCGACGGCAGCCTGCTGTACCTCGGCAGTCCGGAACTCGTGCGGTACCTGGGACTCGATGCCGGCGTGTTCGGTTCGAACACCGAGGTACTGACCGCTCTGCCGGCCACGCCGGCGGTGTTCCTCTCCGACGTCGAGGACATCATCGACGGAGCTGAACCGACCCACGTCCGCACCGTATCGATGCCCGCCCGGGCGTACCGGTCGCTGCCCCACTCGCTGCTCAATCCGGCCACCGCACAGCGCCGCGGATGGCAGACGGTCCGGGCCGGCTGGCTGATCGAAGCGGACCAACCGCTGACCACCGCACAGATCGCGGCGGCCCGGACGATGGCCGTGCAGAACGACCTCTCCGTCGAGACTCGGGACTCGCAGGTCTACCTGTTGCAGCTCCGGGTGGGGGCAACGGGCGCGGGCGGAGTACTGGCCCTCGGCGTGCTCGCCATGACCGTCGGTCTGATCCGGGGTGAGGGCGCACGAGACCTGCGTACGCTGACCGCGACCGGAGCCACCCGCCGGATCCGGCGCACGCTGTCCGCCACGACCGCGGGCGGGCTCGCGGTGCTCGGGGCGATTCTCGGTACGGCCGTCGCCTACCTCTCGCTGGCCGCGATCCATGACACCGACAGCGGAAAGCTCGCCCACGTACCAGTGGTCGACCTCACCGTCATCCTCGTCGGAGTGCCGCTGCTCGCCGCCGCATCGGCGTGGCTGCTGGCGGGCCGGGAGCCCCGCACGCTCGGCCGGATCCGAACGGACTAGCGATGAACCGGCCGATATCCCGCCGCTCGGTACTGGTGTACACGGCACTGGCCGGGGTGACCGCCTGCGACGCGCCGCCCGCGCCACCACCGGAGCTGCCGGAGCTGCCGAGCACGGGAAACGTACGGGTGAGCCGGGATGGGTTCGCGATGCACGGCGAACCGGCGGTAGCCGTCAACCCGCGCGACCCCCGCAACCTGCTCGGCGCGTGCATCGCGGACGGCGATGGCGGGGGCATCGCCGCGTACGCCTCGTTCGACGGCGGCATGACCTGGCGCAACCATCGGGCCCTGGCGGACTCCGGCAACGGGCGTGATCCCACGGTCACCTTCGACGCCGAGGGGCGCGGGTACGTCTGCGCCAACACCGACAACCTGCACGTGTGGCGTACCGAGGATGGCGGTCGCAGCTTCGCGCAGCCGACCCTGGCTACCCGAGGCCACAAGCTCGACCATCCGTGGCTGGCCGCCGATCCCACCCCCGGGCCGCCCGACGCGACGCACCTGTACGCGGCGTTCACCGGCGGTACCGACAACGCCGTGCTGGAGTTCATCCGGTCCACGGACGCCGGCCTCGGTTTCGACGCCCCGCGAACGATCGACGCGGTACGCGGGCCCGACGAGTCCCTGCTGGCCTCCCCGAGCGTCGCCGCGGGTCCGGACGGCGCGGTGTACGTCGCCTACGGGGTGTGGCCGGCCTTACCAAGGTCCGGGCTGCGGCCGGAGTTCCGGGCCCCCATCCGGGTCATCTCCAGTACCGACCACGGCCTGACCTGGCAGAGCCCGGTGCGGCTGGGTACCGGTGTCATGGAGATCCGGGTGGCGCCGGATGTCAACGTGCCCGGTCTGCCGGCCGTGGTAGCCCACCGGCAACGGCAGTACGCGGCGGTCGCCTTCGTCGTCCGGGAGTCCGGCGCACCGGTCAGCGACATCGCCGTCTGCGTCTCGGACAGCCGCGGCGCCCGCTGGACCGCGCCGAGACGGGTGCCCCGCACGAGCGACGACACCAGCTACAGCCAACCCCAGCTGGCCATCGACGAGGCGGGACGGCTCGCGCTGTCCACCTTCGCGCACCGGCAGGGCCTCGTCGACGTGGTGGTGTTCCGGTCACCGGCGTTCAGCGACGCCTTCGGCGCTCCGGAGGTGGTCACCAGCCGACCCTTCGACCCGGCGCTGGGCGGTGCGAAGGGCAAACACGGCGCCTGGTGGATCGGCGACTACCAGGGTCTGGCCAGTACCGGCGAGACGATCCACCCGTTCTGGAACGACACCCGTACCGGCCGCCTGGAGATCTTCACTCAGCCGCTGCCCGCGGATCCGGCCTCGCGCGCGACGCGTTCCAGCCGGTCGCGGTAACTGGCCCACCAGGCCTCGTCCTGCCCCGGGATGTTGGTGTTGCCGTCCCGCAAACCGACCGTGCCGTCGATGAGCTCGCGCACGATGTCGGCGTGCCCGGCGTGCCGGTCGGTCTCGGCGATCATGTGGATGAGGATGCGGTGCAGGGTGACCTCTTTGCGTTCCGGCGGCCACCACGGGACGTGGCCGACCGCGTCCAGCGGCAGCGCGTCGATCGTGGCATCCGAGTGCGCCCAGACGCGGCGGTACAGCCCGACGATCTGCTCCCGCGACTCCTCGGCGGTGGCCCACATGTCCGCGTTGGGTTCGGCGCCGTCGTCGAACCACGGCATCGGCTCGTCGAACGGCCGGCCGAACGTCTCGCCGAAGTACCCCGCCTCGACGCTGGCGACGTGCTTGACGAGGCCGAGCAGGTTGGTACCGGTCGGCACCAGCGGGCGGCGGACGTCGTACTCCGAAATTCCGTCCAGCTTCCACAGCAAGGCGTCCCGCCCGGCCTGGAGGTACCGCTTCAGGTCGGCCTTCGGATCGGTCTCGATCATGGGGTCAGCGTAGTGGGCGCAGCACGAGGTCCGGACCCGTGCGGGTGGCCACCATCGTGAAGTCGTACCGGTCGACGGCCAGGCAGTAGTACACGTCGTCGGCGTGGATGCCGGGGTAGCCGTCCCGCGCTCCCCGCGTGAGCCGCTCCGCCAACCCGGACCGACGGGCCCGACGCAGGTACGGCGCGGGATCGACCTCGGCGCCATCGAGCAGAGCGGCGCCATCGAGCAGGGCGGCCAGGTACTCGGCACACGCGATGTCCTCTTCGGCGCGGCCGTCCTCACCGGTCGCCACGTACGTGACCGGACGCCCGTCACGGGCCAGGTACGCGGCCGTCGCGCCGGCCACCACGAAGCTGGCGCACACGAGCAGCTCGGCACCGTCCGCCGCCACCGCGCCCACGGTGCCGTTGGTGGTCGCGAGGACCACCGTCCTTCCGGCCACGTCGAGCTGGTCCATCTCCGCGGGTGAGTTGACCGCGTCGAAGGCCGGGTCGGGCGGCCCGTCCTTGACCGCCAACGCGCCGGGCAGCCGGTCGCGGATGCGCAGCGCCTCGTCCGGCGACGCGGCCAGCACGATGCCGTCGGCGTGCCCGGCGAACGCGACCGCCGCGGTGGTGAACGCGCGCAGCACATCGATGACGACGACCACCGGCGGTCTCGGCTCCAGGTTCGCCAACTGCTGGATGCTGAGAGTGGTCACGCCGGCTTGGGCGGGTACGGGCGCAGCACGCAGAACTCGTTGCCGTCCGGGTCGGCCATCACGACCCATTTCACGTCGGATCCCTGGCCGACGTCGGCGCGCCGGGCGCCCAGCCCTTCGAGCCGGGCGACCTCGGCCGCCTGGTCCAGCGGACGCAGGTCGAGGTGTAGCCGGTTCTTGCCCGCCTTCTCCTCGGGCACGCGCAGGAAGAGCAGGTCCGGTACGACGCCGTCCTCGCGGCTACCTGCCGGCGGTTCGAGCACGACCTCCTCGTCGCTGGAGTGCGTACGTCGCCAACCCAGGGCGGCCTCCCAGAAGGCCGCCAGCCGGTCGGGATCGGTGGTGTCTATGTTCAGGCACTGAATACGGAGATCCACGCGACGACCATAGCGGCGGTGGCGATGCGCGGCGCGTCAGTTACCGACGCCGAGCCCCGTCAGCAGCACCAGCACCACCGTCGTCACCGCGAACAGCCCGTGGGCGAAGACGACCGGTTGCGGGAACCGCGACTCCACCGTCGTCGACCCGGCCCGCCCCGGCCACCAGCGCAGGAACATCACCAGCCCGAGCACCGCGACGGGGAGCAGCAACGCGAACGCGACCCAGACCAGCGCGTCGGTCTTGGCGACCAGGTACACGATCCACACGACCAGGCCGGCCGCCGCGAGCAGGAAGTGCCCGAAGATCACCGCCGGCGGGAAGTTCGTCGTCGCCGTGCCTCGCGCGCCCCCTCGCGCGATCCATTGCCCGAGCATGAAGAATCCGCCGCCAGCGGCGAGGATCCACGTGATCAGTGTTGCGATACCCACCTCGACTACCTCCTCACGAAACCCTCGGCCTGCGTGGACTCGTCGGCGACCCGCACTCCGTACCGGAACGCGAGGTGGCCGCCGATGAACCCGGACACGGCCAGCGCGGCCAGGCTGACCGCGGACAACACCATTGGTCCCACCGCCACCTGGGCGGTATCCACACCGCCGCGCCACACGAAGTTGATCGCGTACGCGGCGGTCACCACCAGATTGAGTGTCATGTGCAGCAGAGCCGTCCGGAACGCCGGTGTCCTCGTCGGGATCGCGAACAGGTCGAGGAACCCGGTCAGCGCCGCGATCACCGCGCCGAGCACCCCGATGGCGATCAGCCAGCGCGATCCCTCGGTCAGGAACTCCGGGTCGGCGACGACGCGGGAACCGACATCGAAGACGAAGCTGGCGACCCACGCACCGATGGGTAGCGATACGACAGCGGGGTGGATCGGGTGTCCGTATGGTCCGGCAAGGATCGTCACCGGCCGTTTGGCCTGCGGATTGGGCTCCATCGACATCCTCCGTGGCGAACAGGTCACCCGTATCCTGTACCCACTGCGGCAGAATATCAACAGCGGTTGTTGGTGATAATCTCGTGAGCGTGTCCGGTCCTTGGCAGGCGGTCTCGGCGCTCGTCGACAAGGTGCGACGAGCCCTGTACGACTACGTCCGCCGCCAGGACCATCCCGTCAGCCGTGAGGAGGCGGCGGACGCCCAGCGCATCTCGCGCGGTCTGGCAGCCTTCCATCTGGACAAGCTCGTGGACGCCGGCCTGCTGCAGGCCACCTACCAGTCGCCGCCGGGGGAGCCACGCGGCCGCGGCCGTACCCCCAAGGTCTATTCAGTGACCGGCCCGGACCTCAGCGTGATGGTCCCCGAACGCCGCTACGACCTGGTCGGTGAGATCCTGGCCGACGCGATCGCGGAGTCGCCGACCGACGCCGGGGCGGCCGGCCTGCGGATCGCGCGGACGCGCGGCCATCAGATCGGCGCCGACCTCCGCGCCGCGGGTGACGGTCCGCGCGACGACAGCGTCGAACAGGAGTTGGGGTACGCGTGCCGCGCGCTGGCCCTGCTCGGGTTCGAACCCCGGTCCACGGCCGGCGGTCGCACCCGGCTGCGCAACTGCCCCTTCCACGCGCTCGCGGTCCGGCAGCCCGAGCTGGTCTGCGGCCTGAACGAGGAGTTCGTGGTGGGACTGCTGGCCGGAATCGGTACCAGCCGCCTGTCCGCTCGGCTGGCCCCGGCCGCCGGCGAGTGCTGCGTCGAGATCAACGGCTGACGACCTCGCCGCCGGTACCCACGCCGAGCAGCCACAGCGCCACCCGATTGCCAGCCGCGAGCACGGCCAGTATCGCGGCGATCACGGGCTGCCCCGATACCGTGAGGGCGATCGTGGCGCCGCCGAACACCACCCACTCCGGCACGAGGCGCAGCGGATCACGCAGCACGTGCCGCGCCCGGGGCGCCACCCACGTGCCCCAGATCGCTATGCCCACCAAGGGAAACGCGACCGCCAGCAGGGCCCGGATCCACAGTGGAGCGTCGACCTGCCAGCCACCGTACGCCAGCGCCGCCAGCGCCAACAGCTCGAGCACGAACCGCATCGCGAGTGCCACACCCTTCACCCGGCCAGCATCTCGCGTTAGCCGCCCGCGGACAGCAGCGGGTCGGCGAGCAACTGCTCGAACGCCAGCTCCGCGGCCCCGATCAGGGCCGCGTCGTCGCCGAGGGACGGGGTGCGCAGCCGCACGTGCTCGCGGCACGCGGGCAGGCCCATCGAGTTGAGGCGGCTGCGGATCTGGGCCGCGGACGCGAGATACACGTCCCGCATCGTCCCGCCGAAGATGACCATTTCGGGATTGAAGATGTTGACGAGGTTGGCGACGCCGAAGCCGAGCCAGTCGCCGACCTGGCGTACCGCCGCCTGGGCGCCCGCGTCTCCCCGGGACGCCGCGTCGACGACGGCGAGTACCGCGTCGCGGCCGGTCACCGCGTCGTCCCGGCCGGCGGCGCGGAGCAGTGCGTACTCCCCGATCTCCGTCTCCCAGCAGCCCCGCGACCCGCAGCCGCAGGGCCGGCCGCCCGGGTGGACGACCATGTGTCCGACCTCGCCCCCGTAACCACCGTGACCGGTGACGCGACGGCCGCCAGCGATGATGCCGGCCCCGACGCCGACGTCCCCGTACAGGTAGATCACGTTGTCGCAGCCGGCCGCCACCCCGCGGGCGTGTTCGGCGAGCGCCGCGAGGTCGGCGACGTTGCCGGCGGTGACGGGGGACTTGTCGCCGAGCGCCGACCGCAGCGCCGTCCCGAGCGGCTGGTCGACCCAGCCGGCGTGCGGCGCGAGCCGGACCACCCCGTCGGGGTGCCGCACCATGCCGCTGACCGCGACGCCGGACCCGACGCAGACCGAGTCCGGCGGTACGGAGCCGTGCATCTGCCGCACGAACAGGGCGAGCTGCGCGACGGTCTCGGCGATCTCCTGCCCGCGCGGGCGTTCGGTGGCGCGGTGGTCGATGACCGCGCCACCGAGCCCAACTCGGGCCGCGCGGAGGCGGTCCACGCCGACGCTGAGCGCGTACGCGAAGACCCGGTCGGACTCGGGCCGGACGACCAGCGAGGGTCGCCCGGCCCGGCCGGTCTCCCGCGGCGCCCCCTCGCTGACCAGCCGGGCGGCGGCCAGGTCGGCGGTGAGGGCGCCGATGGTGGAGCGGTTGAGCCCCAGTTCGGTGGTCAGTTCCGCGCGCGTCGTGGCGCCGTGCACGTGGACGTAGCGCAGCAGAGCCCCGAGGTTCTGCCGGCGTACCTCCTCCTGGCTCGGCCCCGGACGCACCACCGTCAGCCGTGACCCGTCGCTGCGGCCCGCCGCCGGGACAGGGCGTCGACACCGGCCGCGAGCAACAGCACGGCTCCGGTCGAGATGAACTTGAGGCTGGAGCTCAGCTGCAGGAGGTTCGTACCGTTGATGATCACCGCGATGACGGCGCCACCCAGTACCGCGTCCAGCGCCCGACCCTTGCCGCCGAAGAGGCTGGTGCCGCCGATGACACCCGCCGCGACGGCGTACAGCAGAACGTTGCTGCCACCGGTGTTCGGGTCGACCGAGGCGGCCTTCGACGCGGCGATGATGCCGCCGATCGCGGCGAGGCTCGAGCAGATCATGAACGCCGAGATGCGGATGCGGTCCACCGGTATGCCGGCCCGCCGGGCCGCCTCCACGTTGCCGCCGATCGCGTACAGGTACCGCCCATACGCCGTACGGCCGAGCACGAACGTGCAGGCCAGCAACAGCACGAGGATGATCGGTACGACGTAGGGGACGCCCTTGAGCGAAGCGAACTGCGGGTTGCGGCTGCGCTCGAGGTTGAGCAGGTAGACCGACGCCCCGACGAGCACCGTGACGAGACCGACGCGGCCCAGCACGACGGCCAGCGGATCGGCG
Source organism: Micromonosporaceae bacterium (assembly GCA_035650075.1). Classification (GTDB taxonomy): domain Bacteria; phylum Actinomycetota; class Actinomycetes; order Mycobacteriales; family Micromonosporaceae; genus DASSUC01. The sequence continues at coordinate 26,120 of DASRII010000500.1, read as the reverse complement.
ATCAGGCCCCGGTTGGTCCGCAACGCCCACCGCACCAACTGGACGAGGGCGAACCCGCCGATCGTCACCAGAGCCAGCAACCAGCCGAACAGCGGCGGCATGTTCTTGTTGGCGATCGCGATGATTACGTTGTCGCTGACCCGGACGATCGTGCCCTCCTTCAGCAGCAGGAGCACCGCGCCCTGGAAGCCGAGGAAAGCCGCCAGCGTGACCACGAACGACGGTATGCCGACCTTCGCGACGAGGAAGCCCAGCACGAGACCGATGACCGTACCCACCCCGACCGCCACGGGGACCGAGACGAACCAGGGCACCTGGTAGGTCGTCAGCAGGATCGCCAGGACCGAGGCGCACACTCCGCTGGCGAACCCGGCCGACAGGTCGATCTCACCGATCAGCAGGACGAAGATGAGCCCCATCGCGATGACCGTGACCGGCGCACCCTGGGTGAGGAGGTTGGCGAAGTTGCCGGTCGACAGGAACACCGGCCGCATGACCGAGAAGACCGTACACAGGACGACCAGTCCCAGTACCGCCGGCAGCGCGCCGATGTCGCCGCCGCGGACCCGGCCGAGGTAGTCGCGGACGTGGCTGCCGAGGGTCGCGCGAGGTACCGGCGCCGGCTCGCCGCGTACCGCCGTCGTCAACGCTGTCATTCCTCGGCTCCGTTCAGGTCGTACTCGTCGAAGGCGCTGCCCTCGGCGCGCAGTCCGAGCTCGCCGCTGCGGCCGGACGTGATGAGCTCGACGACCTGGGCGTGGGTCACGTCGGTCGTCTTCACCTGGGCGACCATCCGGCCGAGGTAGAGGGCCGCGATGCGGTCGGAGACCGCGAAGACGTCGTTCATGTTGTGCGAGATCAGGACGACGGCCAGCCCGTTGTCGGCCATCCGCCGAACCAGCTCGAGCACCTGGGCGGTCTGCGCCACACCGAGCGCCGCGGTCGGCTCGTCGAGGATGACGAGCCGGCTGTTCCACAACACGGCCTTGGCGATCGCGACCGTCTGCCGCTGACCGCCGGAGAGCCGGGACACGTGTTGGCGCACCGAGCTGACGGTGCGTACCGCGAGGCCGGCCAGGGTCTCGGCGGCCAGTCGCTCCATTGTGGACTCGTCCAGTATCAGTCCGCGGCGGCGTTCCCGGCCGAGGAACATGTTCTGGACGACGTCGAGGTTGTCGCAGAGCGCGAGATCCTGGTACACGATCTCGATGCCCAGGGCAGCGGCGTCCCTCGGGTTGTGGATCGTCACCTGCTGGCCGTCGAAGAAGAACTCGCCGGCGTCGGCGGTGTAGATACCGCTGACGCACTTGACGAGCGTCGACTTGCCGGCGCCGTTGTCGCCGACGAGTGCGGTCACCTCGCCCGGGTGCACGGCGAAGGCGACGTCACGGAGAACCTGCACGGGACCGAAGCTCTTGTCGATTCCACGAAGGTCTAGGAGAGGCGCGGACATGGGGACTCCAATCTGCGCAATCTTGGAGCTGTGGTCCGGCCGGGACCGGTACCACAGCTCCAAGATTGTTACGCCTACGGCGTCAGCTGATGCCAGCGGAAGCGCACATCGCAGCGAACGTCCCGGTGCAGAGCTCCTCCTTCGTCACGAACCCGTCCGCGACGACGTCCTTGACGTTCTCCTTGTAGATCGCCACCGGGGTCAGCAGGACGGCCTTGACGTCCTTCTTGCTCTCCGGGTCGACGACCTTCTGGCCGGTCTCCTTGGTCTCGCCCTTGGCCAGGGCGACCGCCAGCTCGGCGGCCTTGTCGGCCTCACCCTTGATCGCCTTGTAGACGGTCATGCACTGGTCGCCGGCGAGGATGTTCTGCAGGCCCTGGGTGGTGGCGTCCTGGCCGGTGACCGGCACCTTGCCGTTCAGGCTGTTCTTCTTCAGGACGGTGATCGCCGCGTTACCGAGGCCGTCGTTGGCCGCCAGCACGCCGTCGATCTTGTTGCCGGTCTGGGTCATCATCTGCTCGAAGATCGTGCCCGCCTGGGTGTTGTCCCAGTCCGGTACCGACACGTCCGGGCCTCTGGTGTACTCGCCCGCGTCGTACTTGGGCTTGAGGATCGAGTCGTACCCGTTCTTGAACAGGGTCGCGTTGTTGTCGGTCGGCGAGCCGTTCAGCTCCGCGATGACCGGCTTCTGCGCGTTCTTGTCGGTCAGGCACTTGACCAGGCCCGTGCCCTGCAGCTTGCCGACGGCCTCGTTGTCGAAGCTGACGTAGTAGTCGGCGGCGCCGTTGAGGGTCAGCCGGTCGTAGTCGATCGTACGGATGCCCTGCGCCTTTGCCTTGTCGAGCACCGCCTTGCCGGTACCAGAGTCCAGGTTGACGATCATCAGCACGTTGACCCCGCTGGTGATCATGTTGTCAGCGATGGTCTGGAACTGGGTCTTGTCGCCCTGTGCGTTCTGGATGTCGTACTGCACGCCGGCGGCCTTGAACGCCGCCTCCAGGTACTTGCGGTCCGCGGTCTCCCAACGCACCGACGACTTGCTGTCGGGGAGGATGACGCCGACCTTCGGGGTGGTGGCCGTACCGCCGCCGCTGGTGTTGTCGTCGCCACAGGCGGCCAGTGCGCCCATGCCGAGCAAGCTAGTCGCGACGATGGTGATGATCCCTCTGCGCATCTTCTGCCGGATCCTTTCCAGGAGGCTGAGTCAGGGAGGCTGAGTCAAGGGAGGCTGGTCAAGGGGTTCGGTCGAGGGCTCGCTTGCTGCGTAGCGGGGGTTGCTGCTTGGCGCGTTGTTGTGCGACCGGTCGCACATATTTGTTGTGTCCGGCAACGTATGGGCCGGCGGACACTCCGCGCAAGAGCGCGAAGGACACAGATTTGTTGGCGGCGGTAACAATTCGGCAACACGCCTCGAAGGCACCGATGATTTGCCGTCGCTCGACCGGTCTGACCAAGGTGGGCCCTGTTTCGGGCGTCGTGACCTGGGTCCTCGGACCGGTCGTCGGGCGCGACGCGGTAGCCGACCTGTGCGCCCTGGTGCGGGACAGCGGTGCGGCCGTCGTGATCTGCGATGTCAGCCGGATCGTCGACCCGAACGTGGCGACGATCGATGCCCTGGCCCGGCTCCGGTTGACGGCCGGGCGGCTCGACTGTCACCTGTGGATCAGCGGTGCAGATGACCGTCTGGTCGACCTGTTGCGCCTGTGCGGCCTGTCCGACGTCCTGCTCGCGTCTTTAGTTGAGCCGGTTGGGCAGACCGAAGAGGGGGAAGAGCCGTTCGGTGCCGAGGAAGGAGTTGAGCCCCCGGATCCGCCCGCCTGAGATCTCCAGTACCTGCAACGCCCACGGCTCGTGCCGGCCGCCGGGTCCACTGGGCCGGTACTGGCCGAACGCCGGTGTGCCGTTGGCCACGGTCGGCACCAGCCGCGAGCCGCGACAGCCATTGCCGGTACCCAGCATCCAGGCCCGGATCTGCGCGTGACCGCGGAACCACAGCGACAGCGGCGGCATCGACAACGTGGCGTCCTCGTGCAGCAACGTGGTCAGCCGGTCGAGGTCGTACGCGGTAAACGCCTCGACGTACCGCGCCAACAGATCGGCCTGTTCCCGATCCGCCGGCTCGAGGAGGTCCGATGCGACGTCGACGATCGCCAGCGTGGCCCGGGCGCGTTGCAGCGCGCTGTTGACCGACGCGACGGACGTGCCGAGCAACTCGGCGACCTCGTTGGCGGACCAGGTCAGCACCTCGCGCAGGATCAGTACCGCCCGCTGCCGCGCCGGCAGATGCTGCAGGGCGGCGACGAACGCGAGGCGTACCGAGTCACGCGCCACGGCGACGTCGGCGGGATCGGCGACGTCCGGCAGCACCCGGCCGTCCGGGACCGGACCGACCCAGATCAGCTCGGGGAGCGCGTCGGGCACGGCCGCGTCCGCGGTCGACGACGGGCCGAGATCCATCGGGCGGGCGCGGCGCTGGGCGCTGCCGAGCATGTCGAGGCAGACGTTGGTGGCGATGCGGTACAGCCAGGACCGCAGTGCCGACCGGCCCTCGAAGCGGTCGAGCCCGCGCCAGGCGCGTACCAGCGTCTCCTGAACGGCGTCCTCCGCCTCGAACGCCGATCCCAACATCCGGTAGCAGTAACCGGTCAGCTCCGTCCGGTACGCCTCGGGCTCGAAGTCCACCACGGCGGCTAACCTACCCCGGCGGCCACTTCCGGCGGCTGGACGGCCGCCACCATCGTCTTGCGATCGAACACCCGCCAGGTCGCGGCGGTCACGACGGCGGCGACGACGAAGCCGATCCAGTACGGCGCGGTCAGCCCGAACCGGGCGGCCACGAGCCCACCGAGCAGCGCGCCGATCGCGTTACCGCCGGCGCCGAGGAACAGGTACGCGCTGGTGACCCGGCCCATCAGCGAGGGCGGCGTGAGCCGCTGCCGCAACGACGTGGACACGATCATCCACAGTGCACCGTGTACGCCGAACACCGCGAACGCCGCCCCGACCGCGATCGGGCTGGTGGACAACGCGATCGTGAGATGGAACCCGGTCTCGATCAGCAGCCCGACCCGCAGCGTCACGCTGGCCGTGAACCGGCGGATCAGCCACTCGCCGATGACCGACCCGACCAGACCGCCGACGGCCAAGGCGGTGAACAGCAACCCGTACCCGACCGAACCGAGCCCGAGCCGTTGTTTGGCCAGCAGGACCAGGATCGACAGCGCGGCGGTCAGGGTCACATTGAGCAGGCCGATGAGGACGGCCATCGTACGCAGCAGCCGGTGCCGGAGCAGCCATCGGGCGCCGTCTACGATCTCGGCGCGCAGCGAGCGCCGCGTCGTCACCGGGTCCACGGGTGGGTCAGCCCGGAACGTCCCACGCAGCAGGTAGAGCAGCACGACCCCGACCGCGAACGAGCCCGCGTCGAGCAGGAACGGCGCCGCGGCGGCGGCCGCGAACAGCAGCCCGCCCAGCGGTCCGGCGATCATGTCGTGGAACAGCGTGCGGGCGGCACTCAACCGGCCGTTGGCGCGTTCGAGCAGGTCGACCGGTACCACTGCCGGCACTATCGACGTCATCGCGGTCCGGTACAGCGTCTCGCCGGTACCGAGCAGGAATGCCACCGCGTAGACCAGCGGCACACTGGCCCGATCGACCGCGATCGCGAAGCCGAGGATGCCGATTGCGATACCGCGTACCGTGTCGACCGCGATCATCACCCGTCGCCGGTCGAGCCGGTCCACCAGCCCACCGCTGAGCAACGAGAAGAGCAACCACGGTAACGCCGCGGCGAAGACGGCCCCCGAGACCACCAGCGGGCTGTCCGTCAATGACGCGACCAGCAGCGCCATCGCGACGACCGTCACGCCGTCGCCGAGCGCGGAGATCGTGCTGGCGGCCCAGACCTTGGTGAACTGGGGACCGAGACTCACCCGCGGCAATGTACCGGAGACTAGGCCGGGACGGACAGCGACGGATGCCAGCCGTGCAGGTGCGCGGCCAGGTCGGCGGGCACTGTCCACAGTGAACGGGGCAGCAGCGCGTTGCTTCCCGTGAAGACCAGGCACAGCGTCGGCCCGTCGTCGGCCATGTCCAGGGCCAGCTTGGGCTTGCGCTGCGTACCGACGCCGCCGAGCCCGAACAGCACCACGGGCTCCCGGGTCGGCAGTCCCAGCGACAGCCGGCCCTCGCGCCAAATCTGGTATGCGGCGGCCAGCCGCCATGGCGCGACTTCGGCGAGGCCCTGGTACAGGCTCGACACCCAGGTCTCGGTCAGTTCGGCGCGGAACGCGCGGTTCGGGCTACCTGCCAGGAGTTTGCCGATCTGGTCGTCGGTGCGTACCCCCGCCTCGGCCAGCGCTTCGGCGATCGCCGCGCGGCGCAGCGCATCGAACGCCGGGGCCGCCAGCTCGGGGCGGTCGACCTGCCAGCGGGTCACCGTCGGGGTGTTCGCGTGCCGGCGGTCCCACAGCCACGGGGTCACGTCCCAGCGGTGCCGCTGGTTGGCCGCGATCAGGTTGTCCATCGCCAGCACCAGCCGGTCGCCGTCGGCGCGCACTGTCAGCCACGGCCCGCGCCGGTGCGGGCGGGCGTTGCCGTACGACGTCAGAGCCACCACGGCCGACCGCTGGTAGCGCCCCGTGCGCTCGCGCGGGAAGTGCCAGCACACCGCGGGCCGGTTGACGGCCTCCACGTCGGCCACCGCGTCGTCGGGCATCCAGCCGATCGTGATCCGGGCACTCGCGGCGGCCGCCTCGCGGTGCTCGAAACAGCGCCGTTCGCGGCGCAACTCCTTGCTCGGATCCTGGACCGGTGGCTCGGTGCGGAACAGGTACGCCCGGCGGGCCCACAGGATCAGCTCGTCGGCCGCCGCGCGCGGATCGTCGAACAACCGGAACGCCACCAGCGGTCGCGGGCCGTGCCCGCCGGCACCGTCGTCGTCCTCCTTGATCTGTACCTCGTACACGATCTCGCCGGGCGAGTCCAGGTCGTAGCCTTCCCGCGGGTCGCGCGTGAACTTGTGCCCGTGCCAGCGGTGGTCCCGCGGCATGCGGTGCGCCCGTACGACGGTCACGGCCGCGTCCCAGGAGTTGTCATCCGCCGCGCAGAGCAGCGCCGTCACGGCCGGTGCGTACCGGCTCTGTCGGAAATCGCCCCGCCAGACGGGTATGTCAGCCTGTGCGCACATGCGGGCCACCGGCTCGAGTAGCTCCGCCCGCAACGCGGCATGAAGATCGCCTGCGTCTCGCATGGCCGGCATTCTGCCCTGACCGACCGGCCCCGCGCAGCCCGCCGAGTCGGCCAACATCCCTTGGTACCGGTGTGTCACTCGCGCAGGCGGTCACGCAAACGGGTGAGTTGTGCGGTGGACAGTCCGTGCGCGCGCAGATAGGACGGAACGTCGCCGTACCTGTCCGTGACATGCCGGAGCGTGTCGAGAATCGTCTCCGGCCGGCTGCTCTGCCGCTCCGCGAGATCCCGGCGCTCGGCCGGGTCGATGCACGTGGCCAGCAGAGCGTCGTTCGCATCGCGCAGGCAGACCTCGGTGTACGCGTAGTCCGCCGCGATGACGTCGATCGGTACCCCGGCTACCGCAAGCACGAGAGCGACCGTCATCCCGGTGCGGTCCTTGCCCGCGTAGCAATGCACCACCACGGTCCCGGCGGGAGCGTCCGCGATCTCGGCGATGCCGGCCGTGATGTACGGGGCGTTGCGCTCGACGCTGATCCGGTAGATGGCGGACAGGGTCTCGCCCCGGGTCCAGTCCTCCATCGTCGCCGGGTCGATGAGCGGCACCAGCCGGTACCTCGGATCCATCGCGAACGGACTGCGTTCGATCGCCGCCTCGAACGGCGAACGCAGGTCGACGATGCGGGACACGCCGCGCCGGTGCAGGGCCCGAATCCCGTGCGGGGTCAACCGGAACAGGTTGTCCGAGCGGATCAGCGCGCCGACCCGGATCTGCCGACCGTCGATCGTGGGCAGCCCGCCGAGCTCCCGGCAGTTGAGGCAGTCGGGCCAGTCCAGGCGGCGGACCTGACCCGTGGGCATCGGCATGGTACCGAGGTTAGTGCCAGTACCTCTGGCGCCGGCCTCCGCCGGAGCTTCCGGCCCTAACAGTCGGCGCCGTTGAGGAACCGTTGGGCCAACCGGTCCGAGCCACCGGCGAACATCGCGACGACCTTGGCGTTCGCGATGTCCAGCTCGAAAAAGATGGCGCGGCCCGAGGACGCGACGCGCACGATGTACGCCTTGGCGCTGCCGCTGGTCAGCACCTCGCCCCGGCTGCCGTAGATGGACTGCAGCTCGGCCAGTGTCGAGCCGACGTGCGCGCCGGACGGCGTACGGATCGCCTGGTCCCGCGCGATCACGAAGTCGAGCGTGCGATCGGGCCGGAACCACAGCCGGACTCCCGACCACGGACCGTTGCCCTGCGCGCCGAAGAACTGCGGACATGCCTCGCCGCCGTCGCCGACCGAGGCGATCTGCCCGGTGGCCTGGAGCTGGTCGAGGGTGGCACCCGTGCCGAGCGTGAACGGCCCGATGCCGTTGACCGACAGCACCAGCGAGGTCTCCGCCGCAGCCGGCGGTTTCGTCGACGGGACCAGGCTCGGGCTGGACGTAGGGGACTGAGCCGCGACGCTCGGTGACGGGCCGCCCGACTCCTGACTGCCCCGTACACCCAGGGCGCCGCAACCGAGAGTGAGGACGGCCAGCGCTGCCACGAGATAGCCGGGTTTGATCCGCAGTGCCATGTCGAATGTGTGTCATACCCGCGCCCGTCCCGCCGTTCCGCGTCGGCAATACGACAGGATCGTCAAATGGAGCTTCTCGAGCTGGCCGACTACCGGGCGTCCGTCGCGCGGATGCACCTCGCCGACACCGACATCGCGGGGTTCCGCGCCGCGCGGGACGCACTGTTCGCGACGCATCCACAATCTCCGGTACCGGCCGACGACCGGCCGTCGTTCGCCGGCTTGGACTACTACCCGCCCACGGCGTCCTTTGTGGTGGAGGTCGCGCCGGAACCCGCCGAGGGGACCGTCACCGTGGACACCGGTGGGCCGGACGGCGTGGTGACGTACCGCCGGGTGGCGCGGCTGGTCACGGGTTGGGGCTCGCTGACGCTGTTCTGGATCGACGCGTACGGCGGTGGGCTGTTCCTGCCGTTCCGCGACGGCACCTCTGGACCCGACACGTACGGCGGTGGCCGGTACCTCACCGACACCGTGAAGGGCACGTTCGGCCGGGGCGTCCAACTTGTCGACGACGGTCTGCTCCGGCTCGACCTGAACTACGCCTACAACCCTTCGTGCGCCTACGATCCGCGCTGGGCGTGCCCGCTCGCGCCCGACGAGAACTGGCTCACCGCACCGGTCACCGCGGGGGAGCGAAACTACGAGCCGTCGAAGAAGATGAATGGAAGCGTGGTCCGCTAAGGTCCCCGCATGGCGGCCGTGCGCGAGGAACTGAGCTGGCAGGAGTTCGGGGCGGCGGGCCGGGCGCTCGCCGTACAGGTCAGGGACAGCGGGTTCGAACCGGACCTCATCGTGTCCATCGCCCGGGGCGGTCTGTTCGTCGCGGGCGCGCTCGGCTACGCGCTCGACGTGAAGAACCTGTACGTGATGAACGTCGAGTTCTACACCGGAGTCGACGAGCGGCTGGAGATGCCGGTGATGCTGCCGCCGGTACCCAACGCCGTCGACCTGGCCGGCGCGAAGGTGCTCATCGCCGACGACGTCGCGGACACCGGCGCGACCCTGCAGCTCGTACGGGACTTCTGCGCCGAGCACGTGGCCGAGGTCCGGTGTGCGGTGGTCTACGAGAAACCCCAGTCGATCGTGCGATGCGAGTACGTCTGGCGGCGTACCGATCTGTGGATCGAGTTCCCCTGGTCGAGCGAGCCACCGGTGCGCTAGTCTGCTGTAACCATGGTTACGTGGGTGCTGCTGTCGTACCGGATGCCGCGGGAGCCGTCGACCCCGCGGATCACCGTTTGGCGCAAGCTGGAGCGGCTCGGGGTGGCCCGGCTCGGCGACGGTCTCGTCGGGCTGCCCGCCGACGCGCGCACCCGGGAGCAGGTGGACTGGCTCGCCGAGGAGATTGCCGAAGCCGGTGGCACGGCCACGGTGTGGCTGGCCGCGCCGGCCAGCGCCGCGCAGGAGAAGTCCATCGTGGACGGTCTGCGGGATGCCCGCGCGGCCGAGTACGACGATGTCATCGCGCAGGCCCGGGCCGCCTCGGCGGTCGGCGGGGACGAGGCGGCCCGGGCCCTGCGCCGGTTGCGTGAGGAGCTGCGGCGCATCGCCCGCCGCGACTTCTTCCCGCCTCCGCAACGGGACAAGGCCGTGCGGGCGGTGGAGTCACTCTCCGTTGGCGCGACGCGGGGGAGTCGGCGATGAACTGGGCAACCCGAGCGGGGGTTCACATCGACCGGGCCGCCTGTGCCTGGCTGATCCGCCGGCACATCGATCCGTCGCCGCGGTTCGTCTTCCTCGCCGATGGCGTCGACGCGCCCCTCGACGCGATCTGCTTCGACGTGCCGGGTGCCGAGCTGTCCCACCACAATGGACAGTGCAGCTTCGAGACGATGCTGCGGCACTACGACCTCACCGATCCGGTGCTGTGGCGCATCGCCCAGGCCGTCCACGAGGCGGACCTCTACGACGAACGCTACGACGCCCCGGAAGCCGCCGGCCTGGACATGGTCGTGCGCGGCCTGTCGCTGCTCGGCGATGACGAACAGACGCTGGCCGTCACCGCCACCCTGTTCGACGGACTGTACGAGTACCACCGACAAGCCATCCTGCAGGAGCGTGCACTGTGATGAAGTGGGTAACCCGCGCTCGACCCAAGACCGATCGGATCGCCTGCCCGTGGCTGATCCGCCGGTTCATCGACCCCACCGCCGAGTTCGTCTACGTGCCGGCTGACCAGGTGCTCGAGTACGCGGCCCGGGAAGGCGGCTACTCGTTCGACGCGCCGGGTGCGACGTATAGCCACCGCCGGCTGCCCGACGGCCGGCAGGCGTGCACGTTCGAGACGCTGATCGACGCGCACAACCTCGGCGGCGACCCGGCGCTGGTCGAACTCGCGCGGATCGTGCACGCCGCCGACATCGCCTCCGACGTCGACAGCCACCCGTTCGGGGCGGCTCTGCGGGCGATCGGCGATGCCGGTGCCGCTGTCGAGGCAGACGACCAGCGCCTGCTCGAGCGGGCGCTGTTCGTCTACGACGCGCTCTACGAGCACTGCCGGTCCTATTGAGCCAGCTCGAAGTGCTGGTAGTCCCTCAGCGAAGAGAACTGCCCGCCCCAGCGGAAGCCCTCCGCCGCAAAGGCTCTGGTCACCACGTCGCCCGCCACGACCATGCCGGGCCGGACGTTGCGGCGGTCCAGGAACGCGGCGCCCGCCGGAGGGAGGATCGTGTCGCCCTTGACGTAAGGGTTCTCGACCGGATTGATGTCGATCGCCTCACCGTACGCATGCCGCGACCACGAGCGCGACCCTTCCGCGTTGCGGCAGTTGAACATCGACGTGTTGTCCGCCGCCATCGACGCGTGGTCGTCACCCCGGTACGCGTCCACCCGCCGCATGGCGGCGATCGGGAAGCGCCCGTCGTGGAGCTTGCCGAAGACGCGCACGATTCTTGGCGCGAGGTCGTCCCGGACCACCAACTCTCCACTGTGGACCTTTCCGTCCAGTCCCCAGTGGACCACCGTCACGAGCCGCAGCCGCGACAGTGACAACGGGCACCCCACCCGCCACGACACCCCAGTCATCTCCGCCCTAACCGCCTCCGGCAAGCCCTCGACCCTCGCCGCATACGGGGCGACGGCGGCGGTCGGGCTAGGGGCGGCCGCGGTCGGGCTCGGCGGCCCCGGCGCCGAACACGCCGCCAGTACCACCGCGGTGATCATGAAGTTGGTGGTGCGACACGCCGTCGACATGCCATCTAAGTTCATGATCAACCCAGGGTCAGCAGGCCGGCTACCCACGTGGCGGCTATCGCTAGGGCGGCGCCCAGCTCGATGAGCATCGAGAGGCCGGCCGCCTTCAGCGCGTGCTTCGTGGACGTCCACGCGGCCCGGTTGTCGTTCAGCCGTACCCGTTCGGCGAGCAGGATGCCGAGCACGAACCCGATCACCAGGCCCACCACCGGGATCACGAAGAACCCGACGATCGCGAGCAACCCGCCGAGGAACAGCGACCGGTTCGGCACTCCGGTGCGTTTGAGGTTGCGCCCCGGCCAGGCGTACTTGATGACGGTTCCGCCCAGCGCGAGCAACGTGGCGATGCCGAACACCACCCACTTGCCCACGCCGCCCTCGGCGAAGATGGCCCACAGCAGGACACCGGCCCAGCACAGCAACAGACCGGGCAGGATCGGCACGATGACGCCGCAGACGCCGACGACGATGGCCAGCCCGGCGACGAGCGTGATCGTGGCGTTGAAGTCGGTCAGCTCCACGGGCTCAGCCTGCCGGATCGAGGTACGCCTGCGCGAGCATCGTCAGCCAGTCGTAGAGGGCGTTCTCGTTCGGGGCGAGCGGGCCGGGCCGGTAGTGCGGCGAGGACACGCCACGCTGTACCGACTCGCAGGCTCGCCAGTCCTGCTGGTTCGTCAGGTCCCAGAAGTCCACCGCGTACGACGGGTCCTCCACCGACGGCTCGAAGAGCCACTCGCAGTCGACGCGGGTCCGGTCCGGGGCGAGTGGCTCGAGCCGGTGGGTCAGCACGTAGTCCGGATGCAGCGACAGCAACAGGTTCGGCAGCACACCGAGGTACCGCACCGTGCGCCGGTCCACGCCGTCGAGCATCACGCCGAGCGACCGCCCGTCGAGCGACATCGTCTCCGCCTGCTCGCGCAGGTCCATCGAGCCGCCCACCCACGCTCCCGGCTCGTGCCAGTTGTCGCCGGAGTTCGGCGGGCTGACCACGCACAGCTCGGGATGGATGAGCGGGCAGTGGTAACACTCGTGGTAGTTCTCGACGATGACCTTCCAGTTCGCCGCTACCTCGTAGCTGTGCCGTGCCTTCACCGCCAGCCGTTCCGGCCGGTAGGGCGCGACGTACTCGTCGAGCGTGCCGAAGTGCTCGGCGAACGGCTTTGCTGTCCCGCTGGCGTTCACGAACAGCCAGCCGTGCCAATCCACTGCCGGCAGCTCCACGAGGCCGGGCGCGCCGAGCGCGAACTCCGCGGCCATCCGCGGCGCCGTGCGCAATGCGCCGTCCAGACCATAGGACCAGCCATGGTACGGGCACAGCACGGCTCTGCGGTCGGTGGCCTCGCCGGAGGCCAGCAGCTCGTGGGCTCGGTGCCGGCACACGTTGGCGAATGCCCGTACTCCCGCCTCGGCAAACGTGACGAGCACGCCGACGTCGCCGACGGTGAAGGCCGCGTGCGAGCACTGGGGGCGCAGCGCGGCCAGTTCCGCGGTACGCCCCAACGGCGTCCACATCCCCGCGAAGAGGTGCCTCCGCTCCCACGCGAGAACCGCCGGGTCGGTGTAGGCCGCACCGGGCAGCATGACCGACTCGCCGAACGGGCGAAGTGTGGCGGCCAGCGCGTCGTCGTCCAGTGGTGCGTGGGGCATCCGCCAATCCTGACTGACTCACCAGTCAGTTGGGAAGTCCCGCGAGAATCGCCGCGAACCGCGGGCGGAGCCGATCCGGCACGGAGCGGTCGCTGAACCCGGCAAACGCCTGCTCTTCGTACCGATCGGGCAGCATTGCCCGCACCTGGTCGGCGTACCCCGGACCGTGCGGCACGAACACCGCCGGCGGGTCCGACAGCCGCACGACGACCGGTCCGGAGCTGCGCGCCGACAGCTCGAACGCGGTGCCGGGCGGCCCCGAAGCGCAGAGGTACCGCGCGTAAACCGTGCCGACGTCGGCCACCCGGGTCGCGTCCGGCGGATCGGTGCCGAACACCTCGGCCACGCAGGCGATGCGGTCGCCGGCCGTGACGGCGTGACCGTGGTCGTGATGCTCGATGGGGGAGGACTGTTCGAGCGCCGCCACCACCCGGTCGGCCAACCGCGCCCGAAGCTCCTCGGTGGACAGTGCCGGTTCGCGCCCGACCGCGACGAACAGCACTGCCGCGATCGCCGTCAGAGCCACCTCGAACCCAAGCCACCACGCGTGCCGGGCGAACAGTTTCGCGAGCTTGCGAGCGGAACCGGCAAGCTCAGACCTGCGCGGCATCGCGAAGCGAGGCGGCGTAAGTTTCACGCTCCACATGGTGACACCGTGGTGGCGTCGTGCCTACTGGACATGCTTCAATGTCGATACCTCGCGGGAGCCGAGTGCACTGGGCGCGGCATCTTCCAGCCGTTGCCCATCGACAGCATGTCGCCCGAGGAGGAAAGCACGTTGTCTATCAGACGAAGGCTGGCTACTGCCGCGGTAGCGGTGTTGGCCGGCGTGTCGACCGCGATCGTGGTCGTCCCAGCCACTCCCGCGCAGGCCCACGGCGTGACGATGATTCCCGGGAGCCGTACCTGGTTCTGCTTCCAGGACGGCCTACGGCCGAACGGCGAGATCATCGCGTTCAACCCCGCGTGTGCGGCCGCGATCGCCCAGAGCGGTACGACGCCGCTGTACAACTGGTTCGCCAACCTGCGCTCCGACGGCGCCGGTCGGACTGTAGGTTTCATCCCGGACGGGCAAATCTGCTCCGGTGGCAACGCCGGGCCGTTCGACTTCTCGCCGTACAACGCCGTCCGCAGCGACTGGCCGGTCACCCACCTGACCTCACCGTCGACGATCCAGTTCCGGCACAGCAACTGGGCGGCCCACCCGGGGGCGTTCGTCGTCTACGTGACCAGGCAGGGCTGGAACCCGAACGGGCCACTGCGCTGGGCCGACCTGGAGTCGGTCGGTGGTGCGCAGGACCCGCCGCAGTCCGGTGGACCGGGCGCCCTGAACTACTACTTCTGGCAGCAGCCGCTGCCGGCGGGTAGGTCGGGTCGGCACATCATTTTCACCCACTGGATCCGCTCGGACAGCCAGGAGAACTTCTACAGCTGCTCCGACGTCGTCTTCGACGGCGGCAACGGTGAGGTGACGGGCGTCGGCCCGAACCAGACGAGCTCGCCGACGCCGACCGGTTCCCAGTCGGTCTCGCCGTCGCCGTCCGGCTCGACGCCGATTCCGCCGAGCAACTGCTCCGCGACCTGGAACATCGTGCCGACCAACTGGCCCAACCACTTCCAGGTGCGGGTGGACGTCCGCAACAACGGCACGACCAACCTCAACGGGTGGACGGTCCGCTGGACGTACACCGGTGGTCAGGGGTTCGAAGGTCCGCCGTGGAACAGCACGCTCGTGGGGCAGCCGCCCAACGTCGCCCTTCGCAACGCGGGATGGAACGGTACCCTCGCGCCGAATGCCACGACGAACTTCGGCTTCAACGCGACCGGTACCGCGCCCAACCCGGCGCCGACCCTCACCTGTACGAGCCCGTAACACGTGTCGCCGGTTCCGACAGCCGGGCCGCTGAGCCCGGCTGTCGGAGCCCGGCTGCCGGGACCATCTAGGCTCGACCCGTGGAGGGGTTGGCGGAGATCGTCGGGCTGGTCGCGATCGTCGTGGCGGTATCGGCCGTAGCCAGGCGGTTCGGGCTGCTCGCCCCGATCCTGCTGGTGATCGTCGGGCTGGCGCTGTCCCCGATCTTCCCGACGGTCGAGCTGTCGCCCGAGTTCGTACTGATCGGCGTGTTGCCGCCGCTGCTCTACGTCGCCGCCCTGGAGACCTCGGTACCGGCGTTCCGGTACAACCTGCGCCCGATCCTGCTGCTGGCGGTCGGGCTGGTCCTGTTCACGACCGTGGTCGTCGGCTTCGTTGTCCATGCGCTGCTGCCCGGCGTACCCATGGCTGCTTGTTTCGCGCTCGGGGCGGTGGTGGCACCGCCCGACGCGGTCGCCGCCACGGCGGTGGCCCGGCGGATCGGGCTGCCGCGGCGCATCGTGACGATCCTCGAGGGTGAGAGCCTCATCAACGACGCGACCGCGCTCGTGATCTTCCGGGTGGCGGTCGCCGCGGCGGTGGGCTCCGCGGTCGGCGCGACCGAGATCGCCACCGAGGTGGTGATCGCGGCGGGCGGTGGCGTGCTCGTCGGCGCGGTCGGTGCGGTCGCGCTCGGCTTCCTGCATCGCAGGACCACGGACCCGTTGCTGGACAACGCGCTGTCGCTGCTCACGCCGTTCCTCGTGGCGCTCGTGGCGGAGCGGATCCACGCATCGGCGGTGGTCGCCGTCGTCGTCACCGGGCTGTACCTCGGCCACCGCCTGCCGACCCTGATGTCCGCCGCGTCCCGGCTGCAGATGGGCGCGTTCTGGAAGATGGTCAAGTTCCTTCTGGAGGGCATCGTCTTCCTGCTGGTCGGCCTCCAGTTGCGCGAGGTGCTGGCCGATCTGGACACGCCGGCCGGCGACGTCGCGGTGCTGACCGTGGCGGTCCTGCTGACCGTCATCGGGACGCGGTTCGTCTGGATGTACCCCGCGACCTACCTCACCCGGCTCGTCCCGCGGATCCGCCGCCGCGACCCCTCACCCCCGTGGACGGTGCCCACGGTGATCGCCTGGGCCGGGATGCGTGGCGTCGTCACGCTCGCGACGGCGCTCGCCCTGCCGCTGACGCTGGCCGACGATGCGGCGTACCCGCGCGACCTGTTCGTCTGGTTGGCCTTCGCGGTGATCGTCGGCACGCTCGTGCTGCAGGGCATGACGCTGCCGGCGGTGGCTCGATGGCTGCGGCCGCCGGCCGACGACCCGGTACGCGACACGCTCGCCGAGGCCGCCGTCCAGCACACCGCGAGCCGGGCCGCCCGCGAACGCCTCGAGCAGCATGCCGACGGCGCGCCACCGGACGTCGTCAACCGTCTCCGCCAGCTCACCGAGCTGCGCGCCAACGCCGCGTGGGAGCGACTGGGCGGCACCGCCGAGACGCCGTCCCGGGCGTACGTGCGGCTGCGCCGGGAGATGCTCGACGCGGAACGGGAGGTGTTCCGCGTCGCGCGCGACGAGGGCCGTATCCCCGAGGAGACTCTGGTCAAGGCCCAGCGGGACATGGATCTGGAGGAGTCGATGCTGGAACGAGGTGCGGAGTGATCTGCGAACATCTGAAGGAGGCGGGCGAGCCGACTCCACAATCGACAGACGGCTGCCAGGAGTGCCTGGCAGAGGGCCGCCGGGACTGGGTACACCTGCGGCTTTGTCTCGACTGTGGACACGTCGGCTGTTGCGACTCCTCACCGCGCCGGCACGCCACGGCACACTTCCAGACCACCGGTCATCCAGTGATCCGGTCGTTTCAGCCCGGCGAGACCTGGCGCTGGTGCTATCTCGACGAGGTGATCGGCTAGCCCCGGCGCTCGCTGGGGATCCGGGTCGCCTTGGCGGGCGCCGTCTTGGCCGCCGGCGCGTCCGGCGCCATGTCGTCCGGGTTCAGGTACCGGAAGGCGTAGGCGGCCGCCGCTCCACCCGCGAGCGTGGCGATGAGGTAGATCCAGATCATCGACCAGTCGGCCAGCCCGGCTACCGAGATGCCGAGGCCCACAGCCGGGTTGAAGGCGCCGCCCGAGACCCCGCCGACGGCGACCGCGCCGGCCAGCACGGTGAAGCCGATCGCCAGGCCGTAGAAGGAATTGTTCGGGTGGTCCTTGCTGGTGGCCACGTTGAGGACGACGTACGCGAGCGCGAACGTGAACACCAGCTCCGCCACGAACGCCGCTCCGAGGTCGCCGCCGGTCACCTTGAACGCCACCGGGTCGGCGTCCACCAGATACCGGGACAGCCCCGCCGCCGCAAGCCCGCCGACGAGCTGGGCGCCCATGTACCAGGGGACGTCCGCCAGGGACAGCTTGCCGCGCAGGTAGACAGCGAGCGTGACGGCCGGGTTGTAGTGGCCGCCCGATATGTGCCCACCGGCGAAAATCATGACCATGAGTACCGCGCCGATAGCGACCGGCCCGAGCGGGGCGCCGGCCAACGAGACACAACAGACCGTGAGAACGAGGAAGAAGGTACCGATGAGCTCCGTGACATACCTGCGCATGGGTCGCTCCGGGGACTGAGGGGGGCGAGGGGAAGATCGGTCAACGGAGCGTACCCGGATCAGCGCGGAGGAGCGCAAGTCCCCGTATCGTCGAGCCGTGGCCCGCCAGGTCATCGAGCTCGACATATCGGTGCCGTGGGACGGGCCGGACGAGGCGCCGCGACGTTCGCCGCGTGCCCTGGTGGTGGCGGTGGTCGTGCTCGGCCTGCTGCTCTCGCTGACCGGTCCCGGCCTGCTGCTCCCGGCCACGCTGACGCTGGCGTGGCGCGCACCGACCACCGCCCGGTTGTTCTGGCTCGGCACCGACGGTGTGTTCACAGTGGATAGAGTGGGCGGTCCGGTACCGGGTCTGCGGCTGGTCTCGCGCGATCCGCGTACCGGTGGCGTGCGGTGGACCGCCGTCCTGAACGGGCCGCTGGCCGAGGTGTACGCCCTCGAACGGGGATCGCTGGCCAGCTTCTTCCCGCCCACGTTCAGCTCGGCGGCCCGGACCTACCTCATCAACACGAACACCGGCCGGGTGTCGCGGGCGTACCCGGTGCCGGCGATGCCGGTCGCGTACTTCGCCGACGACGTCGTCGTCACGATCGACTGGGACCAGGCCATCGCTCCCGACCCGGTCCCGGACGAGCCGCATGCGGTGGCCATCGGCCTCGACTTCAGCCACCGCGCCACCGCCCGCGATCTGGCTACCGGCCGGATCCGCTGGACCCGCCCGCTACCGGCGGGCTTGCGCTGGGCGCTGCCGGGGGTACCGGCCGGCGCCGAGGGCATCGTGGGTCTCCCCGCCGGCCAGTCGTGGATGGTGACCAGGTCCACGGCCGGCTCGGTGGAGGTGTGGGATCTGCGTACCGGCGCGGTTCTGGCCCGCCGCGACGTCGGCCGGCTCAGTTCGGAGTCGTACGTGTCTGCACTCGGCGACGCGGTGCTGGTGCGCGTGCTCGATGCCGTCGGCACCCGGATGTCGGTACTCGAACCCGCGACGCTCGCTCCACGGTGGACATTCACCCCGCCGGACCTGGACGCTGAGCCGGCGGCGTGTGCACCCGTACTGTGTCTCGAGATCAGGCGCTCGGTGTTCGTCGTGGACCCGGCGACCGGGGCGATCCTCTGGCGTACCCACGGCACGCCGCTGCGCCCGGCGATCCAGCCCGGCGCCCGGCTGGCCACGGCCACCGCCGAGCCGTTGACGTTGTTCGACGTCCGTACCGGCCGGACCGCTCAGGGGTACGGGTCGTGGCGCATCGTCGACAACTCCGCGTACCGCCAGGACGTGGTGGTGGCGACGGCCCGGCCCGGAGCCGATGCGGACCTGGCGCTGCTCGACATCGGTACCGGCACGATGCGCCGCCTCGGTACCGTCACCCCGTGGTCGCCGGGCACCCGCTGCATCGCGGGTGCCGACCGCATCGTGTGCGAGGACGACGGCCTCGTACGGGTCTGGCGCCGTCGCGTCACCCCACCGTGACCGTCGACCCGTCGACGCTGGCCGTCAGGCTCGACAGCGCACGGGTGGCCGGGCCGGCCAGCACCGAACCGTCCGAAATGGAGAATGCGCTGTTGTGGCAGGCGCAGACGATCCGGCCACTCGACACCGACGAGACCAGGCAACCCTGGTGCGTACACACCGCGCTGAACGCGCGGAACTGCCCGGCGGTCGGCTGCGTCACGACCACCTCGTCGGCCTGGTAGATCGCGCCGCCGCCGACCGGGATGTCGGCCGTCGGGTAGCCGCTTCGACCGCTCCCTTCCGCCGAGTCGGTGTCCACAGTAGACTTTCCGCAGGCTGCCAGCGTACCGGCCAGGCCCACCGCGCCCGCGGCGGCGAGGACGTTTCGTCGAGTTGGAGTCATGTGTCCAAGCGTCGCCGCGGTAGCTGGATGTCGGCTTCGAGTGGCCTGTGTGGCGGCTGTGGGCTGGGCATCCTGTCGCGCTCCTCCTCGCGCCAGCGCGTCGGCTGCCGTGCCGCCGAGCGGTCGACGCGTTAGCCTCTCGCCCGGTCTGCGCGAGCACCGGCCGCCGCTGATGTGGCTCCAAGTCGTTCGAGTAGGTGGTCGCCGACACGAATGGCGTTGGCCATAGCGGTGAGTGCTGGGTTCACGGCGCCGATGCTGGGGAAGAAGCTGGTATCGACGACGTAGAGGTTCTGGACCTCATGAGCCCGGCAGTTCGCGTCGAGCACCGAACTGGCCGGGTCATTGCCGAACCGGACCGTGCCGGCTTGGTGAGCGACGCCGGCAACCGGAATGTCGTTCTTCATGTACGCCCACCGGTGGGCAAGGTGCTCCTCGTGCATGCGCATGATGCCGAGCATCGACTTGAGCTGGCGGTAGAGCCGCTTCGCCGCGGTCGGGTTGGTGTTCGTGTAGCTCAGCCGGATGTTCCCGTCGCGGTCGAGAGTGACCCGATTGTCTGGGCTAGGAAGGTCCTCCGTGGACAGCCAGAAGTCGACTGCGTGTTCGGCCACCTCCCTCAGAGACCATTTCGGCGCGAACTTCGTCTCCAGCGGCTTCTCGCCGCGGTAATGGTCCGGCTGCGACTTCCCGATCATCTGGATGCCTCCCATCGGGTAGTCGAAGTCGGGCCCACGGAAGTAGAAGTCGTTGACGGCCAACGTCTTCTGGAATCTGGTCGGGTTGGGCTCCTTGGACAGCGCCAACACGGCTTGACTGTCGTGGAACATGTAGTTGCGCCCGACCTGATCGGACCCGTTGGCTAGTCCGCGCGGGTGGGCGTCGTTGGCCGACATCAGCAGCAGTTTGGCCGAGTTGGCCGCGCCGCACGACACCACCACGATATCCCCGCGATAGCGCTCCTCGTGCCCTTCGTGGTCGACCACCACCTCGGTCACCTCCGTGCCGGCGGGGTTCGTCTCCAGCCGGACGGCTTTGGCGTTGGTGAGTAGCTCCACGTTGGAGTGTTGGATCGCCGGCCGGACCGCGTTGACCTCGGCATCAGACTTGCCGTGTACCAGGCACGGATAGCCGTCAACCATCGGGCACCGGATACAGGCGCTGAACGGCATGTTCGCCTCGTTCAGCATTACTCCGCACGGGGCGTGGAACGGGTGGAATCCGGCCGCCTCGAGGTCGTCGGAGAGCTGCTGGATGCGCGGTTCGTGGCTCACCGGCGGGTACGGGTACGGCGCACTGACGCGTGGCTCGGTCGGGTCCTCGCCGTGGACCCCGTGGACCTGGTAGAGCTGTTCGGCTCGGGTGTAGTAGGGCTCCATCTGCTCGTAGGAGATGGGCCAGGCCGGCGACAGGCCGTCGTGGTGGCGCAGCTCGCCGAAGTCCTCGGCACGCAGCCGGTAGAGCGCCGCGCCGTAGAGTTTCGTGGCGCCGCCCACGAAGTAGTGGATCTGTGGCTGGAATGCCTTTCCGCGCTCATCGGTCCACGTGTCGGGCGAGATGTAACGGTTGTTGATGAAGACCTCGGCGGTGGACCAGTTTTCCGGTTCGCGGGGCAGCCACCCGCCCCGCTCGAGCAGCAGGATCCGCTTGCCCGACGCCGCGAGAGTGTGCGCGAGCGTGCCACCGCCGGCGCCGGTGCCGATGATGATTACGTCGTATCGCCCGTTCATGACTGTCCTGGTCATGACTCCTCCGTCCAGGGCTCGCGCCACCCGCCGTACGCGGCAACCAGTTGATCGGCTGCGGCCGGCCCCCAGCTGCCCGGCTGGTAGGTGTGAACCGGCGGCGGGTTGTCCAGGAGCGGTTGCACGATGCGCCATTCCTCCTCGACGCCGTCCTGGCGGGCGAAGCGGGTGGGGTTCCCGATCAGCGCGGCCTCCAGCAGCACCTCGTAGGGCACCGGCTCCTCGCCGCCGAAGTCCAGGTCGATGTTCACGCTGCTCGGGCCCTTCGTGTAGCCGCGGTGCGCGTTCACGGTCAGCCGGATCCCCGCGGTCGGGTCCAGCCTGACCACGAGTTCGGATGGGTCCGGCACATGGAAGCCAGGCAGGCTCAGCCCCATCCTCGGTGCACTCCTGAAGATGAGGCGCAGCTCCGTTTGGGTTTCCGGCAGTCGCTTGCCTGTCCGGATGAATATCGGCACGCCGTCCCAGCGCCAGTTCTCGATGTCCAGACGCAACGCGACGTACGTCTCCGTGCTGGAGCCTGGCGCGACGCCGACGATGTTCTGGTAACCGTCGTACTGGCCGCGGACGTACTGGGTCGGATCGGCGGCGTGGATCGCGTTCCATAGCGATGCCTGGCTGTTCTTGATCGTCTGTGGCCCGGAGCCGGCGGGGGCCTCCATCGTCGCCGCCGAGGTCAGCTGCAACAGGTGATTCACGACCACGTCTCGCAGCGCGCCGACCCTGTCGTAGAAGTGACCGCGGTCTTCGACGCCGAACTCTTCCGCCATGGTGATCTGGACGCACGATAGATAGTTGCGGCTCCACACCGGTTCCAGGACGGCGTTGGCGAAGCGGAGGAAGAGCACCTCCTCGAGGCCCGGCTTGCCGAGGAAATGATCGATCCGATACAGCTGCGACTCCTGCACGTATTGGTGCATCTCGCCGGCGAGCTCGCGAGCGGAGGCCAGATCGTGGCCGAACGGCTTTTCCACCACCACGCGGCCGTCCCGGATCAGGTCGGCCTTGGCCAGCCCCTTCACCACCGGACCGAACAGGAACGGTGGGATTTCGAGATAGAAGACGGGCTTGTGCATGCCCTTGATGGCCCCGGCCACCTTGTCGTAGGTCTCCGGGTTGGTGAAATCTCCGTCCAGATAGGACATACGAGCGGCCAACCGGTCGAACACATCGTGGTCGAGCTTCTTCTCCGTCGCCTCGATCGACTCCTGTGCGTGCTTGCGGAGGTCGTCCGTGCTCCAGTGGTCGGCTGCCACACCCACGATCGGGCAGTTCAGCAGTGACCGTGCCTCCAGCCGGTACAACGCCTGGAACGTCATCACCTTGGCCAGATCCCCGGTGATGCCGAAAATGACGAACACATCCGCATCGTGTGTCGTGTCCATTTGATCCCCCCGGGAGTTGCCTCTCCGACAAGTTCAGCAGGTCGCTTGGCCGCGGTCAGGCTGTTGCGCAACTCCGGTCGCATGGCTCAGGCTGGAGTGACACATGGTTCTGCCGTGGCGGACGTGCCGAATCACCACCTGACGACGATGGGTACTTCCACGACGCTCCCGCGGCTTTCCTTTCATCCTGCGGCGCGGCTCTCGGCGCGCCGGTTCAGCCAGCGCTGCACCGCGAGCGTGACAGATCCACCAACCAGCAACATCGCGACGTTTACCCCGAGCACTGCCAGCGCACCGCCTGCCTTGCCGTGCTGGTGCACTGCGACCGCGACCCCGAAGTACGCGGCGGCGGGGATTGTGGTGACCGAAATGGCGACACCGACCGCGCTACTGGCTCTAGTCTCGATCGATAGCGCCGCCGCGACGCCAGCGGCCAGCGCAACGCCGACAGTTCCGACGCCGATCGTCACCAGCCCGGCGAGGCTTGGCGAGGTCGCCGAAAACGCACCCAACCGATGCGATTCGCCGACGATGCCGCCTACGGCCGCCGCCGTTGCGGCCGTGGCCGTCAGGCCGATCACAAGGGTTGCGACGGACCGGTAGATCAGCCGCCATCGTCGGCCGACGACGCCGACGCAGGCAGACACGATGGGGTAGGTGTCGGGGCTCACCGCCATCGCGCCGATGATCAGCGTGTCATTGATCGTAAGGACGCCGTATCCAGCAATGACGCCGGCAACCACCATCAACACCAGGTATCGCGCCGTGGGCCTGGCGTTGCTTCGCGCCACGCCCATCATGTCGGTCCAGATTAGGGATGTCGCACGAATGCCGGCCGATGGGGGCTCGACGGTGTCGACGTTGATGAACGAGACGTTGTCCTGGCCCACGCCAACGCCGGAGAGGTGGCCGACGACGTCATCCACCGACTCGCGTTGAACGTCGGCCATGAGTAGTCCACTGTGGATCGGATGTACCTGAGGCACGACGACGACATGGCGGCCGTGACCGGACGTCTCCAGCCAGGTGTTGACCCCGCGCAAAACATCGGTCTCGCCAAAAACCCTGAGCTGGAGCATTCGGTCCGCCCTAGAAGACCGCGATCGGGTTCACCGGCGAGCCTGTGCCGCCTGGGGTTCGCAGCGGTGCGACGATGCACAGGAACTCCCACCGGCCCAGGTGCTCGCACAGTGCCGCGAGGTCCTCGAGCTGGAGGTAGTCGAGCAAGAACAGGCCCATCGCGTTGATGGCCAGCACGTGGATCGGAAACGGAACCCGCTCGGTCGTGCTCGGCGCAGCGTCGCTGTTGGTGTCGCTACCGAGGACGGCGATATGCCGTTCGCTGAGAAACCGAGCGGTCAGCGGGTGCAGGCCAGCCTTGGCTCGCGGGGTGTCCCAGGACCCGAGCTTAGCCAGGCGGAGATTGTGGCCCTGGCGCACGAACAGCAGATCGCCCAGCCCCACTCGTACATGTTGAGACTGTTCCGCCGCCACCAGTTCGTCGGCAGTCACCTGATCACCGGGCTCGGTCCACGAAGCCGAACGCAGCCGAGGAATGTCGAGCAAGATGCCGCGGCCGACAATCCCGTCGCTGACCGCGATTACGTCGCCGAGCGCCGCGCCCGCTTCGGTCGCCGAGGAGGCCGGCACGCCGGTGAAGAGCTTGCCGAGATAACTGACGTGGCAGAGTGCGTCCAGGTGGCTATGTCCGTCGTTGTGGTAGTCGGCGCCGACATAGTCTTTGATGAACTGCTCCGCCGTCGACTCGTCGTCAGCCAGCTGGGTCATCCGGTGCTGCGCTGGCACAGGATTGTGGAGGCTTGCGTCGCTGTCCAACGGGAGCGACAGGCTCACTGATATGCCCGTACGAACCAACCGGGCCGCGGCGACGACCCGGTCCGGTGTGAGGTAGTTGAGCGTCCCTCGCGCGGACTGAGCGCCCCACCTGTCCCAGTTCGATACCTCGTGGAACAGCGCGTCGAACTCGGCATTGGTGAGGCTCGGTTGCGCGGTGGTCACGTTGAACCGGGCGCCTTCGGCGTCGACTGTCCCCAGTGGATTTTCGGCAGCTCGACTCGGCTCGGATCAAGCAACTCGGCTGAACGGTGATGTGGCCGTAGGTAGAAGTCCTCCGCCCAGGCCACGAATGCTCTGACCTCGGCACCGGCGTTGGAAAGTAGCTCAGCGTGAACGCCGAGCCAGGCCGCGAACGCGAGCCGGCCGTGCAGCTCATGCCGGTGCGGACCGAGCTCGGCAACCGCCGCCTTTCGGCCGATCATGGCCATGATGCCCTTGTCCCGGTAGTGGAACGGCTCACGGCCGGTGCCGTCGATGTCGCCGAGGATGTTCTTGGCTGCCCAGGTCCCAGACTGTTGAGCGACGCTGCCCAATTGTGGTAGTGCCCCTTCGTCTCCGTACGAGATATTGGCGATGTCGCCGACGACGAAAACGTTGGGGTGCCCGGGCACGCTCAGGTCCGGGCGTACGTCGATGCGCCCACCTCGGCCCTGGCCGATCCCGGCGTCGCCGGCGATCTCGGCCGCCATTTCGCCGCCGCCCCAGATGACGAGGTGGGTCTGGATGGTGCTGCCATCCCTGAGGACGACGTGGTCGCGCGCGACCTCCGTGACCGCGGTGCCGAGCCGGAGCTCGACGCCGCGCCGCTGAAGTTGCTTGGCAGCGTACGCATGTGACTCATCTGTGAACGGGGCGAGCAGCGTGTGGCCGACGTCGACGAGGATGATGCGTGTGCCAGCCACTGCGAGGTGCGGGTAGCGGTGTGGCATGACGTCGTGAACGAGATCGCTGAGCGCGCCCGAGATCTCGACGCCGGTCGGGCCACCTCCAACGACAACGAATGTCAGCGCGCCGTCGTCAACAAGCTCGGGCTTGGCGTTGGCGTCCGCGTATAGCTGCAGTATCCGCTCTCGTACGTGGCGCGCGTCGGTAAGGCTGTAGAGAGGAAAAGCGAACTCGCCTGCACCCTTGGTATGGAAGAAGTTGGGCTGTGCACCGGCCGCCAGCACGACGTAGTCGCCGGAGATCGTGGTTTTATCGGCCAAGGTCACACTGCGTCGGTCGAGATCGACGGCGACCGCATCGGCCTTGACCGGAGTGACACTGCTCTGACCCCGAAACACCTCGGTGTGATCGAACGCGATGTCCTTGCCGGCCAGTTCAGCGGTCGCGACCTGGTAGAGGAGGGGTTGGAACTGCTGGTACCCGTTGCGGTCTATCAAGGTGACCTGCGCCCGAGCTTCGTTGGCGAGCAACTTGGCGCACGCCACGCCCGCGAAACCACCGCCAACGATCACGATCTTTGTGCCGGACTGCTCCCCCATGCGCTCATATTCGCAGCGACCCCCAGAGGGATGTGAGGAAACAGGCGAAGAAGTCCGGCGGCGGTTGAAGCCACATACCGGGGACCCCACCCTCACGTTCCGCCCAACGTGACGCCCACCTCTGCGCCTGGTCCCTTGCCCGCGCGCATGCCTGCTCCGGCGACCGAGTAGCGCTCGCCGCGTATCTGGGTGGATCGGGCGCGTTCGACCATGCGATCGCGGATTTCGCAGAGGCATACGCCGACCAGAACGCGCGCGACTACGTGACTTTCCAAGAGGCCGCC
>DASRII010000499.1:0-6861 GCA_035650075.1 Micromonosporaceae bacterium | reverse complement strand
TGGCAACCTATCTGTCAATGGCTCTGTCAATGCAGAGGAGCCGAATCATGCAGAGATGACACGAGAGACAGCCGCTACGTCAACATTCTGAGCGTGCAGACAGCGCAGTCGGTACAGGCCGTGCAACTACGGATCAGAAGGTTGGGGGTTCGAATCCCTCCGGGCGCGCCACCCCAAACCCCAGTTAGAAACCTCCCTGACCTGGGCTTCTGCATGTCTGATGGCTGCGACCAGGCGTCGTGCAGACCCTTCTAGTCCGAAGCCGTGTCCGGCTGCCAACCATTCATGCGCGACTCGTAGGTCGTCTTCGCTGCGTTCTTCGGTGGGATCGGACGCGAGCCGGCGTTGCACGACCGCTGCTGGGACCTCAAGTCGCACGACGCACAGTGGCGCGGGTACGGCGAGCCGTACCTGGTCCAACGGTTCACATGAGCCGGTCAGGGGTCGTCTGTCGCCGAAGGGAGATTCCTGGTCTTGGCTGTCTCGCGCGCACTGAGGTCCTTCAGGACCGCGGCAAGGTCTCGCTGGGAGGCAAGGGTTTTGGGATGGTCCTCGCCGTGCACGCGGCGTCGGGCGGCGAGGACAACGCGGTATTCGTCGGCGGCTTGGTCGAGTCGGCCCTGTTGATGTCGGAGGTTCGCGATGTCGTGCATTGTGTTCAGCGTCTTCGGGTGGTCGGGACCCAGGAGCCGGCGTCTGGCCGCAAGCACCTCCTGGTAGGCAGCGTCTGCTTTCTCGTACTGGCCTTGTTCGTGCCACACCTGCGCTAGGTCCATGCGGGCGATCCAGGTGTCAGGGTGCTCATCCGGTAGTACTCGGCGCTTAGCCTCGATGACAGCATGGAGTTCTCGTTCGGCGTCGCCGTACTCGCCTCGCTCACGTAGTGCCCAGGCAAGTTGGTTGCGGGTGGCGAGTGTGTTCCGATGGTCTTCGCCGAGGACGCGTTGACGGTCTTTGATCAGGGCTCGCAGTTCGCTTTCGGCATCCGCGGTGCTTCCGCGCTCGTGCAGGACGCGGGCGAGTTGGTGGCGGGCGGCAAGGGTCTCCGGGTGCTGGTCCCCGAGGAGCCGTTTGGAGGATTCGATCACGGTCCGGAGTTCGGTCTCTGCCTGGCCGTAAAGGCCATGTGCAAAGTGATAGCGGCCGGCTAGGGTCGCCGCCTGGCAAGCTCGGGTGGCAAGATCGATGTCGATGGGCGCCCGGAACGCCTCGATCCGACTCAGGGCGTGGAAGGCGTGCGGCGCCAGGACCAGCCATCGGGTCGACTGCTGTGGGTCTTCGTCTGCTTCGCTGGCCGGAGGAACGACGAAGGATGCCACTAGGCGTACTGCCAAGCCGGGCAACCCTTCCGGGTCGTCGAGGTCCGCCTGGGCGGCGTTTGTCTCGCGGACGAGTGGGTGCAGCAGCAGTGTGTCCGCGGCAGGGTCGTTGGCGGCGGGGTCACGCGTGAGGGTGATCAGGCTGAGGCGGTCCAGTTCGGTCAGTACGGTCCACAGCTGCCGACCGGTCATGCCAGGGAACAGCGATGACGTTGACAGCCAGTCTGGGTTGAGCAGCAGGCCGTAGGGGATTGGCGCGTCGGCCATGCAGGAAAGCAGTCGCAGTAGGGGACGAGCCTCGGGCAGACCTCGTGAGCCCAGCTGATCAAGGGAGAGCTCCCACGTTTGGCCGACCAGTCGCCGAGCCGTGGCCGACTTCATCGTTTCCGCGGGAGGCGGTGCGGGGAACACTTCGGCGAAGTGCGCGTCAAGGGTGTGCCGGTACTCCGCGAACGTTCGCGGTGCGTCGTCATGATCAGTGAACATCGGGGGCGTGGCCGCGGTGTCCGCGAGGGCGGCTCCGGCCAGGTGCAGCGCAAGCGGCAGACCGCCGAGCCGTTGCGCCAACGCTGCCGCCTCTTGCTGAGTTCCACTGGTAGACGCCAGGTCGATCAGGATCTGGGCGCCGGCCTCGGGGGGGATCGCGGTTAAGCGCTGCAGTACTGTGTCGGCACCCCAGACAGTCGGCGCCCCGTCCCGACTGGTGATCACGACAAGCCCACGCGGTCCGGGTTGCCTGACCCAGCTAGTGCCCTCTGCCAACCTGCCACCGCCAGTGTCCAGGACGCCCAGCGGGTCGTCCAAGTTGTCGACCACGAGCAGCCAGCGGTGTTTCCAAGCGGCCAACGCCGCCCATAGCACATCAGCTGGATCGGCATGTTGAAAGGCCTCAAGGTCGATCCCAATGAGCTCCGCGATGGCCAACATCCCGGCGGTAAAGTCACCCCATTCAGCGCCGGTTACCCACCACGCGTCAGCGCCTGCCTCCTTTGCTTGGTGCGCGATCTCCAAGGCCGCCCGCGTCTTTCCGATACCACCAAGCCCGTGCAGCACCCATAGCCTGCCTTTGCCGCCGTCCCCGACCAGGCGAGCGACAACGTCAGTGACCAGAGGCCCACGTCCCCGGAGCGGATGAACGCCACGTAGTCCCCACGGCGGCACCACCGATACACGACGCTCCGCACGCGCTTCACCGGGTCCAGCAACGGATAACTGAACCGGGCCGAACAGGTTGTATTGCCAGTTCCGCTCACCC
The DNA here is from genome assembly GCA_035650075.1 of Micromonosporaceae bacterium. Lineage (GTDB taxonomy): Bacteria > Actinomycetota > Actinomycetes > Mycobacteriales > Micromonosporaceae > DASSUC01. Next base: position 4,287 of record DASRII010000499.1, on the reverse strand, counting down.
ACCTGCAGTCCCTGCGCCCCGGGCGTGTGCACGTGGGCCCCGGCCGACTCATACCGCTCACTCACCTGAGAACTCCTCGACAGGGGGAAGTCCATGGAAGGAGAGCCGGGCGATCAGTTCGTGCCAACCGGGCGCGAGGGCCTGCCCGACCAGCATCAGCCCAAGAGGCGCCTCGTCCTGGTCGCCGGGGTCGGTTACCAGCCGGACTGCGCGAAGTGACGGGCAGTCCAACCCCTCGCACAACTCGCGAGTGCGGCTGAGGCCGTGGCGCCGTGGAGGTTGACCCCTTCGTGCAACGCCGGCATCCACTGGTTCGGCATCACCTCGTGCTTTGGGCTCGCTCGAACTGGCAGCGTGTTGAGGGCCGAACGGCAATGGCCGATCGAACCGGACATGGACCATTCCACTAATGTGCGCGTCCCTGGTTGGGTGCACATCGCGGTCCAGGGCGGCCGGGTCCGCCATCGTGGGAGTGGTCCGTCCGCTAACCGCGGGTGGTCCGGTGGTCGACGTTTGGGCGGTCCGCAGTGTTGACATCGCGCCCAGCCGACACCTGCTCGCTCACGATTGGGCCGAAGGTGTTGGTCTGGGTGTTGTGCTTTCCGACCTGCACGCCCTGGCTGCTCGTGACCCGCACAACGTATTTTCCGGTCTGTGCTCCGGCCGGGTCGGCTGCGGCGAGCAACTCCCGGGCCAACGCCACAATCCGAGCATCATCGGCGGCTGAAGACTCCACGACCAGATCCCGCACCGGCGCCTCATACCCCTGCGGGTTTGTCGCATGCCGCTCCAGGGCCTTCCCCGCGGCTTGGTCGTCCCCCGCCCGGGCCACCAACGCAGCTTTCAACCGCCGGTACAACGACACCACCGAAGCTCTGACGGTGTCCCTGGCACCCTCACCCGCGCCAGCGGCCGCACCCGCCACCAACGCCGCCACGATCATCGAAATCGGATCCACGGCCAACCCCCTGACCGCCCGCAAGTCGGGCGCGTGTTGCGACCCCAAGTCTAGTGCATCACCCTCGTGTGAGGATCAGAGCTGACGGGCGACATCTGCCGGGTTGTCCGTAATGGAACTACAGCGGGCCATCGGCGAAGAGCACATCCAGTTGTGCGCGGGTCGGTCGTGCCTGCTCACCCACCGTAGTGCACACGCATCGGCGTCGGGAGCGATCCCTCCTCGGGCCAGGCCACGGAATCACGAGCGGCCGCGCTCGGTGACATCGGCGCTGTCGTCAACCACAGTCGGACGGATCGACGCCCAAGTCGTTCTTCAGCCTGCTGCAGAATAACGTCCTCAACCGCCGGTCCTGGACCACTCGCGAGGAACTGCGAATCGCGATCGTGACCTGGATCGAGAAGACCCATCACCGACGCCGGCGGCAGGCCGCACTCGGCCGACGGACACCGTCGAATACGAGTTGATCATGACCACCGCAACCCGCCACCCAGCAGGTCACCCGCGAGCTCGTTCGACTCCGCCGAGGTCTCGGCTTCGATAGCGATGACCAGACTGACTTGCTCGGCGCTCACGCCGCCTCCCCGGCCGATCCGGACCGACCAACGCCGGCCATCATCCCCTTCGACAAGTGTCGCGGAATTCTGTCCTCAGAGCCGAGCGGCGCCCGCCGATCCGCTGAGGTCCCCTACCGAGGGCATGGTTGGAGCGCCGACAGGCGAGGCGTGCAGGACGGTTGACGTGCCGACTTCGTCGGCGCAGCCCCGTTGAGTGAGTTCCTTCCCCTCCTGGCGTCCGATCGTGGGCCACGGCGTCCCTCCACGCAACCCTGCGCACTGCGTGCCACCCGGCCCGCGAACAAGCAGCTCGGCGCTCGCACGCTCGCTTGTTTCCTCGCGACTTCTTCTCGTCCCGGGCGGTCCGCAGGGTGTGTGTTCCGGCCGCTCGCGCGGCCCGTGATCTCCGTCTTGCCAGGAGGGTCCGGAAAACGGTCGGTGAGGAGCACAGGCCGAACCCCTCGCGGCACAGCCAACACGAAGCAACGGGAAGGGAGCAGCATCATGCGTACCACCGTCACGTTCGAGGGGTCTGTCAGATTTCCGGTGTAACTGGCCGTGTTGTTAGTTGAGGTTGCTGGGGACGATACGGCCTTCGAAGGTGATCGCGAAGGCGTTCAGTGCGGGCTTCCAGCGGATCGCCCACCTGGCCCGGCCGCGCCCGGTGGGGTCCAGCGAGCGGGTGACCAGGTAGAGGCACTTCAGCGCGGCCTGTTCGGTCGGGAAGTGCCCCCTGGCTCGCACGGCCCGGCGGTAGCGGGCGTTGAGCGACTCGATCGCGTTGGTTGAGCAGATGATCCGGCGGATCTCGACGTCGTAGTCCAGGAACGGGATGAACTCGGTCCATGCCGCGCGCCACAGCCGGATGATCGCCGGGTAGCGGGCGCCCCAGGTGTCGGCGAACTCGTCGAACCGTGCCGCCGCGGCCTGCTCGTTCGCCGCGGTGTAGACCGGGCGCAGGTCCTTGGCGAGGGCGTCGAAGTCCTTGCGGGAGGCGTAGCGGAAGGTGTTGCGGATCAGGTGCAGGACGCACGCCTGCACCTGCGTGTACTGCCAGGTGGTGGTGATCGACTCCGGCAGCCCCTTCAGCCCGTCGCAGACCGCGATGCACACGTCGTCCACGCCGCGGTTCTTGAGCTCGGTGAGCACCGCGAGCCAGAACTTCGCGCCCTCGCCACCGTCGCCGGCCCACAGACCGAGGATGTCGCGTTCCCCGTCCACGCTCACCCCGATCACCACGTAGATCGGCCGGTTGACCACCTGCCCGTCGCGGACCTTGACCACGATCGCGTCGATGAAGATCACCGGGTAGACCCGGTCGAGTGGCCGGTTGCGCCACTCGGTCATCTCCTCGACCACCTTCTCGGTGATCTTGCTGATCGTGTCCTTGGAGACCTTCGCGCCGTAGACCTCGGCGAAGTGCGCCGACACTTCCCCGGTCGTGAGGCCGCGCGCGGTCAGCGACAACACGATCTCGTCGATCCCGTCCAGCCGCCGCTGCCGCTTACGCACGATCCGTGGGTCGAAGCTGCCGTCGCGGTCTCGCGGCACCTCGATCTCGACCGGACCGATCTCGGTGAGCACCGTCTTCGAGCGGGTGCCGTTGCGCGAGTTGCCGCCGTTGCGGCCGGCCGGGTCGTGCTTGTCGTAGCCGAGGTGGTCGCTGATCTCCTCCTCCAACGCGGTCTCCAGCACCGACTTCGTCAACCCGGTGAGCAGACCACCCTCACCGACCAACTGCACACCCTCGGCGCGCGCCCGGTCAACCAGATCCTGAGCAAGCTGTCGCTGATCCCTCTGAGCCGCCATGGGCTCGATCGTCTCGGTCACTACTGCTCCTTCCCGCCAAGCAACGCTCGGCGTGTCGGAGCCAGTTACACCGTTCGTCTGACAGTCCCCGTTCGAGGGCAACCTGGCCAAGGATCCGCAGGTCCGGTTCACCGCGTCGGGCAAGCAGATCACCGAGATCACCGTGCTCGTCAGCGAGGGGCGGCAGAACAGCGACGGCGCGTGGGTCGACGCCGAGCCGACCCGGCACGTGGTTCGGGCGTTCAAGACCCTCGCGGAGAACGTCGTGGAGTCACTCGCGAAGGGTGACCGGGTCTTCGTCCACGGGACCGTGACGACCGATTCGTGGACCGACAAGGAGTCCGGGGACAAGCGGACCGCGCAGCGGGTGTTGGCCGAGGTGCTCGGGCCGAGCCTGCGCTGGGCGACCACCAGGATCACCAAGACCACCCGCTCCGCGGCCGACGAGGAGACACCGCACGACGTCAGCGAGCAGGAGGCCTGACGAAGTAGGGGGAGGGCGCCCGTCGAGGTCGAATCCGGGCGCCCTCACCTACGAACCAGGCGAGCGCAGGCGAGTCCCCGGCGCCGCGTGACACGGTTCGTGACGCGAACTCGTGGCGATCGGTGATGGATCAGGCGCTTGGTGGGGCCAACCGTGTTGCTGGTGGAGCCTGGTGGGGGCGTATGCGACGGGTAGCTGCGGCCTTTTAATCCGCGGGTTGTGGGTTCGAGTCCCGCGGGGCCTACAGGTGTGATGTCTCAGGACATCGCGGACGGCCGAACCCAATAGTGGTGGGTTCGGCCGTCTGAGGTTCAGCGGGTGGGGCCGGGTGGCCGTCCGGTGCCTTGGTAGCGCTTGGTGGGGTCGAGGGTGAGTTCGCGGAGGAGTTCGCCGGTGGCGGCGTCGATGATGCGGATGTCGCGGTCTTGGACCAGGACCAGGACGTGGGTTCCGGTGTGGGTTCGGCCGATGCCGATGGA
>DASRII010000498.1:0-32000 GCA_035650075.1 Micromonosporaceae bacterium | reverse complement strand
GCGCCGTCGCTGCTCGGCGCGAGTGTGGCGGTCGCCCTGGTCTGGCGGGTCATCTTCGGGGATCTCGTATCCTCCCCGCAGTACGCGTTGCTGGTGATCGTGGCGCTGGCGGTCTGGCAGTTCGGCGCGCCGATGGTCATCTTCCTCGCCGGCCTCGAGCAGATCCCCCAGGAGCTGTACGACGCGTCCGCTGTGGACGGTGCCGGCTGGTGGCGGACACTCCGCTCGGTCACACTGCCCATGCTGTCACCGGTCATCTTCTTCAACCTGGTACTGGAGACGATCCACGCGTTCCAGGCGTTCACCGGCGCGTTCGTCATCAGCAGCGGCCGCGGTGGCCCGATCGACTCGACGCTGTTCTACACGCTGTACCTGTACCAGAAGGGCTTCAACGAATTCCGCATGGGCTACGCGTCGGCGATGGCGTGGGTGCTGGTCCTCGTGGTGGCCGCGATCACCGCGGTGCTGTTCCGCACGGCGCGGATGTGGGTCTTCTACGCTGGGGAGGACCGGTGATGCGCCGGTTCGGGTGGCACGTGATCTGTCTGGTCGCGCTGGCCGTTCTGCTGTACCCGATCGCCTGGCTGCTGACAGCCTCGGTGAAGCCGGCCAACGAGATTCTGTCCAGCCTGCGGCTGGTACCCGAGCGCGTCATTATGGGCAACTACGCCGAGGTCTTCCGGGGCATGGCCGGCGTGAGCGTGTGGCGGTTCCTGGCGAACTCGCTCATCGTGTCCGTGGGTTCGGTCGTCGGTACCGTCGTGTCCTGCTCGCTGGCGGCGTACGCGTTCTCGTGGCTGCGGTTCCGGCTGCGCAACGTCCTGTTCGCGTTCACCATCATGACGATCCTGCTGCCGATCCACGTGCTACTCATCCCGCAGTACACGATCTTCCAGCGGTTGGATCTGGTCGACACGTACTGGCCCCTGATCCTGCCGAAGCTGCTGGCCACCGATGCGTTCTTCGTCTTCCTCATCGTGCAGTTCATGCGTTCGCTGCCGCGCGAGCTGGGTGACGCCGCGCGTATCGACGGGTGCGGACCGATCCGCGCCTTCGCGTACGTGGTGCTCCCGCTCACCCGGCCGGCCCTGGTCACCACCGCCATCTTCACGTTCATCTGGTCCTGGAACGACTTCCTCAGCCAGCTGATCTATCTCAACACCCCGAAGAACTACACGCTGCCGCTGGCCCTGCGGCTGTTCATCGACCAGACCAGTCAGACGTCGTACGGCGCGATGATGGCCATGTCGGTACTCACGCTCGTGCCGATCGCGTTGTTCTTCTTCGCCTTCCAGCGTCTACTGGTGGAAGGCGTCGCCACCACCGGACTGAGTGGGTGAGGGTCATGCGTCGGGTCTGTTTCACGCTCCAGGTTCGGCCGGAGATGCTGGACGAGTACCGCCGGCGGCATGCCGCCGTCTGGCCGGAGATGCTCGAGGCGCTGCGGGACGCGGGCTGGCGCGACTACTCGCTGTTCCTGCGCTCCGACGGTCTTCTCGTCGGCTACTTCCTGACCGAGGACCTGGACGCGGCGCGGGCCGCCATGTCCGCGACCGACGTGAACGCGCGGTGGCAGGCCGAGATGGCACCGTTCTTTGTGGACCTGCCGGGCGGACGGCCCGACACCGGGATGCAGGTCCTCGAGGAAGTGTTCAACCTGGACGACCAGCTGGGAGGCCTCCGATGACCCGATCGAGCGTGAAGCAGGCGCTGCGGGCGCAGCGGATCGAGACGCCGTCGTGGGCATACGGCAACTCGGGGACGCGGTTCCGGGTGTTCCCGCAGGCGGGTGTGCCGCGGACGCCGTACGAGAAGCTCGAGGACGCGGCCGAGGTACAGCGGTTCACCGGCGTCGCGCCGAGCGTGGCGTTGCACATCCCGTGGGACAAGGTGGACGACTACGCCGAGCTGGCCGCCTTCGCCCAGGACCGCGGGGTCGAGCTGGGTACGATCAACGCCAACGTCTTCCAGGACAACGACTACCGGCTCGGCAGCGTGGCCAATCCCGATCCGGGGATCCGCCGCAAGGCGATCGGGCACCTGGTCGAGTGCATCGAAGTCATGGACCGTACCGGCTCGCGGGATCTGAAGCTGTGGTTCGCCGACGGGACCAACTACCCGGGACAGGACGACGTGCGGGCTCGGCAGGAACGATTGGCCGACGCGCTGCGGGAGACGTACGACCGGCTCGGCGAGCACCAGCGGATGCTGCTGGAGTACAAGCTGTTCGAGCCGGCCTTCTACATGACCGACGTACCGGACTGGGGGACCGCGTTCCTCCACTGTGTACAGACCGGTCCGCGGGCGCACGTCGTCATCGACACCGGACACCACGCACCGGGTACGAACATCGAGTTCATCGTCGCGGTGCTGCTCCGGGCCGGCCGGCTCGGCGGGTTCGACTTCAACTCCCGGTTCTACGCCGACGACGACCTGATGGTCGGTGCGGCCGACCCGTTCCAGCTCTTCCGCATCATGCACGAGATCGTGCTGGCCGGCGCACTGGGGCCCGAGGCGGGTATCGCGTTCATGCTCGACCAGTGCCACAACATCGAGCCCAAGATTCCCGCGGTCATCCGCTCGGTGATGAACGTGCAGGAGGCCACCGCCAAGGCGTTGCTGGTCGACAGCGCGGCGCTCGTGGCTGCCCAGCAGGCCGGCGACGTGCTCGAGGCGAACGCGGCCCTCATGGACGCGTACCACACCGACGTCCGCCCGCTGCTGCGTGAGCTGCGTGAGGACATTGGCCTGGACCCGGACCCGGTCGCGGCGTACCGCCGGTCGGGGTATCACGAGAAGATCTGCGCCGACCGCCTCGGTGGTGAGGCGGCCGGGTGGGGCGCCTGACGACTCCCCACCCGGATAAGACACTCAGCGGACGAAGATGTTCGGTTGCGGTGGCGTGCTCATGCCGTTGCCGAGGAAGAAGCCCGGGTGCGGCGGCTGGTTGTACGCGGTGTTCTGCCAGGCGATCGCGACCCGGTACTGCGGGTCGTGCATCAGCGTGAAGATGCGGGTCGTGGTCGTCGTGGTCGTCGTGTAGATGCGTAGCGCGTTGCTCGTCGACGTACGCCAGATGACCTCCTCGCGCCAGTCGCCCCACAGGTCGGCGGAGAGCGCAGGGGTTGCCTTGGTGCCGTTGTTCGAGGAGACGCCGGACGCGGTGAGCAGCCGCGTGTCGCCACCGGTGCCGTACTTGTCGATGCGCGTCTGGTCCAGCAGCTCGCGTACCGGGTCAGCGTCCCACCAGATGAGGAAGTTCTGCGATGACGGCTTGCGACCGATGCTCCCACCCGAGGCGTTGCGCAGGTCGGCCACGGACGAGGACCATGACTCGGCGCCGGCGCTGCCGGCATAGACGTCGCCGGACACCCCGCGACCGTTGTCGCAGCCGCAAGTAGGCGCAGCGAAGACGTTCTGCCCGGTCCGGCCGTCGACCATGTAGTGCGCGGGGTGCGCGCCGTCCTCGGTCACCCTGAAGACTTCGAGGCCCGGCCGGCTCGGTACGAGGTCACCGACGTGCAGCGTGTCACCGTGCCCGAAGCCGGTGTTCCACAGCGGCTGACCGTTGTCGTTGATGGCCATCGCGCCGAACACGATCTCATCGCGGCCGTCGGCGTCGAGGTCCGCGACGGACAGCTGGTGGTTTCCCTGGCCGGCGTACTGCGAGCCGGACACGTTGGAGTCGAACACCCAGCGCTGGGTCAGCGCGCCGTTGCGGAAGTCCCATGCGGCGATGACCGTACGCGTGTAGTAGCCCCGGGACATGATGAGGCTGGGCCGGGTGCCGTCGAGGTACGCCGTACCAGCGAGGAACCGGTCGACCCGGTTGCCGTAGCTGTCGCCCCAGGAGGAGACCGTGCCCCGCGGGGGTACGTAGTTCACTGTGGACAGTGCGGCGCCGGTCAGCCCGTCGAACATCGTCAGGAACTCGGGACCGGTCAGCACGTAGCCGGACGAGTTGCGGAAGTCGGCGCTGGCGTTGCCGATCACCTGGCCGGTACCCGACCGCGTGGCGTCTGCGGTCTTCATGGCCACCTCGGCCCGACCGTCGCCGTCGTAGTCGTACACCTGGAACTGCGTGTAGTGCGCGCCCGCCCGGATGTTGCGGCCGAGGTCGATGCGCCACAGCCGCTGGCCGTTGAGCCGGTACGCGTCGACGAAGACGTTGCCGGTGTAGCCGGACTGCGAGTTGTCCTTGGAGTTCGACGGATCCCACTTCAGTACGATCTCGTACTGCCCGTCGCCGTCGAGGTCACCGACGCTGGCGTCGTTGGCGCTGTAGGTGTACGACACGCCGTCGGGGGTGGTGCCGCCGGCGGGTACCTGCAGCGGTACGTCGAGGAAGTTCTGAGAAAGTTGCAGCGCTGGCTCCGACGCCGCCTGCTCGACCCCGCCGACCACCGCGCGGACGGTGTAGGTGGCACCCTGCGGTGCTCCGGAGTCGAAGAAGTTGGTGTGCGACTGCGAGGCGACCCGCGTCGAGCCGCGGTACAGGTTGTACGAGACGCTCGCCGGGTCGGTGCCGAGCATGCGCCACGACACGAAGTTGCCGGTACCGGACCGGACACTGACGAGCCCGCGGTTGATGTCCTCCATCTGCTTCGCGCCGGGCGGGTTCGGGTTGGGGTTCACGTCGCCCACCCGGACGAGCTGGAACTGCTGGTTCGTGCCGCCGTTGTCGGTGAACTGGGAGATCCGCGCACCGTCCGCAGTGGACCGTTCCCACACGTCGAGCGCCTTGCCCGAGTTGCGGTTGATGACTTTGACGAACCCGCCGGTGGTGTCGATGACCTGGAACTGCTGGTTCGTACCGTTGGTGTCGGGCCACTGGATGAGCTGCGCACCGTCGGCGGTGGAGAAGTTGAGGATGTCGATGACCTTGCCGCTGTGCCTCGCGCGCAGCCGGAAGAAGCCGCCCCCCGAGTCCAGGAACTGGAACTGCTGGTTCTGCCCGTCGTTGCGGGTCCACTGCACGATCGCCGCGCCGTCGGCCGTGGACGAGCCGTCCACCGCGATGGCCTTGCCGCTGTGCCGGGCCAGTAGCACGTAATAGCCGTTGGGGTCGATGGTGGCCGCCTCTGCGGCGTTGGCCGCGATCACGACCGCGACGCCGGCGGTCAGGAGAGTGACACAGGCCATCGCGGTGGTTCGTCGCTTCATAGGAGCCCTCCCTGGCGTGCTGAAATGTTTCAAGCAATGCCCGGTTGCGACCAGGATCGGCATTCGATCGAGGTTTGTCAACGCATGCTCCGGAACCTGGTGGCTGGCCAAGGCTTGACCTCGATGGGACGCCACTCATAGGCTGGCATCGACGTATTGAAACGATTAAACGCGTGGAGAGTCGAATGTCTCGCCTATCGACCGCGTTCGTTGCCGGCACCTGCGCGATGGTGCTCGTACTCACCGGAGCCACGGCGTCGGCCGAGCCGCCGGCCGTCGACCGCACGAGCGGCGGTCCGGACGCTCTCCGGCTCGAACACCTCGACCGCGGGCTCGTCGGCGCGGCCACCACCGAGGGTGTGTTCCTGAGCTGGCGACTGCTCGGTCACGAGGTCACCGGCCGTACCGCGACCGGGATGGCCGGCTCGGACTTCCACGTGTACCGGGACGGGGTCCAGATCGCGACCGTCACCGACAGCACGAACTACCTCGACCGCGAGGGCGCATCCGGCGCGCAGTACCGCGTCGCGGCGGTCGTCGGCGGTACCGAGGTCGACGTCAGCGCACCGGTCTCGCCATGGTCGGGGGCGTTCTACGACCTGCCGCTGCGCCGGCCGGCCGACGGCATCACACCGGTCGGTGAAACGTACACGTACAGCGCCAACGACATGAGCGTCGGTGACGTGGACGGCGACGGGCAGTACGAGTACATCGTCAAGTGGGACCCGTCGAACTCCAAGGACGTCTCGCAGATCGGGTACACCGGCAACGTGTACATCGACGCGTACGAGTTGGACGGGACCCTGCTCTACCGCATCGACCTCGGAGTCAACATCCGCGCCGGGGCGCACTACACCCAGTTCCTCGTATACGACTTCGACGGCGACGGCCGCGCCGAGATGATGTTCAAGACGGCACCGGGGACGAAGGTCACCCGGTACGACAGTGCCGGCAACGTGGTCTCCGAACGGTTCATCACGATGCCGGGCGAGGACATCCGGGCCGGCTTCTCGCACGCCGACGACTACCGGCTGAGCCGGGCCGGCTACTTCGAGCACCTCGTCGACATGTTCCTCGGTTGGCACGCGCATCCCGAGGTGGTGGCCGGGCGTTGGCCGGCGACGCTCGAGGAGGCGTTCGGCATCCCGCCGGCATACCAGTACCCACTGTCCAGAGTGGACGCCGAGGCACTGGTGAACTACTTCCTCGACGTGTACGCGCCGAGCCGCAGCACCCGCAACACCCTGCGCCTCTTCGAGGGGTTCATCGTCGACGGGCCGGAGTACCTGAGCGTGTTCGAGGGCGCGACCGGTCGGGAGCTACAGACGATCCGGTACAAGCCCGCGCGGCAGGACGACGGTCTCATGTGGGCCGACTACGCGCTGTCCCGCATCGAGCCGGGCAACCGCGTCGACCGGTTCCTCGCCACCGTGGCGTACCTCGACGGCAAGCACCCGTCCGCCGTCTTCGCCCGCGGCTACTACACGCGGACGACGCTCGTCGCCTACCACTGGGACGGCCGTCGGCTGAGCGAGGAGTGGTTCGTCAACAGCGGCTGGGTACCGATGACCAACCCGTTCAACTATCCGGCGCACAACAAGGACGGCACCGATCCGGAGTTCAAGACCATCACCACGCAGGGCGCGCACTCGCTGTCCGCCGCGGACGTCGACCTCGACGGCAAACAGGAGATCGTGTACGGATCGGCCACGATCGACCACGACGGCAGCCTGCTGTACAGCTCGTTCGGCGTACTGCCGCCGGGCAGCGGCAACCCGGGCGCGCTCGAACGGCTCGGGCACGGCGACGCGATGCACGTCACCGACCTCGACCCGAACCGGCCCGGCATCGAGCTCTACATGGTGCACGAGGCGGGGGCGTTCGCACCGTACGGCCACGCGATGCGCGACGCGGCAACGGGCCAGGTGCTCTTCGGCACCTTCAGCGGCCGGGACACCGGGCGCGGCATGGTCGGCGACATCATCCCGGCCGAGCCGGGACTCGAGGCCTGGGCGTCGACCGGGATGGGCCTGTGGACCGCCGACGGCGACTTCCTCGGTACCACCACTCCCGGGACGAACCAGAGCATCCGGTGGGCCGCGAACATGACCACGCAGATCGTCGACGGCGCGCTCGACGTCACGCCGACGATCCGCGACTGGCAGCGCGGGGTGGTGCTCACGGCGACGGGTACGCGTACCAACAACGGCACCAAGGGCAACCCGGGCCTCGTGGCCGACATCTTCGGCGACTGGCGTGAGGAGATGTTGATGCGCACTGTGGACAGTGCGGCGATCCGCATCTACCTCAGCACCGAGGTGACCAACCGGAAGCTCTACACGTTGATGCACGACCCGCAGTACCGGGCCGAGGTGGCGCGCCAGCAGACGACGTACAACCAGCCGTCGTACACCAGCTTCTACCTCGCCTCGGACATCGACTGGACCCGCGTGCCGGTACCGGACTTCTGGGCTCCGGGCAGCATCGGGGCCCTGGGCGACCGGCTCGACGCGTTCGTCCACAGTGGAGACGTCGCGGGCCCGGTAGCCGTCCAACTGAGGGCTGCACTCGCCCAAGCCGAACACCACGTGGACCAGGGACAGATCCCGCAGGCGGTCCGGGCGCTCGACCGGTTCGTGGAGCGCCTGGACCACTCGGGTGTGTCGGACACTGCGCGCGCATCACTGACCTACCACGCCCAGACTGTGGTGTCCATGCTGACGTAGTCGGCTACTCGTAGCGGACCGCGTCGTGGCGGGTCGCGACGTCCATCATGAGCACGGCGATGGACGACACCGCGAGCGCGGCCAACACGCCGAGGCCGAGACCGGCGAGGAAGCTCGGCTCCGGGAAGACCCACTCGCTTCGCGGAACGACCAGGTACATCACGAGCATCACGAGGCCGAATACGCCGAGGGACGTGGACAGTAGCGGTACCCCCGTCTCCAACAACACCAGGCGTCGTAGCTCGGCGAGCCGAACACCGGACGCACGCAGGAGCGCGAACGGGCGCCGGCGCTCCAGCAGCCCGGCGATGGCCGAGATGGTCAGGCTGAGCGCCGCGACGAGCAGTACGAACACGACGGCAGGCGCCAGCACCCCTGCTCGGTCGAGCTGCCGTTCCGACTCCGCCTCGAAATCACGGTTGGTCCGGGTCAACGAGAACGGCACGGTCACCGCGGCGAGTGTCCGGACCCGCTCCTCGGCCGCCAACGAGCCGTCGGTCGGCACGTAGAGGGTCACGACGGGCAGACTGGTCGCCTGCGGACCGGGCTCCATGATGCCGTTCCGGTTGAACAGCTCCGTCAGCGGCTGCTCTCCGTTGAGGACCGACGACGGCAGCGGGCAGCTCAGCTCCGTCACCCGGGCCAGATCCGCGCACCCGACGACGAGTGTTCCTCCCGGGCCCGACCGTCCTACCACGACACCGTTCGACATGAGCGGCGCCAGGGCGGCCTCCGGTACCCCGCGCACGTCTATCACGACCACACCGGGATTCAGTACCGACTGATTGCTGCCGCCCACCTCGCGTTCGTGCGCCGCGGTGAGGCCGGCAATGGTGGCCACCGCTATCGCGAGGGTCGCGCCGCTGACCGCGCGGAAAGCGGTGTAGGGGTCGGAAGCGATCCGGCGTGCCGCCATCAGGGTCGTCGCGCGCCGGCTGAGCCGGGCCACGCCTCGGCTGATCCACATGCACACCCACGGTCCGACCAGCACCAGTCCGACCAGTATGACCAGCGGCGAGACTACGGGGAGCCATCCGACGAGCGGGTTCCGGTTCCCGGTCTCGGCCTGGGCGTTGCTGAGCTGTATTCCTTCCCAGAAGGCCGCGATCCCGACAGCCAGTGGGATCAGCCTCGTGGCGCGCGGGGGCCGTCGCCGCACGCGCTGACGAACCCCGAGCGGCGAGATCTGGACGCGGTGCATGGCCACGAGAGTCGTGAACACGGTGAGCACCGGTACCGCCACCAGTACCAGCAACGCCTGATCGGCCGGAGCGGTGAGGTCGGCGACATAGATCGGTACGCCGTGGCCCAACGTGATCTGGCTCGCCACCAAGGGCCGGGTCGCGAGGTATCCGAGCCAGCCGAGCAGAGTCCCGACGATCGCGGCACCCAGAGTCTCGGTCACGGCGAGCACGACGGTCTGCAGCCTGGTCGCCCCGGCCAGACGGATCGCGGCGAACCGCTGCTCACGCCGGGCCGCGCCGACGCGGGTGACCATCGAGACGAACACCACGACCGGGCCTACGATCAGCACCGCGACCAACATGACCAGGATCCGCGCCGCCGGCGCGAGGTCCAGCTGCTCGCCGGGTTGCTCGATACCGCGGATCTCGTACGCGCCGGCGGTGTTGCGCATCTCCTCGGGGGTCCGGCCGACGATACCGACCAGCTCACCGGGGGAGATCAGGCCCTCCGGCCCGATGGTGCCGACGATCTGCCCGGGGAACCGGTTGCCCAGTTGGTCGGCCGGCACCGTACGGAGCAACTCGGCCAGCGCCGGAGACACGACCACCTCCCCCGGTGCGGGCAACCGATCCACACCCGGCGGCACCGGCGGCCGTGGCCCGAGCGCGGCTATGTGGACCCGGATGACGTCCTGGCCCGCGTACCGGTCGGTGACGGCCATCCACAGTGCACCGTCGGGTGCGGTGGGTGGGCTCGCCGCGTTCGTGCGGTGCCAGGCGAGGCGGTCCACGTGGCCCTGCAGTACCGGCATCGCGGTCAGCGTGAACAGCAGCAGGATCACGCCGATCGTCACCCCGAAGGCCATCAACGCGAGGCGGGCCAAGCTCTCCCGGCCACCCGCGAACGCGATTCTGAGCCCGAGCCGGAAGTTCACGACACGACCGCCGGCTGGACGACCCGGCCGTCCCGCACGGTGACGGTGCGGTCGGCGTACGCGGCGACCCTTGCCTCGTGGGTGACCACGACGATGCCGACGCCTTCCGACTTGGCTGTATCGACGAACATGTCCATGACCTGGTCGGCGGCGACCGAGTCGAGCGACCCGGTCGGCTCGTCGGCGAAGACGAGCCGGGGGCCGGCGACGAGCGCGCGGGCGACGGCGACCCGCTGGGCCTGCCCGCCCGAGAGCTCGCCCGGGACGCGGTGCCCGAGCCCGTCGAGGCCCAGCCGTGCCAACCATTGCTCGGCCGCCGTTTCCGCGACTCTCCGCCGTTGCCCGGCGAGCAACAGCGGGAGTGCGATGTTCTCCAGCGCGGGCAGCTCGGGCACTAACTGTCCAAACTGGAACACGAACCCGAAGGCGGTCCGCCGCAGCCGGCTGCGCTGGCGGTCGGGCATCCGGTCGACGCGCTCGCCGTCGAAGGTCACCTCGCCGGCGTCCGGGAGGAGGATGCCCGCGAGGCAGTGCAGGAGGGTGGACTTTCCGGAGCCACTGGGACCCATGACCGCGAGCACTTCGCCCGCGTCGACGGACAGGTCCACCCCGCGCAGCGCCGGGGTCAGGCCGAAGTTCTTGCACACGCCCAGGGCCGTCAACAAAGCACTCACAGCCGGATCTCCTGAATTTTGTCGACGAGCGCGTCGAGGCGTCCGGCGGCGTGGTCTATCCAGCGCAGGTCGGCCTCGATGTGGAAGAGCTGGTAGTCAAGCAGCAAACTGTCCTGCAGCGAGGCGGTCCGCCGGGCCGCGGTCAGCTCGCGCATCACCGCGAGGTGCCGTTCGCGCTGCGTGTCGAGGAACTGTTCAGCGTTCCGTCCGGACTGAAGGGCCAGCACCACCTTCGTGAACAGCACGGTCTGCAAGTGCGGTTGTGGGTCCTCCGGTTCGGACAGCCAACGCTCCAAGTCCGTCACTCCCTCTGCCGTGATCGAGTAGCGCTTGCGCTCCGGCCCAGCGCCGGGCTCGACGCCGACAATCTCGATCAGGCCGTCCCGCTCGAGCTGCGCCAGCGTGCGGTACACCTGGCCGAATCGCAGCGGACGCGCGGCCCCGAACCGGCGGTCGTAGGACTGCTTGAGGTCGTAGCCATGGCGATCGGCCAGCTCGAGCAGGCCGAGAAGCGCGTACGAGACCGTCATGCCGGGTTACTATACCCGACGGGTATACCCAACGGGAAGAGGTCAGGCCTCGCGCCGGCGGAGCAGGAAGATCAGCAGGGCCGCCAGCAACGCGACGACACCTGCGATCGCAAGGATCCACGGCACGGTACTGCCGAACGTGTCGATGGTGCCCTTCTTGTCGGAGGCTTCGTCGACCGCGGCATCGACGCTCTGGTCGGTGAACGTCGTCGTCACGTCGTAGACGGGTGCGGCGGCGATGGGCGGCGACCCGATGCCGGCCTTGCGAGTCTCCCGTCGGTCGGTGTCCACGACGATTCCGGTCGTCGGTTCGACCCACACGGTTGACTTCGACTCATACGTGTAGGTCAGGGGCACCTGCGCGCCCAGCGACGGCAGCAGTTGCGCCAGTTGAGCCTTCTGCTCGGCCGGTAGCGGCAGGCGCTCGGCGATCGCACCCAGGGCGGCGCCGGACAGGTTCGTGGGCAGCGTGCCGAGGACCTGCGGGTCCTTGATGGCGGCGGCAGGCACGTTGACCTCATACACGTATGTGCCGAGGCCGTTCTTCTGCTCTTGCTTGACGTACGTAGCCGTAGCCGTCGTCTGCGTCTCGTTGACCCAGACCGGATAGTCCTTCTTCTCCGCGCCGATCGGCCAGCTCACCGTGAGCCCGTTCGGCTTGGTCGCGTTCCAGTCGGCCGGGTAGTCGGACGCACCGTTCAGCGTCTTGCGGTCGACGGCGTATGTGGCGTTTGTACTGCCTAGCTGCTGGCCCGACCCGGTCGCGAGGGTTCGCGCGTCGGTCGTCTTCGCCGCGCTGCCGTC
Source organism: Micromonosporaceae bacterium (assembly GCA_035650075.1). GTDB lineage: Bacteria > Actinomycetota > Actinomycetes > Mycobacteriales > Micromonosporaceae > DASSUC01. Next base: position 19,984 of record DASRII010000498.1, on the reverse strand, counting down.
GGTCGCGACCACCTGGACGGTTCGCTGTGCGGTCACCGGTGCGCCGGTCAGCAGGGCCTCACCCAGGCTGCCGGTGGCAATGGCCTGCGGATTCAACAGCACGTCGGCTGTACCGCTGAAGTCCCGGACCGTCTTGGTGTCGGCCGGCAACTGCGCGCGGCGCGGCACGACCACCCAGGCCATGATGGCGGCTGCCCCCAGAAGGACTACGCCGAGGCACGCGAGCACGATGGGCAGTGTCTTTGATCGCGTCATCATTCCCCCCGTAAATGCAAGTTTGTCCAGATTTATTATATCTGGCCTGATCGTTGGGCGTGGGCCGTTGGACGGTGTCGGTTCCAATCCCGCGTAGAAATAACACATGTGCATTTGCGGGGAGCCAGAAACAACATGGTGTATCCGCGTACCTCGTAAGGGTTATAGGCCGTAAAGGCGGGCATATCACATACTTCTCGCAACGGTACGCGGCCCGCGGCCGACCCCTCGGAGGTGAGCACCATGGACGTCATCGGCGATCTGCTGGACATCGTCGGCAACCTGCTGGCCGCTCTGCTCGGCCTGCTGCCCAGCCCGCCACCCGTACCGCCGGTCGCTCCGCCGACGCCGTAGTTCGTTACGCACCTGCCATTTCGGGGCTCAGCGGCGACTGTCCTCGGTGGACGCCGGCGCTGAGCCCTTCTCGTTTCAAAGATCAACAACCGGCTGTCGGTTGGCCGACGCTGCGTAGACCTTGAATCCGGACCGCCCGATAATTCGCTGACGGCGAAAGCATGTGACTGGTGATGCTTTCCGTAACGAGGAGTGGTGTTTTCTGGTGTACAGGCCGATGCGATGAACCCTGACCGGCGAGACGGCCCGGTCGCGGCGGCGACGGCCGACCTTGCCGCCTGGCTACGGGATGCCATCGGGGCACCGGTGCGCATCGGACCACCGACAGCCATCGAGTCCGGAGAACCGGTTGTGGCGGCGTGGCCGCTCGAGCTGCGATCGGATCAGGAGGCTCGGAGCACCGGGCAGCGCCTGCCGATGCGGCTCATTCTGCGTTGCCTGGTCTGCGCGTCGGGAGCCGTGGACGAGGCGACCCGACTGCTCGATCGCGTACTGGTCGCCGCGGCAGCCGCGGTGGAACGGATCGCGGTACTCGAACCGCCGTCGCCGGAGACCTGGCTGGCCTTCGGCGTCGCGCCGCGCCCGGCGGTACTGTTCGACATTCCGCTGCAGATCGCCCGCGTCTCGCCACCCGTTCCGATGGTGACCCAGCCCATCCAGGTCGAGACCATGGCGCTGCTCGCGGTGACCGGTCGCATTCTCGGTCCGGGCGACATACCGCTCAGCGACATGCGTGTCGAGGTGGCGAGCACCGGCCACTCGGCGCTAACGGATTCGAACGGGCAGTTCGTCCTCGCCGGCGTCCCGGCCGGTGAGCCGACTCGCCTGCGGGTGCGTGGGCGAGGTCGGTACATGCTCGCCGAGATTGAAACACCGTCGACCGATCCGGTTGTCATCCACTGCAATTTCGAGGAGGCCTAATGCCTACCTACCGAGCCCCTGGCGTCTACGTCGAGGAAGTGCCGAGCGGGACGCACCCGATCGGCGCCGTCGGCACGAGCGTCGCTGGCTTCGTGGGCACTGCACCCGACCCGTCAGCCAGCCCCAACAAGGCGGTAGCGCTGACCAACTGGACCCAGTTCACGAACATCTTCGCCTTCGAAGGCAACGGCTTCCAGAAGAAGGAAGGCTCGCCGCCTCCCGAGCACGAGAGCACGCCGTTGGCCCGTGCGGTCTACGGATTCTTCGACAACGGCGGCGCGCTGTGCTATGTCGTCAACGTCGGTGAGGACGACCCGATCGCCGGAGTCGGCGGGTACCGGGCCGGCATCCAGCAGTTCGAAGAGATCGACGAGATCGCGATCGTCGCGGCACCCGGACGGACCGACGTCGCGTCGTACGAGGCGTTGCTCGCCCACTGCGAGAGGATGGGCGACCGGGTCGCGATCCTCGACCCACCGCCGGAAGACGGCGTCGACATCCAGCGGTTGACCAAGGTGGCCACGGCTCCTCCGCCGGCCAGGCCGACCGGCCGCGCCGCGGTGGGCGAGGGCGGCGGCAGTGGTGGTGGCGGCGGCGAACCGCCGGCCGGTGGCGGCCCGTCCGGTGGTGGCGGCCCGTCCGGTGGCGACGGTGGCCTCCGGCCTCGCGAGTCGGAATACGGCGCCTTCTACTTCCCGGAGATCCAGGTCGCCGACCCGTTGTCCGGCGAGAGCCTCTACACCGCACCGAGCGGACACATCGCCGGTGTCTGGGGCTTCGTCGACAGCGAGCGCGGTGTGCACCACGCCCCGGCCAACGCGGTCATCCGCGGTCTGGTCGGCCTGCGCCAGCAGATCACCCCGCAGGAGCAGGAACTGCTCAACCCCAAGGGCGTCAACTGCATCCGTACCTTCGGCACCACGACCCTCATCTGGGGCGCGCGCATGCTGACCCCCGAGGCGGACCCGCTGCGGTACATCAACGTCCGCCGGCTGATGCTGATGCTGAAGGAGTCGATCCAGGAAGGTACCCGCTGGATCGTGTTCCGGCCGAACGACTACGAGCTGTGGTCGAGCATCCGGCTGGACATCAGCAACTTCCTGACCGGCGTCTGGCGGGACGGTGCGCTGTTCGGCCGCACGGCACAGCAGGCGTTCTTCGTCAAGTGCGACGAGGAGACCAACCCGCCCGACCAGCGGGACCGCGGCGTGGTCACCACGGTCATCGGTGTGGCGCCGGTGAAGCCGGCTGAGTTCGTGGTGTTCAAGATCAGTCAGTCGGCCGGCGGTTCCGAGTCCGAGATCATTGGAGGCTGAGATGCCAGAAGTCGTCGCCAAGCCGGCCGCCCAACCCGGCAATGTCGTTGACCCGTTGCGTGCGTACCACTTCAACTTGATCATCAACAACGTCAACAGTGGACACTTCGTCTCGGCGTCCGGCTTCGACGTTCAGGTGGACAAGATCCTGTACCGCGAGGCGGGTCTCAACCAGATCGTCCGGGCGATCCCGGGCCGCGTCTCGTACTCGTCGGTGACTCTCCGGTACGGCGTAACCACCTCGACGGAGTTGTGGGACTGGCTGATGAGCGCGGTCAACGGCCAGGTGAGCCGCCGCCGCGTGACGATCGCGATGCTGGACTCCACCGGGGCGAACACCGTGATGCGCTGGGTGCTGAACAACGCGTGGCCAGAGGCGTGGTACGGCGCGCCGCTCGACGCGCTCACCCGGGACCTGGCCATCGAAACCCTGGTACTCGCCCACGACGGGCTGGTGCGGGAGGCCAGCGGTGGCGCCCCGGCGGCAGGTGCGTAGCCGGCTGGCCGGTTGGCTCCGGCGGTTGAGTCTCCGGGTCGCCCGGACGGCGGCCGTGTTGGAACGTCCAGCGCCGGACACAGTGGCGCTGGATGGTTCCGGCGCGACGGACGGGCCGCCCGAGCACTGGCTGCGAATGGTGGCCGAGCGGGCACCCGAGCTCCTGGACGGTCGGGGGATCCGGGCCGGTACGACGCTGCCACACCTGCCCGACTCGATACCGCCCATGCCCGACATGGCTCGGGCGGAGGTGTCCACCGACGGGTGGGCGGCCGGAAGCCCGGTGCACCGGTCGGCTGACTGGGGCAGCGCTGTGCCGGTACCCCGGCCGGCTTCTGCCCCGGACGAACCGGCACCGGCGAGACCAACGCGGCGCCCGGCGCGGGCCGCCGTCGAGGCGACTCCGGCCGAACACGCGCGGCGACCCGGACTCAACGGTCGGCCACTGCCCACAGTGGACCGTCCGGAACGTCGTACGGTCGAGAGCGGGACACCGCATCCGGCGCTGCCGCGGCGGGTGCTGGAACGGCTCGTGTCGAGCTGGACCGACCGACGGCGGAGCCCGGTGGAGACCGGTTCGCCGGTACCGCCGCCGCGTGCGGCCGGACCGGTCGAGCCGTCGCCGGCCGTCGTTCCGTTCCCGTCTGCTCCGGTCGTCCCGACACCGCCCCGGATGTTCGGCTGGTCAGTCGACGACATCGACCGGCACCCGGCACCGGGACCGGTCGATCGGGCTGCAGTTGGGCCTGCACAGCCCGAACTGTGGGGCCGGTTCCCCCCGGTGCCGTTGCGGCGCAACGGTGACTGGCGATCCGGTCCACCGGCGCGGGAGAGGAGCGCACCGGCGCCGCGCGGTCCCGACACCCGGTGGCCGGCAGCACCGTCGGACGGGCCGTGGCAGTGGACCAGCAGCCTGCCCACCGACCGCTGGCCGGCATTGCCCGACGACAGTTCACTGTGGACGCCGCCGGTCAGCGCGTTCACCGATGCCCAGATACGGCGCCTCGACGACGAACAACGAGGAGTGTGATGGAGCGGGTCGCGTTCCTCATCGACGAATCCGGCGAGCGCATCGACTGTCTGCTCAACCCCGAGACGGTCGAGGTCACCCGGCTCGCCGGGGTACGCCCGCGCGGTACGGCCTCCGGTCAGCTCACCGGTGCGGGCCTGGCCGACGATCCGCTGCAGTTCACCGGTGGCGGCCGTACCCAGATGGTGCTGGATCTGCTCTTCGACGTCGAGCTGGTCGAGACCAAGGTGCAACCGACCGACGTCCGCGAGCTGACGCGCAAGCTGTGGATGCTCACCGAGAACTCGGCCGACGAGCGCGGCTCGATCCGGCCGCCGAAGGTGAGCCTCATCTGGGGCCGGACGTGGTTCGTGACCGGTGTGATCGTCGCGATCGCGGAACGCTTCGAGATGTTCGCGATCGACGGCAGCCCGCGCCGCTCGTGGTTGCGGCTGAAGCTGGTCCGGGTCGCCGAGTCGGCTGCCGAGGCAAAGGCCGCCTTCGATGCCGAGTTAGCCGCCGCGGCTGCGCCGGTGGAGCCCCCGGCGCCCGGTACCCCACCGGGTGGGGCGGTCATGGCGGTCGGCGACGGCAGTTCCGAGCCGGGCTACTCGGGCGTCCGGTTCGACCTGCTCACCAACGACGCGCTAGGTAGCCCGTTGCGCTGGCGGCTGCTGGCCGAGTACAACCAGATCGCCAACCCGTTCGAGGTCCCCCCGGGTACGCCGCTGGCCATCCCGGAGGGCCTGACGCGTCCGACAGCGAACGGAACGCCATGAGCAGTAGTACTCCAGCCGCGGAGATCCGCGTCGATGGCACGGCGCTGCCGGAGGACCTGAGCCGGCGGCTCGTGTCCATCCGCGTGGCCAGCCGGCTGTCCCAGCCGAGCCAGTGCGAGCTGGCGTTCGCGACGTGGACCGGCGCGGCGGCCGAGCACGACCGCATCCCGCTCGGGGCGTCGGTCAGCGTGCGCATGACCGAGGACAGCGGCCCGCTGTTCGACGGTGAGGTCACCTGCATCGAGTTGGTACACGCACCCGACGGCGCGGCGTTGACCCGGATCCGGGCCTACGACAAGCTGCACCGGTTGCGCAAACGCCAGCAGCTGCGCGTGTTCGAGTCGGTGACCGCGGAGGGCCTCGCCGAGCAGCTCGTCGACGACCTCGACCTCAACCTGGAAGCGGAGGAGTCCGGTCCCGAGTGGGAACGGATCGTGCAGGATCGGCAGAACGATCTCGAGCTGCTCGTGGAGGTCGCCAACCGGGCCGGGCTGTATCCCATTGTGGACGGTGACACGCTGCGGCTCGTGACGCTCGACGGCTACGGCCAGCCCGTGCCGTTGAAGCTCGGCGAATCGCTCGTCGAGGCCCGGATCGAAGCCAACCTCGACCTCGTGGGCAGCAAGGTGACCGCCTACGGCTGGCACCCCCAGAACGCCGAGGTCATCGAGCAGGAGGCGAGCAGCCCGCGCAGCGGGCGGAGCATCGACCTCGAGCCGGATCCCGGTGACGTGGGCGGCGGCGGTGAGTTCTTCGTCGTCGACCAGCCGGGGCGCAGCGACGACGAGCTGGCCGCGTTCGCACAGGCGGATCTCGATGCCCGGGTCGGGCGCGCGGTGACCGTCAGCGGGGTCGCGAACGGCGATGCCGCCCTGCGGGCCGGGTGCCGGGTCGACATCAGCGAGCTGGCGCAACCGGTTCGCGGTACCTACGTCGTCTGCGAGGTCGTGCACACCGTCGACGCGACCGGCTACCTCAGCAAGTTCTCCACCGAGCCGCCGCGGGTCCGGCCGCAGCCGCCGGGCGCCTCGGTCACGCTCGGCAAGGTCACCGCGGTCGACGGCAATGGTCGGGTACAGGTGTCGTTGCCCGCGCACGGCGACCTCGACGCCGGCTGGCTGGCGGTACTGGTTCCCGGTGCGGGCTCGGGCAAGGGACTGGTCGCGCTGCCCGACGTGGACGACCTCGTCCTGGTGTTGCTGCCGCACGGCGTACCGATGGCCGGCATCGTGCTCGGCTCGCTCTACGGCGCGACCGAACCGCCGGACTCCGCGGGCGTCACCGACGGTGCCGTGAAGCGCTGGTCGCTGCGCACCGCCGAGGGACAGTCCATTGTGGTCGACAACGCGGACAAGAAGATCCGGGTGGAGAACGACGCGGGCAGCTACATCGAGCTGGGACCGAACATGATGCAGCTGCACGCCGCGACCGATCTGGTCGTGGAGGCGCCCGGCAAGGCCATCACCATCAAGGGCAAGAGCGTCGATTTCGTGTACGCCGCGGGCGAGGGATGAGGTGACTGATGAAATGGGTCACCGCCAAGGCGGTCATCAAGTGTGCGCACGACGGCACCGTCCAGAACATCCCCTCCCAGCACTGGGTCACGGTCGAGCAGGTGGAGGTGCTCGTCGAGAACGACCCGGAGGGGCGTGACATCACCGCCTGTCCGAACTACGGCCCCACCATCAAGCCGTGCGTGAAGACGCTCAAGGTGGCCAAGGGCTACAGCTTGCGCGTACGCATCGACAACAAGCCGGTAGTACTGGACACATTGGACGGACTGACCGACGGTACGCCGCCCGGAGTCGTGCACTACACGTGCCGGGATCCGGCCGACAAGTTCGTGGAGGCTGACCAGTGAGCGTGGGCGTGAGGCAACGGCGAGCACCACGACGGCGAATGATCGCCGAACGTCGAAGCGAGGGCAAGCAATGACGGCTCCTCGTGAACGCGCCTTCCGGTTCGTCGGCGCCGGGTTCGCACCCGGGTCGCGAGGCGGCCTGACCGTCACCGCGTCCGGTGGCGTCGCGATGGTCGACGGCGACGAGTCCATCCGCCAGGCCATCATCATGCTGCTGTCGACGAGGCCGGGCGAGCGGGTGATGCGGCCCGCGTACGGGTCGAACCTGCACCGCCTCATCTTCGCGCCGAACAACGACACGACGGCCGGGCTGGCCAACCACTACGTAAAACAGGCGCTGCAGCGCTGGGAACCACGCGTGGACGTGCTGGACGTGGACGCGCAGCCCGATCCCGACGATCCGTGGCGACTGAACATTCAACTCCAGTACCGGGTGCGGGCGAGCCTGAGCACGGGCGTCATAGCGTACTCGGTCGACCTTGGAACGCTCGACGAAGGTGATGCGCTGTGACCTTGCCCGTGCCCAATCTCGACGACCGGACGTTCATCGACCTGGTGGCCGACGCACGTGACCGGATCGCGCATTCGTGTCCAACGTGGACAGACCTGTCCGTGCACGACCCCGGCATGGCGCTGGTCGAGGCGTTCGCATACCTCACCGAGGTGCTGATCTACCGGGTCAACCAGTTGCCGGAGAAGGCGTACATCGCTTTCCTCAACATGCTGGGCGTCAGCCGGCATCCGCCGGCGGCGGCGTGGGCCGAGGTCACGTTCAGCCGGACGAACCCCGCACAGACCAACCCGGTGGCCATCCCGGCCGGTACCCGCATCGCGGCCGCCCGTGGCGCGGATCCCCAGCCGGTCGTGTTCGTGACGACCGAGCCGACCGTGCTGCCGGCCGACGCCGCCGAGGTGACCGTGCGGGCCCACCACGGCGAGTTGGTCGACGGGGAGCTGCTGGGCGTCGGTACCGGTCAGCCGGGGCTGCGGCTGACGGCATCCCGGGTACCGATCGTGACCACCACCGAGAACCTGGACCTGCTGCTCGGCGTCGAGGTGCCGACCGGCACGCTCCCGGTCGGCGCGGCGGCCCGGGAGTTCGAGGGCACGACGTACGAGATCTGGCGCCCGGTCGTCAGCTTCGCCGGGGCCGGTCCGGACTCGAAGGTCTACATGATCGACCGGACGTCCGGTGTGGTGACCTTCGCACCGGCACTGGACCTGCGCGGAGGCGGTGACTCCGCGCAGCCCGTGGCGATCGCGGCGACCCCGCCCGCCGGCCGGAAGATCCGGCTGTGGTCCCGCGTCGGCGGTGGAGCGAAGGGCAACGTCGCGGCGGAGACGCTGACGAGCCTGCGCGATCCGCTGCCCGGGCTCAAGGTCACGAACAAGAAGCCGGCGCGCGGCGGCCGCGACATGGAGTCGTTCGAGTCGGCCGTCGGCCGGGGCCCGTACGAGTTCTTCTCGCTGCACCGGGCGGTGACCGCGCGCGACTTCGAGACGCTCGCCACCGCTGGCTCGGCCGCGGTCGCCCGGGCGCGGGCGTTCACGCGGTCCGCGGTGTACTCCTTCGCCCGGCCGGGCGAGGTCGAGGTCGTGCTCGTCCCGTACGTGCCGGACGAGGCGCGGCCGGCCGGTCACCTGTCGATCGAGACCTTGCGCGGCCACGAAATCGAGGAGGCGCGGCTACGTACCGAGCAGGACCTGAACAGCCGGCGGGCCCTGGGTACCAGTTGCATCACGCCGTGGGCGAAGTACAAGGCGGTCTCGGTACTGGGCAAGGTCGTCGTGCGCCCCGAGGAGGACATCGACGCGGTACGCCGGCGCATCCACGACCGGCTGCACCAGATGATCAGTCCACTGCCGACCGCGATCAACCCCGCCGGCTGGGCGTTCGGTGAACCGCTGCGGGCGTCCAATGTGTACCGCGTGCTGGAGCAGGCCGAGCCCGGCGTCCGGTACGTGGAGGATGTGCGGTTCGTCGTGGACGAGGTACCCGACTCGAACACCGGTACCGTCGCGGCCGACGAGTACCAGCCCGACACGTGGTACGCCGGCAGCGGCGAGACGCTGTTCCGGTCCACCAACGGAGGCCAGGGCTGGGAGCCGGTCGGCCGGTTCCCCGGCGAGGAGATCGAGCGGGTGGTACCGGCGCCCGCCGCGGCCCGCGTCGGCATCGTGCCCAGGCCCGGCGCCATCGCGGTCGGGACCCGGCGGACCGACGGGCAGGGTTCGCGGATCTACCTGTCCACCGACCTCGGTGACACCTGGCAGCAGCTGGCCGAGTTGGCACCGCAGGTGACCGACGTGGCGTGGATCGACCGGGACCAGGCCGGCGCGCTGTTGCTGGCCACCGTCGCGGGGCTCTACGAGCTGTCGCTGCTGCCGAACTCGGTACCGCTGCAGATCCTCGTCGACCCGACCGACGCGGACCGCGGCTTCTACGCGGTGCGTGCCTTCGTCTCGGAGCGCGGCGCGCCCGCGGTGGCGGTGGCGGCCCAGACGCGGTACGGCGTGTACCTGTCTACCGAGGGCGGACGCCGCGACACGTTCCGCAACATCGGACTGGCCAATGTGGACACTCGGCAGCTCGCCGTTCAGTACGACGGGCCGGCGACGTGGCTCTGGGTCGGCGCGGGTGAGCCCGACCCGAACCGGCCCGGCCAGGGGTGTTTCCGGACCAGGCTGTTCGAGCCGGACGTCCGGTGGCAGGCGCTGGCGGCCGACTGGGGTGGCGGGACGTGCTGGGCGATCGCGTTCGCCGGTACGACCGCGCTGGCGGCGACGCACAGTGGTGGCGTCGTCCGGCTGGACACCCTGGCCGCCGAGCCGAGGTGGCAACCCTCCCAGGTCAACTCCGGCCTCCCGCTGCGCGACCGGGCCCGGTTCGAGCCGGTCGAAACGATCTCCGTGGGCGCTTCGGGGCTCGTACTGGCGGGTGGGTCACGCGGTGTCTACCGCAGCACCGACGCGTTCCGTTGGGTCGGCGCGGCCAACCGGGAGACGAAGGATCTGGTGACGATCCCCGATACCTGGTTGATCTGCTCCGGCACGCACCGAATCGAGGTGGTACCGGCCGATGCGACACCAGGCAATTGAGAAGCTGCTGCCAGCCGCGTACCAGCGGGCCGCCGCGCCCCGGAGTGTGCTGAGCGCCCTGCTCTACGTCATGGAGGACATGCACGCGCCGGACGAGGCCGTGCTCGAGTCCGTGGACGACCTGTTCGAGGCGTACCGCACCCGCGACCAGCTTCTGCCGTTCCTGGCGCGCTGGCTCGCGCTGGACCACCTGGTACCTCAGCAGGCCGGGGCGAGCGCGCGGTTGCCGATGCCGGTGGGTAGGCTGCGGAACCTCGTCGCGGAGGGGGCGGCCCTGGCCCAACTGCGGGGTACGCCGGAAGGCTTGCGCCGGACGCTGGAAATCTCGACCGGAGTCACCGGTTTCACGATTGAAGAACCGGCGAATAAGCCGTATCACTTCGTCGTACGCGTGCCCCCCGCCGCGGCCGACCAGCTCCCGCTGATCCGGCGCATCGTGGACACCGAGAAGCCGGCCGCCACGACGGCGGAGGTACCCGACCCCATACCACCCACCGATGGCCGAGGAGAAGGTCCATGACAACCGAATGGGTGATCACCGCTGCGGCGGAACGGGTGGAGCTCAAGAGCGATAACACGGGGGAGACCGCCTTCACCGTGACGAATCCGGGTACCGTGCCGGACCGGGTGGTCTTCGAGGTGGTACCGGGCGATGGGGCGCAAGCGTCGTGGTTCCCGCCACCGCCGGAACCGCAGCTCCTAGTGGCCGGCGGCGCATCGGCCACGTTCGTGCAGAAGATCGCGGTACCGGCGGGCACCCCCGCGGGGAGTCACTGGATCCAAGGCCGGGCGTACTCCGCCGACACGGCACCGGAAGAGGGGTCGCGGCTCAGCGGGCGGGTGGCGTTCGATGTCAAGCCGTCGGAGAAGCCGAAGCGACCGTGGTGGCCGTACGCGCTGGCCGCCGGTCTGCTCGTGGTGGTACTCGTGGTGGTCGGTGTCCTGGTCTTCAGCGGTGGAGAGCCGGAGGTACAGCCGACTCAGCCCCCGGCGACCACCAGTGCCTTCGACCCCACGGTCAAGCCCGTCCTCCTGTCACCGGCCGACGGCGCGGTATTCAGCATCTTCCCGCGTACCACGAACTACCAGTGGCAGGCGGTCCCGGGGGCGACCCAGTACCGGCTCCAGATCCAGTTCTGCCAGGCCGCATGCAACGACGCCAATGCCGCGAACTGGAAGGCGCCGCGGATCGTCACGGGGACCACGCACACGGACGACTTCGTCGGTGCCCAGCCTGGACGTTGGCGGGTCACGGCGATAGGCCCCGCGGGTGACGGGGCGACGAGCGAGTGGCGACAGTTCAGCTACACCCGCTGAGAGGGCCGGCATGAGCAAACGAACGCGCAATATGCTGATCATTGCCCTGGTGCTGTTCCTGTGTTGCTTCGGCGGGTCGATAGCCAACCCGTTCTCGAGCGACAACGAAGACGACAACCCGATCGTCAACCTCCTGGGCAAGTTCGCCAGCAAGAACGTGGTGCCCGACAGCGACGTCACGGCAGCCTGCAAGAACGCGGCGAACACGTTCACGGTCAACCTCACCCCGTGCGTGTTGTCCGTCCCGGCGAGCGACACCGAGATACGCAACCTCATCCTGAGCAGCAACGTGACTTTCACGGTGGAGGCTCGGGTGCCGCGGGGTGATGACACCGGCGAAGCCAAAGCCAAACGGGACGATGCGGACGGCCGGTTCCGGATAAAGGTGGCAATCGATGAACGGGGCGGTCAGGTCGTGTTGACCTGTAACTGCGTCGTGAAACGCGAGGACGGGTCGTAGATGGGCGAGCTGAAAAAGCCATTCTTCTTCATCGCGGTCATCGCGATCGGGCTCGTCGTGCTGGTCGAGCTCGGCTCGTCGCTGTTGATCGGTGGCGGCGACGCCGGATCGAGGTTCGCTCTAGAAGCGGCGGAACGTGGGATCACGATCCCGCCCACGGACGTGTCGGAGCCACCCGGCCGCGGTATCCCGTACCTGGCTCTGATCGACGTCATCGCTTTCTACACGGCCGCGCTGATGGGTGCGAGCCTCATCGTTCCGGAGAAACTCCACGGTCGGCTGCAGGGCATCCTCACGCTGATCGGCTCGATCGTGCTCATCATCGTGAGCCTGATCCTGCTGATCATCGCGTTCGTCGAGCTGCTCATCATGGTCTCGCTGTTCCTGGCGGTTCCGTTCGGAACGATCGCGTACCTGGTGATCTGGGGGTTCTTCCCACGCGGGGATGCCGCGGTCATCCTGTCGCTGCTGATGTTCCTCAAGCTCGTGTTCGGCGCGTTCCTGATCCTCGCCCAACCCCGCTTCCTGCAGAACAAGGGGTTGGTCGCGTTGATCATCACGTCGCTGGTCGCCAACGTCGTCGTTGCTTTCCTACACGGGTTCGTGCCGATCATTCTGGTGAGCATTGTGGACGATCTGGCGGCGATAATCTTCGCGATCGTGGCTATCATCTGGGCGATCATCCTGCTGATCGGCTCCATACCCGCGGTCGTCAAGAGCGTACGAGTGTCGGTCGGCGGCTGAGAGGAGACCGAGGGAGAGCAGCAGATGGCGACCGAGTGGGTAATCAGCTCCGCGGCGGAACGGGTCCGGTTGGCGGGCGACAATCGGGGCGAAACGTCGTTCACCATAACCAATCCGGGGACGGTACCCGATCGGGTGGTCTTCGAGATGGTGGCCGCCGACGGCGCGGACCTGTCGTGGTTCAACGTGGAGGAACCGCAGCGTCTCGTGGGTCCCGGTGCGTCGGTGTCGTATGTGGTGAAGATTCTGGTGCCGGCCGGTGCTCCGGCGGGTAGCTACTCCTTGCAGGGTCGGGCCTATTCCGCCGACTCCGCTCCGGAGGAAGGCTCCCGACTCAGCGGCCGGGTGGGATTCGACGTCGCCGCGTCGGCGAAACCGAAGAAACCGTGGTGGCCGTACGCGGTCGCCGCCGGTGTGCTGGTTGTCGTACTCGCGGTGGTGGGTTACCTGGTCTTCCGCTCGGACGAGGAACCCCAAGGCTTTCCCAGCGACCCTCAGGCGTACGCCGAGGCGGTGCTGGCGGCCTGGGACCAGGGCGCCTCGACGAGGCTCGGGGACCTGACCGACGCGGATACGAACCAGAAGCTGATGGCCATCGGGCACCCCAACATGCAATGGACCCTCGACCAGTGCGACGGCGCGGCCGGATCGTCGTTCTGCACGTTCCACAACACCAATAGCGACACCATCCTGCTGCGTATCACGAACCAACTTCTCGGCAACGCCCATGCGGCGACCGACGTCACATACACACCCTTCATTCCGTGACAGGAGCCGCGATGACCTCGCCGACGACTTCGCCATTCGCGATTACGACGCCTACCACGACCGTGTACCTGCCGGAGAACCGCATCGGCGAGATGCCGTTCACGGTCACCAACATGACCGAGCAGCAGTTGTTGGGCAAGGTGACCGTCATACCCCTCGACGACGCGCCACCGAAGTGGTTCAAGCCCAACAAATCGGAGCTGAATCTGCCCTCCCGCGCGTCGGCCCAGGTCGTCGTCCAGGTCGAGCCGCCGTTGGGGGCGGTGGCAGCGTCCCACCAGTTCCGGCTGGACGTCGATGACCCCGCCACATCCGAGCCGGCGATCACCGGACCGTCGGTCGAGGTCGTCGTACCGGCGTCGCAACCCAAGTTCAACTGGAAGACGCCGAGGGGTTATCTGGCCACCATGCTCGGTGCCTCGGCCGGCGGTGCCTTGGGCGAGCTCATCATCCTTCTGATGTTCATCAAGGGACCCGACGACACGTCGTGCACCGGCGACCCAGTTGGTTGCATATTTTCGGAAGTCTTTGCCGCGATTATCTTCTTCCTCATCGCCATAGTGCTGGGCCTGGGGCTGCTGTGGGTCGGCGCGGTCGAAGGGGCGTGGATCGGGCTTCGCCTCAAGAGTTATCTCGGGTCGAAGACGACCGCGGGGTTCCTGGCCGTCCTGATGGTGCCGTGGACGTTCGGCATACTCTGGTTGCTGAGCAAGATCACAGATAACCTCGTCGTGGTCATCATCGTCTCGCCGATTCTGCTCACCGCGGTGCCCGCGTTACTGGCGCGCGGAGCCTCGTTGTTGATTTACACGAAACGCATCTGACGTCTACTCGACGCGGAGAGTCGGCCCGGTCGGCCCGAGAACCCCGTAGACGCTTTCGTACAGAAGCATCTGCAGTGCTCGGGCCGTCTCGGCGTCGAGCAAGACCCGGGTGCCGTCGCGCAGTTCGAACGTGACCGTGCCGGCGTCGATGTCCAGGTAGCCGGTGACCAGCACTTCGTCGTCCTGGTACGAGCGGCGTACCCGGATCTCGCGCGACAGCATGGTCTCGTTCAACGGCTAAGCAGCCTTTCCGACGCGCTCGCGGGGGACGACGTACTCGGCCGCCATCGTGTCGACGACGGTCCCCGCGCCTTCGGCCCGGCGGTACCGGCACATCACCGCCAGAGCCGACGCGGCCTCCACCATGCCCGGGCGCCATGCACCGTCGCGGTAGACCCAGACCGGATCGCCTCGACGGTACGTGTCGGCCGGCAGTACGGTCGCCGGATCGCGAGGGTACGGCTCGTGGGTCGGCGCGGGCGGTTCCGGGGCGTCGAGCCGCTTCGCGGCGTACATCGCCATATCCGCCCGGTGGAGCAGCTCGCCGATCGCGGCCTGGCCGTCGGCGCGCGCCAAGCCGAGCGACGCCGTGACGCGCAGGACCCGGCCGGCCACCCGGATCGGCTCGGCGATGGCCGTGGAGATGGTCCGGATCGCCGAGTCGCACGTCAGCACGCCGGCGAACTCGTCGCCGCCCAACCGTGCCACCAAATGGTCGCTGGCACAGTAGCTCACGCGCTGTGCGATCGTCCGTAGGACGTCATCGCCGACGTGGTGGCCGAAGCTGTCGTTGATGGGCTTGAAGTTGTCGAGGTCCGCCACCATCACGATCGCGGACTGCGCGTGCCGGTCGATGAGGCCGGGCGCCAGCTCGAGAAACAACCGCCGGTTCGGCAGACCCGTCAGCTCGTCGTGACTCGCCGCCCAGCGCAAGGCCTCGTGTTCTGCCCGCAGCCGTGCGACCTCGGCCTGCAGCCTGGCCAACTCACTTTCGGTCTGCGTCATGGGTCGCGCGCCAGGCGCCCCGTTCGCGACGGGACCCATGAAAACCATCGTGGCTTGTTTCACGGTCGCCGCCGGGCGGAATTGTGTACCGCGGCGAGGCGCGGCAACGGGGCGGCACCCGCGGCTGTCACGTTGACCAGCATGGCAGTGCAGCAGGCTGTGTGCAAGATTTCACGGCGCGAAGTTGGCACATCGAGATCGTGCAGACGCTTCAATTTCGGCTACGCTACGTATCTCGATGTTTCTTGGTGAAAGACCGAGTGCCGGCGTGCCGGACACGGGGTAACAGGTGGTCCCAATCAGTAGGGGGTACCGATGAACGACGCCAGCCGCACCGAGTGGATCATGTCGAGCAGATCGACAGGTAACGGCGGCAGCTGCGTAGAAGCGCGGCGCCACAACGACCTCATCGAGGTTCGGAACAGCAAACACCCCGACGCGGGGATCGTGCGGTTCACCGACGAGGAGTGGGACTCGTTCCTCTTCGGCGCGAAGCGCGGAGAGTTCGACAGGCTTCTCACGCCCTGACGCGAACCGGTACGGGCGGTGCACAACATGCACCGTCCGTATCGGTCAGGTCAGTTTGCCGACGCCCCCCAGCCCGCCGCACGCCTGCGGATCCCTGGCGAAGTCGGTCGGGTCGTCCGGGGCCGGTAGCCACTCCGGCAGCCAGACGAGGCCCGGCTCGACCAGCTCCAGGCCGGTGAAGAACCGCTCGATGCCGGCCCGGGTACGCACCTGGAACGGTGACGCGGTCTGTCGCTTGTAGACGTCCTGCAGGACCGCGATGTCGTCGTGATTGGCGTCCACGGGCGAGGCGGCGGCGTGCGAGACCACCAGGTAGCTGCCCGGTACCAACCCGGCCATCAGGCGAGACACGACGTCGTACGCCTGGTCGTCGTCGGTCACGAAGTGCAGCACGGCGACGAGCAGTAGCCCGACGGGGCGGTCGAAGTCCAACAGCTTGGTGACGCGTGGGTGGTTGAGGATGGCCTCGGGACCGCGGATGTCGGCTCGGACCGCTGTCGCGTACTCGTTGCCCTCCAGCAGTTCCAGCCCTTCGGCCACGGCGAGTGGGTCAACGTCCACATAGGCCACTCGGGCGTCCGGTACCGCCTGTTGCGCGACCTCGTGGACGTTGCCTTCGGTCGGGATGCCCGAGCCGATGTCGAGGAACTGATGCACCCCGGCGTCGACCAGGAACCGCACCGTTCGGCGCAGAAACGCCCGATTGGTCCGGGCCATCATTGGTACCAGCGGAAAGCGCTCCGTGACGGCCCTGGCCGCCGCGCGGTCGGCGGGGAAGTTGTGGGTGCCCCCGAGGTGATAGTCGTATATGCGTGCCGCCGTGGCCGGCTTCGCGCCGACACCAGGTGCCGTGTTGCCCATTCGGTCATGCCCCTACAAAGTCGGCCAGCGGGATGGCGTCCTTGCAGAGCAGCTGGAAGATCCGCCGGTACTCCTCGACCTCATGCTCTTCCTCGAGATAGAGGGCGCCGACGTGGGACTCGAGGTACACCACGTCGGGGTCGTCCGGGTCGTCGAAGTCCAGAATCCGAAACGCGCCCGCCATCGCTGGATGCGCGCCGACCGAGAACGGCATCACCATGATCTCGACCCGGTCCCGCTCGACCGTCCGGCGCAAGTGCTCGATCTGCGCCGCCAGGACCGCTGGGCCGCCGACGGGCCGCGTCAGCACCGCCTCGCCGAGCACTGTCACCAGGTGGGGCGTGGGCGTCTTGGAGAACAACGCCTGCTGGCGCTGCATCCGCGTCTTGACCTGTCGTTCGGCCGCGTCGCGGTCCGTGGGTTGTTCGGCACCGAACACCGCGCGAGCGTACTCCGCGGTCTGCAGCTCGCCGGGCACAACCTCGCCGTCGTAGCTCTGGATGCGGCTGGCGCTGGCCTCGAGACCGACGTAGAGCTTGAACCAGTCGGGAACGACGGAACTGGCGTCCCACCACTCCTGCAGCGACGTGCCCAACGCCAGCTCGGCCAGGGCGTTGGTGACGCTGTCGTCCGCCCCGTACAACCAGCACAGCGCCCGCACGTTCGCGACGGTGACCGGTACCTTGCCCGTCTCGATGCGGTGCAGCGTTGGCTCGGACATGCCTAGCTTCGCTTCGGCGACCTCGCGCCGGCTCATCCCGTTGGCGAGGCGCAAGCGGGTCAGTCGCCGACCCAGGGCGCGACGAACCACGCGTTGTCCAGTAACTGGCACTGCAACCCTCCCCCAGCCACAGCCATCTTTCACCAAGAAACCCAACATCGACAGCGGCTGAGAGTTAAAAAATCCACTGGGCGTACGGATTTGCGCACCCCTCGTGTCAGTAAACCGTCCCCGTAGGCTGATGGCCATGAAAGTAGGTGTCCTACTCGCGCGTGAACCGGGTGATCTGTCCGGGTGGCTCGCCACGGCCGTCGCGTTCGACGTGGCCGGCGCCGATGTGCTGTGGGTGGACGTACCCCCGGATCCGGAGCTCGACCCGTGGACCCTGACGGCGGCACTCGCCGCGGTCACCAGCCGATCGCTGCTGGTCGTACCCACTCCGCCGCCGGACCCCCGCGTCCTGGCCACGGTCCGCCGGCTGAGCCGGGGACGCCTGGCGGAGGCGTTCCGGCCCGTGCCCGGCGATCCCGGCGTCCTCGAGCATGCCGGCGAGCGGTGGGCAACGACCGATGTCCCCGCCAACCGGGCCGCCTGGCAGGAGACGATCCACGAGGCCGCCGCTCGCGGTACCCATGGCCTGCTGGTCCCGGTCGCCCCCAACCTGCTGGACCTTCTCCGCAATCCCGAGCCCCCGGAGGCCCGTCGGGACCTGGATCTGGCGATGGGTTGACGGTTCCTCGATCGATCCATGTGGGTCTACGATCCAGATATCTGGGAAGGGAGACCGACGTGGAAGTCACCCGCCGTCAGTTCCTCCAGCTTGGTGCGGCCGGCACGGGAGTGCTGGGCATCTCGCCACTCGGCTTCGACGTGGTACCGGCGACGAAAATCAAGCAGACGTTGCGGATCGAGGGAGCAACCGTCTCCCACACCGTTTGCCCGTACTGTGCCGTGGGTTGCGCGCTGCTCGCGTACACGAAGAAGACCCCGGAGGGCAAGACCCAGTTGCTCCAGATCGAGGGCGACCCGGACAGCCCGGTGAACGAGGGCCGGTTGTGTCCCAAGGGCGCGTCCGCGCTGCAGCTCGCGGTGTCCCGCCGGCGCGTCGAGAGCCCGATGTACCGCGAACCCGGCGCCACGGAGTGGACGAAGGTCTCCTGGGACTTCGCCCTGGACAAGCTGGCGCGCAACATCAAGGAGTCGCGCGACCGCACGTTCGTCACCACGGACGCGGACGGCAACGTCGTGAACCGGTGCGAGGGCATCGCGTTCGCCGGTGGTGCGGCGTTCAGCTCGGAGGAGGGATACCTCGCGACCAAGCTGATGCGTGGCCTCGGGGTGGTCCATTTAGAACAACAGGCACGTGTTTGACACGGTCCCACGGTGGTCAGTTTGGCCGCCACGTTTGGCCGGGGGGCCATGACAAACCACTGGCGTGACATCCGGCACGCCGACTTGATCTTGATCAACGGAGCCAATCCCGCCGAGGCGCACCCGGTCGGGTTCCAGTGGATGGTGCGCGCGCAGATCGAGCGCGGCGCGAAGATGATCCATGCCGACCCGCGCTTCACGCGTACCTCGGCCGTGGCCGACCGGCACCTGCGGATCCGTACCGGCACCGACGTCGCCTACTTCGGTGGCCTGATCAACTACGTGCTGCAGAACAACCTGTACCACCGGCAGTACGTGGAGTTCGCCACGAACGCGGCGTTCGTCGTCAAGGAGGGGTACGCGTTCAACGACGGCCTCTTCAACGGTTTCGACCCGGAGAAGAAGGTGTACAACCCGGCCGTGTGGGCGTACGAGCTCGGGCCGGACGGCTTCGCGGTCCAGGACATCAACAGTCCTCGATCGGTGCTGAACCTGCTGAAGGCGCACTACAGCCGGTACACGCCGGAGATGGTTTCGAGCATCACCGGTATCCCGCAGGACCAGTTCCTCGAGGTGGCCAAGCTCGTCGGCGAGACGGGCAAGCCGGACAAGGTGATGACGATCGTGTACGCGGTCGGCCTCACCCATCACACGACCGGCGTGCAGATCATCCGTTCGGGCGCGCTGCTCCAGCTGCTGCTCGGCAACATGGGACGCCCCGGCGGCGGCATGAACGCCGAGCGCGGCCACGCCAACATCCAGGGCAACACCGACCACGCGATCTCCTGGGACATCCTGCCCGGGTACCTGCGGATCCCGGCGCCGGGGCAGCGCAACCTCGACGACTACGTCGCCCAGAGCGCGGCCCGCAAGTGGCACGCGAACTCGCTGAACTTCTTCGGCACGAACTACCGCAAGTTCATGGTCAGCCTGCTCAAGGGTTGGTACGGCGACGCCGCCACGCCCGAGAACCAGTTCCTGTTCGACCACGTCCCGAAGCCGGCGGCCGACGCGTCCTGGCTTTCCATCTTCGACCAGGCGCTGCAGGGCAAGATGGAAGGGCTCATGTTGTCGGGCATGACCGCGACGAGCATCGGGCCCGACTCCAACCAGGTGCTGCAGGCGCTGTCGAACCTCAAGTGGCTCTGCGTCATGGACGCCTTCCCGACGACGAGCTCGGAGTTCTGGCAGGCCCCCGGCATCGATCCGGCCAATGTGCAGACCGAGGTGTTCGTGCTCCCGGCGACGCACTGGATCGAGAAGGACGGGTCGTTCACCAACAGCGGCCGGTGGGC
>DASRII010000497.1:0-42073 GCA_035650075.1 Micromonosporaceae bacterium | reverse complement strand
GGTGAATCCACTGTGGACGGAGAGGTGCACAACCTGCGGGAGGTGCTCGGCCCGCCACCGGTGGTGGTCGACTTCACCCGACCCGAGGCGACCGTGCGGTTGTTGCGCCAGGCCGAGCAGGTCGAGTGCGCGTTGGTCATCGGGACCAGCGGGCTCGACGGGGCGGATCGGGAGCTGATGCGCCGGGTCGCCGGCGAGCGGCCGGTCGTGTTCGCGCCGAACTTCAGCCTCGGCCTGGCCGCCGTCCGCCGGTTCGTCAGCGACCTGGCCGACCGGGTGGGCGCTCAGTGGGACGCCGGCATCCTGGACATCCATTTCGCGGGCAAGGCCGACGCGCCCAGCTCCACCGCGCTGGCCCTGGCGGCGGCGTGGGGCGGGTCCCGGGCGGGCCCGGACCCCACCATCTCGTCGTTCCGGATCGGCGATGCGGTCAGCGAGCACCGCGTCATCGCCAGTGGCCGCGGTGAACAGGTCGAGGTGTGCCACAAGGTCACCGACCGCGCGGCCTTCGTACCGGGAGTTCTCGCCGCCATCCGGTTCGCGGACCGGGCCGACCCCGGCCTCTACCAGCTGGAGGACGTGCTATGCGGCTGACTCACCTGCGGGACCTCGTGTCGCACAGCACGCGGCCCGATGCTCCGGCGCTGGGTGCCCCGGGCCGCGGCGACCTGGCCTATCGCGAGCTGGCGCACCAGGTACGGGCCACCGGCGAGCGGCTGCGCGAGCTCGGCATCGCGACGGGCGATCCGGTAGCGCTCGCCCTCCACAGTGGACCCGAACTCGCCGCCGCGTTCCTGAGCGTGGCTTGCTACACGCCGTGCGCGCCACTGAATCCCGCGTACCAGCAAGCCGAGTTCGAGCACTTCCTCTCCGACATGGGGGCGCGTGCCCTGGTGGTACCGGCCGATACGCCCAGCGCCGCGACCGCGGCGGCCCAGGATCGCGGCGTACCCGTCATCGAGCTGGAGACCCGGCCGGACTCCCCGGCGGGGGTGTTCGGTCTGCGTGGGGAGCCGCTCGGTCCGGCCGCCGACGGTACCAGCGGTCCGGACGACGTGGCGATGATCCTGTACACGTCCGGAACGATCGCGCGGCCGCGGCGGGTACCCCTGACCCATCACAACCTGATGGCCGCGGCGACCAACACCGGGCGGACGTACGCGCTCGGTCCGGACGACCGTTGCCTGTGCGTGATGCCGCTGTACCACGCGCACGGGCTGACCAGCACGTTGCTGGCCTCGCTGCGGTACGGGGCGAGTGTGGTGTGCCCGCCCGGCTTCGACGCGAGCCGCTTCCTCGACTGGCTCGACGCCTGCCACCCGACCTGGTACACGGCCGTGCCGGCGATGCACACCGCGGCCCTGAACGCCGCTGCCGGTCGCGAGGAGGAGCTCGCCCGGCACCACCTGCGGTTCATCCGCTCGGCCTCGGCCCCGCTCCCCGGCCCGGTTCTCGACCGGCTGGAACGGGCCTTCGAGGCCCCCGTCATCGAGGCATACGGGATGACCGAAGCGGCATCCCTGGTCACCAGCAACCCGTTGCCGCCGGGCGTTCGCAAGCGCGGCTCGGTCGGACTGCCGGTCGGTGAACCGGTACGGATCCTGGACGAGAAGGGCCGCAAGGTATCGGTGGGCAGCCCGGGTGAGATCGCGATCCGTGGCGCGAACGTCATGTCCGGTTACGGGGACGACCCGGCGGCCAACTCGGTCGCGTTCGTCGACGGCTGGCTGCGCACCGGCGACTACGGGTACCTCGACGACGACGGGTACCTGTTCGTGGTCGGCCGGGTCAAGGAAATCATCAACCGGGGCGGCTCCAAGGTATCGCCGGCGGAGGTCGACGAGGCACTCGCCGGCCACCCCGATCTGGCCGAGGTAGCGGCGTTCGCGGTACCGCACGACACCCTGGGCGAGGACGTGGCGGTGGCCGTGGTACCCCGCACCGGCACCACCGTCAGCGAGCACGAGGTGCGCGCGTTCGCGGCCGACCGGCTGGTCGCGTACAAGGTGCCCAGCCGGGTCATCGTCACCGACCGGATCCCCCGTAACGCCACCGGAAAGGTGCAGCGCCTGCGGCTCGCCGAGCGCTACGCGACGCGGCGGCGCGACCAGTCGGGCGGACCCGTTACCGCGACCGCGGCGACGATCGTCGCCATCTGGTGCCGGGTACTCGGGACCGACGAGGTCGGCCTGACCGAGAACTTCTTCGACCTGGGCGGGGACTCGCTCCGGCTGGCCGCCGTCGCCGACGGGCTGAAGGCGGAGCTGGGTCGGGAGCTGCCGCTGCCCGAACTGCTCATGTACCCCACCGTGCGCGCTCTGGCCGAGCATCTCGACGCCGACGCCGACGCCGACGCCGAGCCAGCACGGCAGGCCTCCACTGTGGACGACCAGCGCTGGGTCGACGCGCGCACCCGCCTGCAGCGGCAACGTCGGATGGGTAGCGGCGGTGGATCCGCGACTCCGGAGGCCGGCTGATGGCCGAGCTTGTGCGGGCGCCTGGACCTTCGGTCGGCGCAGGTCCACCCCAAGAGACTATGTCGACGGGCCTGGAGGTCGCTGTCATCGGCCTGGCTTGCCGGTTCCCCGGAGCACGCAGCCCGGAGCAGTTCTGGCACAACCTCCAGGGCGGTCGGGAGACGATCACGCACTTCACCGCCGACGAGCTCGCCGCCGCCGGAGTTCCACAAGGGACGCTGTCCGACCCGGCATACGTGCGGGCGCAGGGCGTGCTGCCGGACGCGGACCAGTTCGACGCCCAGTTCTTCGGGATCAGTCCGAAGGAGGCGGACGTGATGGATCCGCAGCAGCGGATCCTGCTGGAGTGCGCGTGGGAGGCGCTGGAGGACGCCGGGTACGACCCGGCCCGGATCCGCGGCCCGGTCGGCGTCTACGCGGGTACCTACTACAACTCGTATCTGCCCGCGCTGCCGCCGGTCGACGACCCGGCCGAGCAGTTCGCCCGCAACATCGCCAACGAGAAGGACTACGTGGCGTCCCGGCTGGCGTACAAGCTGGACCTGACCGGGCCGGCGGTGACCGTACAGACCGCGTGCTCCACCTCCCTCGTGGCGGTACACCTGGCCGCCCAGGCGCTGCTCGGTGGTGGGTGCGACGTGGCTTTGGCCGGCGGCGCCACGGTACGGGCCAGGCAGATAGCCGGCTACCACTACCAGCCGGGCGGGATCTTCTCCGCCGACGGGCACTGCCGGGCCTTCGACGCCACCGCCGAGGGCACGGTCCCCGGCAACGGCGCCGGGATGGTGGTGCTGAAGCGGCTCGACGACGCCATCGCGGACGGGGACACCATCTACGCCGTCATTCACGGCTCGGCGATCGGCAACGACGGAGCCGACCGGGCCGGCTTCACCGCACCGGGGCTCGCCGGGCAGGCGCGCGTCATCTCCTCCGCGTACGCTGTCGCCGATGTCGACCCGGCCACGGTGTCCTATGTGGAGACACACGGCAGCGCGACCAGGCTCGGGGATCCGATCGAGGTCGAGGCGCTGGCGCGCGCGTTCGGCGACAGCCGCCCGGGCGCCGGATGCGCGATCGGGTCGGTCAAGACGAACATCGGGCACACCCACGCGGCCGCCGGCGTGGCCGGACTCATCAAGACCGTGCTGGCCCTGCGGCATGGACAGATCCCGCCCAGCCTCGGTTACACCGAGGCGAACCCCGCGATCGACTTCGCCGCCACACCCTTCTACGTCAACACCGAACTGACCGAGTGGTCCACGAACAACGGCCCGCGCCGGGCCGGCGTCAGCTCCTTCGGCATGGGCGGCACCGGTGCGCATGTGGTGCTGCAGGAGGCGCCGGCGGTACCGTCCCGGCCGTCCTCCGGGTGCCGCGTGGTTCCGCTGTCCGCCCGCGACCCCGAGGCGCTCGAGGAGGCCACCGACCGGCTCGCCACGCATCTGGCCGAGCACGAGGACCTCGACCTCGGCGACGTCGCGCACACGCTGCGGCAGGGTCGGCGCTCCTTCGGCCACCGCCGGGTGGTGGTCGCCAACGATGCCGCGGAAGCCGCCAAGGCGCTCGCCGACCGCGATCCGCGGACCGTCCGCGCCGCGACTCCGGCGACCGGTACCCGTCGGATCGCCTTCATGTTTCCCGGAGTTGGCGACCAGCGGCCGGGCCTGGGCCAGCAGCTCTACCACTCACAGCCCGCCTTCCGGGCGGCCGTCGACGAATGTGCCGAGCTGCTACGGCCGCTGATGGGAGTCGACCTGCGGACGCTGCTCCACCCGGAGCCGGCGGCGACCGGCACGGATCGCGGCGGGGTCGACCTGCGGCGGATGCTCGGGCGGGGGAAGACATCCGAGGCATCGCCGCTGGACCGGACCGAGCACGCCCAGCCGATTGTCTTCGTCATCGGGTACGCGCTGGCTCGGTTGTGGGAGGCGTACGGGGTGCGGCCCGATGCGCTGCTCGGCTACAGCATCGGCGAGTACGTGGCCGCCTGCTGCTCCGGTGTGCTGTCCCTCGACGACGCGCTGCGGCTGGTGGTACGACGGGCACTGCTGATCGCCGGGTTGCCGGCCGGCGGCATGCTGGCGGTGTCGGCCGCCGAACCGGACATCGCCGAGGCGCTGGTACCCGGCGTGTCGGTGGCGGCGGTCAACGGACCGAAGATGTGTGTCGTGGCCGGTACCCGGGCCGGCGTCGACGAGGTACAGCGGCGGCTCGAGTCGCGCGGCGTCGCCGTCCGTCCACTGCAGACAGTGCACGCCTTCCACTCGCCGATGGTGGATCCGATCGTGTCCGAGTTCACCGAGCTGGTCTCGTCGGTGGCACTGAATCCGCCGCGGATCCCGTATCTGTCCAATGTGACCGGTACCTGGATCACCGCGGAGGAGGCGACCGATCCCGGCTACTGGGCCCGTCATCTGCGGCAGCCGGTGCAGTTCGCGGCCGGGGTGGCCGAACTGTGGCGGGAACCGCAGCGGTTGTTGCTGGAGCTGGGCGCCGGGCAGTCACTGAGCAGCATGGCCCTGCAACTGCGGCCGGCCGAAAACGACGCACCGACGATGAGCGACGCACCGGCGATGCTGGCGTTGCCGAGCCTGCCCGCGGCGTTCGAGCGCGAGCCGGAGGACCGGTTCTTCCTCGGTACCGCCGGCAAGCTGTGGCTCGCCGGGGTCGAGCTGGACTGGTCGGCCGATGAGCCCGACGGGTCACCCCGACGGGTTCCGCTGCCGACGTACCCGTTCCAGCGCCGCCGGCACTGGGTCGACCCGGTACCGCAGGAGGCTCGGGTCCAACCCGAGCCGTCGCAGGCCAGGAAGTCCGACGTGGCCGACTGGTTCCTGACCCCGGCGTGGACGCCGCTGCCGCCCCGGCCGCGTACCGCCGAGCCGCCGGCAGCGCGCGGCCACTGGCTGGTTTTCGCGGATCCGCGCGGTATGGGTTCCGCCCTCGCGGCGGCGCTGGATCGGACCGCGGACTCGGTGACGATCGTCGACATGATGGCGCCGGAGGTGGGGGAGTACGACCGGCTGCTGGACCGGCTCCGGGAACAGGACCGGTATCCGGACCGGATCGTCCACTTGGGAGCGTTCGGTGTCGACCGGGCCACGAGCGAACCGGCGGTGACCACGCGGGCATTCGCCAGCCTCCTCGCGCTCGGGCAGGCGCTGGCCCGCCAGCCCGGCCGGGAACCGGTGGAGTTGACCGTGGTCACCGGCGAGATGCAGGTCGTCTCCGGTACCGAGAACGGGTCCCCGGTGGCCGCGACCGTGCTCGGCCCCTGTCGGGTGCTTCCGTTGGAACATCCGCACATCCGTTGCCGCAGCATCGACATCGAGCTGCCCGGCTGGTCGGGGACCGACGCGGTGGTCGAGCAGCTGCTGGCCGAGCTGACGTCCACCGGAACGGACGCGGTGGCGCTGCGCGGGAACCGGCGCTGGCAGCAGGTGTACCAGCCGGTCCGGGTCGAGCCGATCGAAAGCGGCGCCGATGGTCGCAACTACCTCGTCACTGGTGGGCTCGGTGCCGTCGGACTGGCCCTCGCCGAGGCGTTGACCCGAGCCGAGCACGCCGGCGTGGCACTGGTCGGCCGCACGGGGCTACCGCCGCGCGACGACTGGGACGGCTGGCTCGAGACGCATCCGGAGGAGGACCCGACCAGTGCCCGGATCCTTGCCGTACAACGGATCGAGCGCAATGGCGGCCGGGTCGCGGTACTGACCGCCGACGTCACGGACGAGGGGCAGCTGCGGGCGGCAGCGGACCGCGCGGTCGACGAGCTCGGCCCGATCTACGGAATCGTGCACGCGGCGGGAGTGGCCGGCGGCGGACTGATCCAGGTCAAGGAACCCGAGACGGCCGAACTGGTACTCGCACCGAAGGTCCGTGGCGGCCTCGCGGTCGAGGCGCTCGCGCGCGAGATCGGCGCCGACGTGCTGGTGCTGTGCTCGTCCACGCTCGCACTCACGGGTGCGGTCGGGCAGGTCGACTACGTGGCCGCCAACGCGTTCCTCGACGCGCTCGCCCAGCACGCCTCGGCGGATGGGGGTCCGGAGGTCATCTCGGTCAACTGGGACGCCTGGCAGGACGCCGGCATGGCACACCGGCACCTCGGCAAGCCCGCATCCGGGGAGCGGGTCGGGCCGGTCGACCATCCGCTGCTGGACGCCTGCCTGGAGGACACCGCGGAGCGCGCGGTCTATGGCGTCACCGTGAACGCCGGCACGTCC
Organism: Micromonosporaceae bacterium; assembly: GCA_035650075.1. Taxonomy (GTDB): domain Bacteria; phylum Actinomycetota; class Actinomycetes; order Mycobacteriales; family Micromonosporaceae; genus DASSUC01. The sequence continues at coordinate 35,373 of DASRII010000497.1, read as the reverse complement.
TGGCTCGTCGACGAGCACCGGATGCTCGGCGACCCGGTCGTTCCCGGTACCGGTCACCTCGAGTTGGCCCGGGCCGCGTTCACCCACGCGGCCGGCGGTGGCCTCGTGGAGCTGTCGGACGTCCGGTTCTTCACCCCGGTCGCGCTCGCCGACGACGAGTCACGCGAACTGCGGGTGGTACTCGACTTCAGGACGGATCCGGCCCGGTTCACCGTGGTCAGCCGGTACCCGCAGGACGATCCCGCCGGCCAGGCGCGGTGGCAGGTGCACGCCTCCGGCCAGGTTCGCTCGGCGGCTTCGGACCGGGCCGGGGAGTGCGACCCGAACGACCTGAGTGGACGGTTGGCCGACGTGGGCCGGCCGGAACACGCCGGCCCGATGGGGTTCGGCGCGCGCTCGCGATGTCTACGCCGGGTGTGGCAAGGCGATCGGGAGGCGTTGGCGGAGCTGGTGCTACCCGATCGGTTCGCCGGCGACCTGAAGCGGATCGAACTTCATCCGTCGCTTTTGGACATCGCCGCCGGCTTCGTCGGCGTACACCTGGCGGAAGAGTTCCGGATCCCCGTCTCCTACGGGCGGCTGCGGATGTACCGGCCGCTGCCGGGACACCTCTTCAGCCATCACACCCTGCGGGAGAGCGACCGCGCCGGCAAGGAGACCATCACCGCCGACATATCGCTGTACGACGTCGACGGCCACGAAGTGGTGCGGATCGAGGAGTTCGTGCTCAAGCGGGTACCGGATCTGCGGCGGACGCTCGACGACGCGCGCACCGGTACCGGTACCGGAGTCGCCTTCTTCTCGAACCTGGCGCAACCGGCGGTCGCACGGGCCGGCCCGATCGGGCTGGCCGACCACCTCGCAACCGGAATCCGGCCGGCGGAGGGCGCGGATGCCTTGCGCCGCCTGCTGTCCGCGGGACTCGGACCGCAGGTTGTCGTCATCACCAAGGATCTGGAGGCGGTACGGGCTGACATCGCCGCGAGCCGCCTGGACGCCGAGGCCATCAGCATCGCCAGGCCACCGGTGCACCCGCGGCCGAATGTGCTGACCGCGTACCGGGAGCCGACCGATCGACTCGAACGGCAGCTCGCCGCGATCTGGCAGGAGCTACTCGGGGTCGAACAGATCGGGGCCGACGACTCCTTCTTGGAGTTGGGCGGCCATTCCCTGCTGGGGTTGGAGATGGTCAACCGGATCGGACGGGACCTGGGTCTGGCGATGTCGCTCGGCCAGCTGTTCGAGGCACCAACGGTGGCGGAACTGGCGACCGCGTTGCGAGCGGCGAAGGAAAGGTGACGAGCATGTCGGAGATAAACGACGTCGGCGTCGTGGGTGCCGGAGTGATCGGTACCGGAGTGGCGCAGGCGTTGGCTCAGGCCGGATTCGGGGTCATCCTCGTCGACCGGACCGACGACGTCCTGGCTGCCGCCGAGAAGCGGATCGGGGAAGGGATCCGGATGCACCGCCTGCTGTCCAAAGGGGGCAGCGACGAGGACCGGGCACAGGTGCTGAAGCGGATCAGCTATTCACTGGACCTGTCCGACCTCGCAAAGGCCGACTTCGTAGTCGAGAACGTCACCGAGGACTGGCCCACGAAGAAGGCCGTGTACGAGCGGATGGACAGCGTGTGTCGACCGGAGACCATCTTCGCGGCCAACACCTCGGTCATCCCCATCACCCGCATCGCCGCCGCCACGCGCCGACCGGAGCGGGTGCTGGGCATGCACTTCATGAACCCGGTGCCGCTCAAGCCGATGGTGGAGGTGGTGCGCGGGTACTACACCAGCGAGGCCACCGTCGAGGCCGGCCGCGACCTGCTCGGCCGGATGAAGAAGGAGGCCGTGGTGGTCGGCGACTCGCCCGGGTTCGTCACCAACCGGGTCCTCATGCTGACCGTCAACGAGGCGGCCTTCCTGGTGCACGAGGGAGTGGCGGGTGCGGCCGAGATCGACCGCATCTTCAAAGGCTGCTTCGAGCACCGGATGGGGCCGCTGGAAACGGCGGACCTGATCGGGCTGGACACCGTCCTACGGTCCATCGAGGGCCTCTACGAGAGCTTCGGGGACAGCAAGTACCGGCCCTGCCCGCTGCTGCGGCAGCTGGTGGACGCCGGGCGGCACGGGCGCAAGACCGGCCACGGCTTCTACTCCTACGCCCCGGAAAGGTAGCCAGATGGATGACATCCGACCTCGGATCCGCACCTTTCTCGGCCAATACATCCGGGAAGAGGTGGACGACGGCGAGGACATCTTCGCGTCCGGGTACGTCAACTCGTTGTTCGTCATGCAGCTCGTGCTGTTCGTGGAGAACGAGCTCGGCTGCCCGATAGCGGACGAGGACCTCGAGCTCGAGAACTTCAACAGCATCGACGCGATCGCGCAGATGGTCGGTCGCAAGACGAGCGTCTCGCAGGCAAGCTGATGACCATGCCGGCTACTTCTCGGTCATGCCGGCCCTCCGCTACCGCTGGAGGCCCGGCATGACCATCCAACTGACCGCCGACCAACGGCGGGCGGGGGCCGAGTTCGCGGCGTTCGCCCGGGAGCACATCGGGCCGTACGCGGACGGCTGGGACACTGCCGGCTGGCTTCCCCGCAGGGTGGCCGAACAGCTGGGCGAGCGCGGATACCTCGGCGCCGTGGTCCCCAGCGAGCACGGCGGTACCGAGCTCGACGCGATCACCTTCGGCCTGCTCAACGAGGAGGTCGGTCGAGCGTGTTCCTCGGTACGCAGCCTGCTGACCGTGCACAGCATGGTGGCGCACGCCCTGGTGCGCTGGGGCTCGGCCGAGCAGCGGTCCCGGTGGTTGCCCGAGCTTGCCCGCGGTACCTGCCTGGGTGCGTTCGCGCTGACCGAGCCGGCGGCCGGCAGCGACGTACAGGCCATGACCGCGCGAGCCGACCCGGCCGACGACTCGTATGTCCTCAGTGGACACAAACACTGGATCACCTTCGGCCAGTACGCCGATGTCTTCCTCGTCTTCGCCCGGATCGGTAGTCGGCCGGCCGCGTTTCTCGTCGAGCGGCACCGGACCGGGCTCGAGGTGGTACCGCAGTCGGGCGCGTTGGGCACCCGAGCCTCCATGCTCGCCGAGGTGCGGCTGGACGGTTGCCGGGTACCCGCGGCCAACCTGGTGGGCCGTCCGGGCTTCGGCCTGTCCGCGGTCGCCGCCGACGCGCTGGAGCTGGGCCGGTACAGCGTCGCCTGGGGCTGTGTGGGTCTGGCCGAGGCGTGCGTGCAGGCATCCCTGCGGTACGCCGACACGCGGCAACAGTTCGGCCAGGCGCTGCGTCATCACCAGCTGATCCAACACATGCTGGCGGACATGGTCACCCACACCGCCGCCGCGCGCCTGCTCTGCCAGCGGGCCGGGTGGTTGCGACAGGCCGGCGATCCCCGGTCGGTACAGGCCACCTGGCAAGCCAAATACTTCGCCGCCAACACGGCGGCCCAGTCCGCCAACGACGCGGTACAGATCCACGGCAGCCGAGGCGTGGGTGGTGACTATCCGGTGCAGCGGTACCTGCGCGATGCGAAGGTCATGGAAATCATCGAGGGCAGCACCCAGCTTCAGCAAATCACCATTGCCGAGTCCGCCTACCAGGCGACCGAGGAGGTGTTGCTATGAGCGAAGCGGAGCGCCGCGGCGCCTGGACTGAGGAGCGCAGCGACGAGGGAAGGCGGCGCACAAGGCGCGCAGCGGAGCGAGGACCAGCGATGAACGCGGAGGCGAAGACACTCAAGTGCGTGGTGTGGGATCTGGACAACACGCTGTGGGACGGGGTGCTGCTGGAGGACGATGGCGTGCGGTTGCGTCCGGGCATCGCCGAGGTGCTGCGTACCCTGGACAGCCGCGGCATCCTGCACTCGATCGCCAGCCGGAACGACCACGACCTGGCGATGGCCACGCTGCAGCGGCTGGGCGTCGCCGAGTACTTCCTGTACCCGCAGATCAGCTGGGGGAGCAAGTCGAACTCGGTACGGGCCATCGCGGAGTCGCTCAACCTCGGCTTGGACGCGTTCGCGTTCGTCGACGATGACGATTTCGAACGCGGCGAGGTCGGGTTCGAACTGCCCGAGGTGTGTTGCATCGACGCGGCCGAGGCCGCCGGGCTGGCCGACCGGCCGGATCTGAGCCCCGAGTTCGTCACCGACGACGCCCGGCAACGGCGGCAGATGTACCGGGCGGAGTCGGCCCGCCAAGTCGTGGAGGACCGGTTCGACGGTCCCGCCGAGGAGTTCCTCGCCACGCTGGACATGCGGCTGCGGATCGCGCTCGCGGGCGAGGACGACCTGCAGCGCGCGGAGGAGTTGACGGTACGCACCCATCAGCTGAACACGACCGGGTACACGTACTCCCGCGACGAGCTGGCGGCGCTGCGCGACTCCGCCCGGCACCGGCTCTACGTGGCCCGGCTGGACGACCGGTACGGCCCGTACGGCACGATCGGCCTGGTTCTGCTGGAGCGGACACCGGAGGTCTGGACCATCAAGCTGCTGCTGATGTCCTGCCGGGTGATGTCCCGCGGAGTGGGTACCGCGATGATCAACTTTCTGCGCCGGCTGGCCCACGATGCCGGTGTCCGGTTGCAGGCTGAGTTTTTACCCAACGGGCGCAACCGGATGATGCACGTGACGTACCGGCTCAACCGGTTCCGCGAGGTCGGCCGGGACGGCGATCTGGTGCGCTTCGAGTGCGATCTCAGCGAGATCCCCGACTTCCCCACCTACCTGCGGCTGGAGGCTCCGATCAGTGCCGGGTGACGCGATCGGGGTGGTGCGACCGTGGCCAAACCCCGGTGCCACGATCCGCCTGCTGTGCGTACCGCACGCGGGCGGCGGTGCGTCCGTGTTCAACGGCTGGCCCCGGGACCTCGGGCCGCGGGTCGAGCTCTGCGCGATCCAGCTCCCCGGCCGGGAGTCGCGAATCACCCAGCCGCCGTTCCGCGACCTGGCAACCCTGACCCCGGTCCTGGGCCGGACCGTCGCGCCACTGACCGACCGGCCGTTCGCCATGTTCGGGCACAGCATGGGCGCGCTCGTGTCGTTCGAGCTGGCCCGTTGGCTGCGGGCCAGGGGACTGCCGGGTCCGGTGCACATCTTCGCCTCGTCCCGGCCCGCACCGCACCTGCCCCTGGCACGGCCGGGCGCTCATCTGCTCAGCGACGACCGGCTGGTGGACCGGGTGCACCAGATGGGCGGTACCCCGGCCGAACTGCTCGCCGACAGCCGCTTCCGGCGGCTCCTGCTCCCGTTGCTACGGGCCGACATCGCGGTCAACGACGGGTACGTGTACCGGCCGGAACCACCACTTGACTGCCCGATCACCGCCTGCGGCGGGCGCGACGACATGGACGTCGACGAGCGATCACTGGCCGCGTGGGGTGAGCACACCACTGGCGAGTTCCGTCTGTCCAAGTTCGACGGTGGTCACTTCTACCTGCAGGACTCGCGTACCGCCCTGCTGCGGTTGCTGAGGGACGTTCTCGTCCGGCTGGACGTCAGCGGGATGAGCGCGGCGGGCTAAGGGGTCTAGGTCTCCCTGAGCATGTCCGCCACGAGCAGGGCCAGTTCGAGTGACTGCTGCGGGCCGAGCTGCGGGTCGTGGTTCGCCGCGGGTCCGTCGCCGTCACCGTCCAGCTCGACCTGTAGCCCGCCGGCGCTGGTATCGAGACTGCGGTGCACGATGAAGTGCGCGGCGACCGCGTCGGCGATGCGGTCGAACGCGCCGGCCGACCCGCCCATGTCGGCATCGGCGCCGCGCATCGGATCGCACTGCCACACCACCCGGTACCCCGCGGCGGTCACTTTCTCGATGATCGGTGGCAGCAGCTCGCGGGTCTCGTCGCCACTCATCCGGCAGATCAGGGTGAGCCGCCCGGCGGTGTTGTCCGGGTTCAGTTTGTCGCAGAGGTCGAGCACGTACTGCGGCCCGACGGTCGGACCGAGCACCACGCCGACCGGGTTGGCGATCCGGGAAAGGAAGTCCACGTGCGCGCCTTCGAGTTGCGCGATGTCCTCCCCGAGCCACAGAAAGTGGGCGGAGAGGTCGTACGCCCGCCCCCGGGTGACCCGAACCAGCGGCCGCTCGTACTCCAGCGCCAGCGCCTCGTGCGAGATGTAGAGCGTCGGCGGAGTCCGGGTCGCCTTCTCGGTGCTGATTCCGTACGCCTGCATGAAAATCATCGCCCGGTTGATTTCCATGGCCGTTTCCTCGTACTGCCAGCCGGCGTCCATCGCGTCGAGCAGCTCGTTGCTCTTGCGTTGCAGCGCGTACGGGTTGGCCAGGCCGGTGGCCAGATGAACCCGCAGGATGTTCGTTGCTCCGGAGGCGTGCGCATAGGCCTGGATCATCCGGTGCGGATCGGCGACGCGGGCGGCCGGCGTGGGCTCCGCGGCGTTTATCAGGTCGCCACGGTAGGCCGGCAACCCCACCGGGTCCACCGCGGATGCGACGCTGCGGGCGTACAGTCCGGCGACGCGAGCCACCGTGACCACCGGTCCCGGCCCGCAGTGGGCGAGCGGGATCGCCAGCTGTGCCAAGGCGCCCGCGTTGGCGACGAGGTGAGCCTCGGTGTTGGTGGCGAACGACTCGGTACGATCGCCGCCCCGCACCACCAGCGCCCTGCCCTCGGCCACCAGCCCGAGCTGTCGACGCAGCAGGTCTACCTCGGCCGGCGTCACGATGGGTGGCACCGAGTCGAGCAGCCGCATCACCTTGTCCACCTCGGCCCGGTCGGGCCACGGTGGGCGTTGAGCTCGGGGCAGCGCGCGCCACCGTTCGATGGCGGTCGAGCCGTTGGCTGACCGCGGTACCTCGGGCTCGGGCAGATCGCTCGAGCGCCATTGCCGCAGCAGCCCTGGCGGTTTCACGGCTACATACCTCTCAATGCGATCGCGACTCCTTGGCCGCACCGGGTGCTACGTCAAGCGTCGGTCACGGGTCGCTCGGGGAGAGTCTTCGAAAGTGCCCAAAGCGTCGCTGTCCCAAGGGGATCCGCCGTCGCCGGAACGGCGCAATCCATGAGGTGCGCGGGTACCGGGCCGGATGCGACGGTCAGAGACGGCTTTCCACCACACGTCGAGGAGGCAGCCGTGGCGGGCAACGTGGGATCGCGTGCTCTGGTGCTCGGTGGCAGCATGGCTGGGTTGCTTGCCGCCCGGGTGCTGGCCGACAGGTACCAGGATGTCGTCATCGTGGACCGTGACGAGCTGAACGGGGTGACCAGCCCTCGGCGCGGCGTGCCACACGGCCGCCACGTCCACGGCCTGCTCGCCCGAGGCCAGCAGATCCTCGAGGAGCTGTTCCCCGGCTTCACCGACAAGGCCATGGCGGCCGGCATCCCGACCGGCGATCTGGGCGAGTTGCGCTGGTACTTCAGCGGCAAGCGACTCATGCCGGCCAGTACCGGGCTGATCTGCGTGTCCGCCGCGAGGCCCGTGCTGGAGGGCCGGATCCGCGACGCGGTAGCCGCACTGTCCAATGTGGATATCCAGGACCGGACCGACATCCTCGGCCTGATAACCACACCGGACCGGTCGCGGGTCACCGGCGCGCAGGTCCAGCGCCAGGACGGCACCACCGAGGCTCTCGAGGCAGACCTGGTCGTGGACGCGACCGGGAGGGGTTCGCGTACTCCGGCGTGGCTGGAGGAACTCGGCTACGGCCGCGTGGAGGAGACCAAGGTAAAGATTGGCCTTACCTACACCACGCGGCACTTCCGGCTCCGTGACGAGAGCATCCTGGGCGGCGACCTGTCCATCAACCCAGTGTCCACACCGGTCACCCCGCGCGGCGCGTTCTTCTCCCGGATCGAGGGTGGCCGCTGCGTCGTGTCGCTCACCGGCGTACTCGGCGACAGCGCACCCCCCACCGATGCCGGCTTCATGGACTTCCTCCGTTCCCTGCCGGTACCGGACGTCTACGACGTCGTGCACGACGCCGAGCCGCTCGACGAGCCGGTGTCGTTCCGGTACCCGGCCAGCGTGCGGCGGCACTACGAGCGGCTGACCCGGTTCCCCGAGCGGTTCCTGGTGCTCGGCGACGCCGCGTGCAGCTTCAACCCGGTGTACGGCCAGGGGATGACGGTAGCCGCGCAGGAAGCTCTGACGCTGCGCACGCACCTCGCGTCCGGTGCTCCGCCGCAACCACAGCCGTTCTTCCGGGACATCTCCCGGGTCATCAATGTGCCGTGGGACATCTCGGCCGGCAGCGACCTCGGTTTCCCGGAGGTTCCGGGACGGCGTCCGCTGAAGGTACGGATGGGCAACGCCTACATGGCCAAGCTGCAGGCCGCCGCGGTCCACGACGGTCAGGTCACCCGGACGTTCATGCGGGTCGCCGGCCTCGTCGACCCACCGCAGGCGCTCATGTACCCCAGCATGATGTGGCGGGTGCTGCGCGGTAGCAAGCGCTCCTAGAGCGCACGCTCGAAGATGCGCCGCCGGAAGCGGGACTGGAACGATCATCGTGTGGCCCGTGTCGCTGCCGTCTGCCGCTCGGACCGGGTCGTTGTGCCGCGCGGGATGCCGCGGCGGTTCCTTCGTGTGTGAGTGGCAGTAACCGTCAATCGTGAGGACGGCAGGTGTTCCTATGGTCATGTCACGCCGGCAGATGCTTGGCTCTGCCGCCGCCATAACGGGTGCCACCGCCGGGCTCGTCTCGGCTGGCACGCCATCGTATTCAGCGATTCCGCCCGACCGCATGCTCGATCCGAACGTGGTCATCGGTCCGAACGATCCGCGGTACGCCGAGCTGATGCTGCGGTCGTTCAATCCGCGTTTCGTCTCCACGCCAGACACGATCTGGCTGCCCTACTCCCCGGAACAGGTAGAGCGCGCGGTGAGTCAGGCCGTCGGCCGCGGGCAGCGAATCACCGTCCGCAGTGGAGGGCACGCTCTGGACAATCTCGTCGGCGACCCCGCGTTCCGGGTGCTGGTCGACGTGTCGCGGATGAACCAGACCTACTACGACCCGGTCATGAAGGCGTTCGCGGTCGAGTCGGGCGCGACCCTGGCCCAGGCCTACGAAGCGCTGTATCTCGGCTGGAAGGTCACGATACCGGCCGGGGTGTGCCCGCCGGTCGGCGTTGGAGGGCACATCGCCGGTGGCGGCTACGGGCCGCTCTCGCGCAAGTTCGGCCTCTCGGTCGACCATCTGTACGCCGTGGAAATCGTTGTGGTGGATCGGTCGGGCAACGTCCGAACCATCGTGGCCACCCGGAATGCCGACGACCCGAACCGCGACCTGTGGTGGGCGCACACCGGAGGCGGTGGGGGCAACTTCGGCTTCGTCACCAAGTACTTCTTCCGGTCGCCCGGCGCCAGCGGCAACGACCCTAGCAAGCTGCTCCCCACCCCGCCGTCCAAGCTGTTGATGACCTGGGTGTCCATCCCCTGGGAAGGGCTGACCCAGGACGGGTTCGTGCGGCTGGTGAAGAACCACAACGCCTGGCACGCGGCCAACAGCGCGCCCGGGTCGCGGTTCGCCGGCATGCACAGCGCGATGCACTGCAACACGCTCAAGGAACAGTTCATCTACCTCGAAATCCGCACCGACGCGACCATGCCCGACGCGCAGCAGATGCTCGACGGCTACATCAGCGCGGTCACCAACGGCATCGGCGTGACACCATCCGTCGCTACCACCCACGACCTGTGGCTGCAGAACGCCACTCTCGAGTTTCCGCAGACCATCCCGCCCCGCACCAAGTCGAAGGGCGGGTATCTGCGCAAGCCGCTGAACGACGCGCAGATCATCGAAATCTACAAGGGACTCATCGACCCGACCTACAAGGGACAGTGCCTGGTGTATTTCGCCGGGTACGGGTGCCAGGTGAACACTCTCTCGCCGACGGCGACGGCCGTACCGCAGCGGGACTCTATCCTCAAGATCTGGTTCTCGGCCTCGTGGCCGAACCCCGCGGACGACCAGGCGTCGATCGACTACGTACGCCGCATGTACCAGAAGGTCTTCTCAGCCACCGGTGGAATGCCGGCGCCGAACGACCAGCTCGACGGCTGTTACATCAACTACCCGGACCTCGACAGCAAGGATCCGGCCTGGAACCAGTCGGGCATCCCCTGGTTCACCTTGTACTACAAGGAGAACTACCCACGGCTCCAGCAGATCAAGGCCAGGTACGACCCGAACAACATCTTCCAGCACCCGCTGTCGATCCAAACCTGAGCGGGCGACGTAGAGCGACGGCCCGGCAAAGTGCCGGGCCGTCGCTTCACCACCACCTAACCGAGCCGTTGCTCGATGTCCGCCCGGAGCGCCTTCTTGTCGATCTTTCCGACGTTGGTACGGGGTAGCGAGTCCGCGAGCACCAGTCGCTCGGGCAGCTTGAACCGGGCCACACCGGCGTTCTCCATCAGCGAGCGGATGTCGTCCAGGCACACCGTGGCCGCCGGGTGGGGTACCACGTAGAGGCATACCCGCTCACCGAGCCTCGGGTCGGGCATCGCCACCGCCGCGGCCATGCTCACCCCGTCGACCTGATAGGCGAAGTTCTCGACCTCCTCCGCCGAGATCTTCTCGCCGCCCCGGTTGATCTGGTCCTTGTCCCGGCCGTCCACGATCAGGTTGCCGTCTGGTCGCTGGCGGACGATGTCACCGGTGCGGTACCAGCCGTCGGCGGTGAACGCCTCGGCGTTCTGCCGCTCGGCGCGGTAGTACCCGCGAGGGGTGTACGGCCCGCGGGTCAGCAGCAGGCCGGGCTCGCCGGGCGGCACCGGCCGACCGCGTTCGTCCACCACCAGGACCTCGTCATCCGGGCTGATAGGCCGGCCCTGGGTATGGCAGATCACGTCGTCGTTGTCGTCCAGTCGGGTGAAGCACAGCAGTCCCTCGGCCATCCCGAAGGCCTGCTGCAGCTGGCAGCCGAACGTCGGGCTGATCTGCCCGGCTATGTGGTCGGCCAGCCGGGCCCCGCCGACCTGGAGCATCTGGAGCGAGCCGAGGTCGTGCTCCGGGTGCGTCCTGCGGTAGGCCATCCAGGTCTGCGCGATCGCCGGTACGACCGCGGTGGCGGTGACGCGCTCCCGTTCGATCAGGCCGAGTACCTTCTCCGGGCGGGGCGTCGGTGCGATCACCACCCGACCGCCGGCCAGCAGCGTGCCGAGGATTCCCGGGCACGCCAGCGGGAAGTTGTGCGGCAGCGGCAGCACGGCGAGGTACACCGTCGAAGCGTCGAGCCTGCACAGCTCGGCGCTGCGCCGGGCGTTGTACGCGTAGTCGTCGTGGGTTCGCGCGATCAGCTTCGGCATGCCGGTCGTGCCGCCGGACAGCAGGAACAACGCGACGGATCTGCTGTCCGGCGCATCGGCATCCAGGCGGCGCCGCGCGTCCTCCGGGTCGTCCGCCGGTTGGCACAGTCCGGCCAGGTCGACACTGCCGGGCAGCGTGTTTCCGGCCGAGATGATGTGCTCGACGGTGTCCGTCTCGTCGGCGATGGCGCGTGCCATGGCCGGGTAGTCGTGGTCCGCGGTGCTTTCGGGCACCGCGATCGCGCGTGCCGCGGAGTGCTGGACCAGGTGCGAGACCTCGAGTTTCCGGTGCGCGGGAAGCGCCATCACCGGCAGCACTCCGGCCCGGAGACACGCCAGCAGTACGACGATGAACTCCCAGCGGTTGCCGAGCTGCAGCACGATCCGGTCGTCCGGCATCAGACCGAGGTCGCGCAGCCGCAGCGCGGCGCCGTCCGCCCTGGCCATCAGTTCCTGGTACGTCAGCCGGGTGTCGCCGCTGACCACGGCGATGGCATGGGGGGTCGCCGCCGAGCGCCCCACCAGATACGAACCGAGTGAACGGCCCTGCCAGTACCCCTTGGCGACGTAGTGGTCGACGGCCTCCGGTGGCCAGGGAACCACACCCGTCAGACTCGGCTGGATACGTCGACCGGCCATTTCGCCTCCCGTCGGCTCCTTCGCCGACTATGGCGCTGGGGGCGACCCGGCCGCATCTTCCAACGTGCCGAATACGACACCCGGTCAGGAGGACTGATGCAGGGTGTCCGCGTAGTGCTCTGCCAGCTCCTCGAAGGACGGCGTGGCAGCCCCTTCCGCGGTCCGTCCGGTCTCCCGATCGAGCATGTCGCCGAGTTTGTCGAGGGCGAGATGGAAGCCGGCCGCGCTGTTCGGAATGTGGCCGGGGTCACCGACCTCGTTCTCGAGCACCACAACGCATCCGTCGCCGTCCGGGGACAACCGCCACCGGAAGACATCCTCGCGCCCCGTGTATACGAACAGATTCGGCGCATCGATCTCGAGAATCTTCCCCCGCTCCACCATCTCCTCGGAGAACGTCACGGTGAACTCGCCACCGACCACGGGTTCGACGGTCACCGGGAAGCCGAACCAGGCCGAATGCTCGGCGCTGCTCGTGATCGCCTGCCAGACCCGCTCCTGGGGATGCGGGTACCGGTGTTCGAACCGCAGCGTGGGCCGCTCGTCCGAGCTTTCGTGCAGGGTTACGGTCGTGTGGAAGGTTGACGGATCCATGCGGCCGGCCTCCTCGTGGTCGGATCCGGTCGCACGGCTATGCGCGGCCGGTCAGCCGTGGCAGGCCGCTCCCGAATCCGAATCTTCGTAGCTGTCGTGGTGACGTACCCAGGAGAGCTTGTCCGCCAAACTCCCCTCTTCCTGGCGACCCAACGGGGTCAGATCCAGGTAGTTGTACGTGCTGTTGAGGATATCGCTACCACGGCTGTAGGTGGAGTAGGCATACAGCACCCGGTCGCCGTCGCGTAGGAACGCGCTGACTCCGGGCAGGTCGTTCGCGTCGGCGTCGGCGTCGAGGGCGAAGTCGCGGTAGAAGTCGTCACCCTCGGTCGTGTACCAGGGGATGTGCCAACCCATCCGCTGTTTGAACGGTACGATCTTTGATTGCGGGGCGGCGCACACGATGACGCGTTCGGTGTCGCGCGCGTGCATGTGCGCTTGGTGGCCCATGTTGTCGATCCAGAACGAGCAGATCGGGCACCACTCGACGCCGTCCAGCGGCCACATGAAGTGGTACGTGAGCAACTGCCGGCGCCCACCGAAGAGGTCGAGCAGGCTCAGCTTTCCCTCGGGTCCTTCGAATACGTACTCCTTGTCTATGACCATCATCGGCAGCTCGCGTCGCTGCGCGTTCAACGCATCCCGCGCCCGGGTCACTACCTTCTCCTTGACCAGGAACTCCTTGCGGGCGGCCAGCCACTCGTCGCGGCCCACGGTCCGGTATTGGGACATCACCCATCTCCTCCTCTCGTCGGGGTCGGTCAGCGCAGGTCGTACCCGTCCTGCCGCACCGCGCTCAGGAACTCGGTCCGGTCCAGCGCGGCGGCTACCAACTCGATGTCGTCGCTCATGAAGCGGTCGTCGTCGAGCTTGGGTACCAGCGAACGAACCAGGTCGTAGGTGGCCTTCGCGGCGGGGCTGAGCCGTTCGTGGCCCTTGCGCAGGTCGACCGCCTGGGCGGCGGAGAGCAACTCCACCGCGAGGATCAGGTTGTTGTTTCCGAGCACCCGGCGGGCATTGCGGGCGGCGATCAGCCCCATGCTGACCACGTCCTGGTTGTCGCTGTTGGACGGGACGCTCTGGATGCTGGCCGGACCGATGGTCCGGTTCTCCGCTACGAGCGCGGTCGCCGGGTACTGGGCGCCGGTGAATCCGCTGTTGAGTCCCGGCTCTCCGGCGACGAGGAACTCCGGCAGCCCGCCGTTGAGGTGCCGGTTCAGCAACCGGTTGGTACGCCGCTCCGACATCACACCGAGCTGGGTGAGGGCGATGGTCAGATAGTCCATCGCGAAGGCCACGGGTTGACCGTGGAAGTTGGCTCCGTGGAACACCTCGGAGCCTTCGAAGAACAACGGGTTGTCGTTGGCGGAGTTGAGTTCGGTCTCCACCGTCCTGGTGGTGAAGTAGACGGTGTCCCGGATGGCGCCGACCACCTGCGGGATGGCGCGCAGGGTGTACGCCTTCTGGATGAACACTTCACCCTTCTGCACGTGTCCACCGTTGCTCTGCCGCTGATCCACCACCTGCTCGCGCAGTTCGCGATGCTCCATCGCGAGGTTGCTCTGTCGCAGCAGGGTGCGCATGTTCGCGGCGGTGTCGATCTGACCCTGATGCGGCCGGGCCAGTTCGTGCCCCTCGGCCATGAACGGCATGATCGAGCCTTGCAAGGCCTCCAGCACCAGGGCGGTGATGATCTCCGCCTGCCGTACCTGATCGAGCGCCTGTCCGACCAACAGCGCACCGAGCCCGGTCATGGCCGAGGTGCCGTTGATCAGCGACAGGCCCTCCTTGAACCGCAGCTCGAGTGGCGCGATTCCGTTCTGCTGGAGAACCGGGCCGGTGGGGCTGGGCCGCCCGTCGCGCAGGACATAGCCCTCGCCGATGACGACGCACGCGATGTGTGCGAGCGGGGCCAGGTCTCCGCTGGCACCCAGCGACCCGACCTCGGGGATGGCGGGGACGATTCCCTGGTTCAGCAAGAGGGCGAGCCGGTCCAACAGTTCGGGACGGACTGCGGAGTAGCCCTTTGCGAAGGCGTTGAGCCGAGCCGCCACCATCGCCCTCGACTCCGGCTCGGCGAACACCGGCCCGACTCCGGCGGCGTGGCTGCGTACCAGGTTGCGCTGGAAGTCGAGCTCGGTCGACCGATCCAGCATCATGTAGACGAGGTCACCCAGCCCGGTGGTGATTCCGTAGATCGGAGTACCTTGATCTACGACCTCCTGGAACAGGGCGCGGCTGGCCGCGACCCGGTCGTGGGTGGATCGACTGATGCGGCACGGAGCTTGCTCCTCCGCGATACTGCGCAGGCCGGCGATCGTCAGGCTCTCGCCGTCGAGGTCGATCGGCGTTTGCGTATCAACGAGAGTCACGTCGTTTGCACCTCAACATTTCGTTGTGCCTCGACCAGTTCGCAGGTCGCGGCGAGAGTCGGGTCGGCCATGAAGCGATGGAGCGGAACGTCGGCCCCGAAACGTTCTCGGATCTCGTGCAGCAACGTCAGTACCAGAATCGAGTGCCCGCCGAGGGCGAAGAACGAGTCGGCGCCGTCTATCTCGTCGGTGGCGAGAAGCTCGGCCCAGATGGCGGCCATCTCGCGCTCGGTTCGGGTCGGCGGCCGCGCCGCGGCGGGTGCCCGCAGCGACGCGGGCGCCGGGAGTCGGCGCCGGTCGACCTTCCCGCCGACGTTGCGCGGAAGCTTCTCGAGCAGGCGGATGCTGACCGGCGGCAGGAGCTTGCCGAACCGGCGGCGGAGGCGGGTCCGCGAAGACGCGGTCAGCTCCGCGGCCAGGTCGTCGCTCGGTGTCCCGCGCGGTACGACATACGCCATCAGTCGCACGACCAGTCCATTGTGGTCGGTGACGGGTACGATCGCGCACTCCGCCACCGATTCCTGGTCGCCGAGGGCCGTCTCGACGTCGGTGAGCTCCAACCTGGTGCCGTAGAACTTGATCTGGAAGTCCTGGCGCCCGCCGAACTCCAGCAGGCCGTCCCAGCGCCGCCGCCCCATGTCCCCGGTGCGGTACCAGTTCCCGTCCGCAAGGCCCAGTTCGGCTCGCCCCCGCAGGGGTCGGAACGACGAACTGTCGGCGTCCGGGTTGAGGTAGCCCGGGGTGATGTGTGGGCTCCGGATGACCAGCTCTCCGGTGATGCCGGCCGGGCACGGCCGGTCCTGGTCGTCCACGATGAGCACCTGCCGCCCGGGAATCGACTGTCCGATGGGGACAGTCCCGCGCACCTCACCGGTCACCTCGTGCCAGGTCGCGAGAACTATCTCGGTCGGGCCGTACATGTTGGTCAGCCGTACCGACGGGAGCGTGGCGCGTAGCCGGCCGGCCAGCTCGCCGGGGAGTGGTTCGCCGGCGAGGAGGAAGTGCTCGAGCGTGCCGAGTTCGTCGGCCGCCTTCTGGCTGGCGATCGCGCGCAGCAGCTCGCGAGCGAAGCTGGGTACCGTCTCGAAGTGCGTGATCCGCTCGTCGATCAGCCAGCGCACCAAGCGCTTCGGGTCGATCCGGATCCGTTCCGGTACCGGGCACAGCGTCGCTCCGACGCGCAACGCGCCGAACACCTGGCACAGGGCCGCGTCGTACGCGGGCGCGGCCCACTGGGCCACCCGCGCGTCGGGGCCGAAGCCGAGATGCTCCGCGAACCACCCGGTGAACTGTGCGAAGCTCGCGTGGGACTGGGCGATCCCCTTCGGCCGGCCGGTGGATCCCGATGTGTAGGCGACGTAGACCCGCTCGTCCGGGCGCGCCTGCCGGTACCCATCGGCACCCGGACCATCCATGGCACCGACGTCCGCCACCTGGCCGCCCAGCTCCTGCTGGTACCAACCGGCCAGCTCGTCCTCTGCCGGGTCGCCGTCGAGGAGCAGACACGGTGGCCGAAGGTCGGACAGGATCAGCCGGGCCCGCTCGCCCGCATCGCCGGCGCCGAGACAGACCACGCTGGCACCGGCGTCGAGAACGGCGAGCACCGAGGCGACCTGGCTGGGCCCGCTCGCCATCCGTACCGCTACGGTCGTACCGGGCGCCACGCCGAGCGATCGCAGTCCCTCGGTGATCGCGGCGGCGCGAGAAACCAGTTCGCGGTACGAGATTTCGGTGCCCTGCCACGACAGCGCCGGGGCGAGCGGCTTCAGCTCGGCGGCACGGTGCACCAAGCCGTTGACGGTCTCGGATCCGGTGGCCGGCGGACCGATGTGATCGGCCTCCCGTACCGCGACCCGGATCTGGTCCGGCGTATCGAGCGGCAGTGCGGTGACCGGCAGGCCGGGATCCTTCAATGCCGCATCCAGCATGGTGCGGAGCTGGTCGAGGATGCGCCGGACCGAGTCCGCCTCGAACCTGCTGGTGCGGTACTCCAGGGCACCGGTCACGGCCGGATCCACCTGCTCGACACTGAGCGCGAGGTCGGACCCGATGGTGCCGGTGTGCACCGGCAACGATCGAACCGTGGCGCCGGGCAAGGACAGTGGGGACTCGGGTTCGGCCAGGCTGAACACGGTGTCGAACAACGGAACGCGCCACGGGTGCCGATCGATGTCCAGTGCCGCCATGAGGCTGGTGAACGGAAGCTCGCGGTGGTCCAGAGCGTCCCGCCACCCCTGCGTCACCCGGCCCAGCATCTCCCGGAACGTGGGTTCACCGGAGAAGTCCGCGCAGAGCACCAGCGTGTTCTGGAACGGTCCGACGGTACGCGCGAACTCCGGCCGGGGTCGGACCGGTGCCGGGTACCCGACGGCGACCCTCTCCTCGCCGGTGTACCGGAACAACAGAGTCTGAAACGCCGTCAACAGCACGGCTCCGGGTACCGTTGCCTCGGCCGCGGACACCTCCTGCAACTGCCGGCCGAAGTCCTCTCCCCAGTCGAAGCGCACCGTCGCGCCGTCGACGGCCGGCTCGTGGTCGGGTGGCCGGTCGGCGGGTATCGACAGCGGGGGCGGGGGCGGCGTCAGCGCCGAGGTCCACCAGTCCGTCAGTCGCTGGAACGCCGGCCGGGCCTCCCGTTCGCGTTCCCAGCTGGTGTAGTCCCGGTACTGGAGTGGGAGGAACGGCAGCACGGCCCCGCGTCTCTCGACGGCCGCCGCATAACACTCGGACAGCTCCTCGACGAGAACCGGGATCGAGCTGTCGTCGCAGACCAATCGGTGCACGAGGAGCAGGACGCGGTGTTCCGTGGCGCTGAGCCGCAGGACGGTCATCCGGGCCAGCGCCTCACCGTCGCGACCCAACGGGGTACCGGCCAGCGTGGCGCACCGCTCGTCGGCCACGGCTTCCCGGTCGGCCGGCGGTACCTCGGCGAGGTCCACGAGCGCGGGCGTATCGATCCGCGTCGGGTCGATCGTCTGCACCGGTCGGCCATCGACCTCGAGCACGCTGGTGCACAGGCTCTCGTGCCGGCCGGCCAGAGTCCGCCACGCCGAGCGCAGCGCTTCGACGTCGAGTTCGCCGGAGACCGCGTACGCCCGGCAGATCGTGTTCGCCGGCGAGCCGCCAACGAGCCTCTCCGTGAACCACAGCCCTTCCTGCGCATGAGAGGCGATGGCAGTCTGGCCCTCGCTCTGTTCCTCGCTCATCGCTGGTTCTCGCTCCCCCATCAGTAGTAGTAGCTGATGTACGGGGCGCGCTCCGGCGTCGCCATCGTGTCCCAGAGCCGCGGGAAACGGTCGTCCCTGGCCTGGATCCGGCCGCCCCGGGCCAGGTCCGTGGCCGCCGTAGCGCCGAGCAGCATCGAGCCAACGGCGGCGACCTGCATCTCCATATCCGGCTCGGCGGTGCTGCGCCGGCAGGTACCGTGGCCGGCATCGACCTCGAGCCGGAAGGTGCCATCGGCGTAGCCCTCGGGGTCGTGCAGCCGCATCGTGAGCGCGCCGTCGCAGGCCCAGCCCCGTGCCTCCAGCAGGGTGGGCACGTCCAGCGGACGCAGCCACACGCCGTCGTGTCGGCGGGCTCGCAGTTTGCGGGCGTCGTTCACCCACCACACCAGGGGGTTGTCCACCGGGGCGTACCACACCTGAACGGTTGCCACCATGTCGATCGACAGCAGGAAGCGCCACAGCGCGGCGGCGGCCTCGGTATCGGCGGCCAGGAAGTCGATGACGTGGATGGTGTTGCGCGGTGTCGTCTCGGGCGCCCAGTCCCCGATGACGCGGTACGTCACCAATCCGCGGTCTTCCGCCGCGACACAGACCCGGGGCCCGCCGCCGGCGCCGACCGCGAGCAGCTGTTCGAGGCGGGAGGAGGTCGGATCCATGACGAGCCGGTCCCAGTAGGCCGGCGGCGGGATCACCTCGCCGGGGGTGCGGGCGGCTTGGCGGGCGTACACGGACTGGGCGAGATCGCGCGCCTCCTTGCCGGTGACCCGGCGCACCTCGACGTCCCCACCGGGTGCGTCGGAGCGCCAACCCACTCCGCGCGCGTCGACCTCGAGCGAGTTGTAGTACGTCCCCGGCCCGTAGCCGAACCGCCAATAGATCGGCCACTCGGTGCTCCCACCGGCGGCGATCGCCTTGCCCTCTTCCACCGCGCGCTCGTGCAGCCGGTGCAGCGTGGCTTTCATCAGGCCATGCCGCCGCAGCGTGGCATGGCACGAACCGCCGGTGCACGCCGCCAGCGGTACCGTGTTGCCGCCGGGGAGCACCAGATCCCGGTGCAGCGAGGCGTTCGTCGCCACGTACCCGGCGTCGTCTTCGATCGCGATGGCGCGCTCGGGTGGGTGTGTCCCGCGGTAGAAGTCCACGATCTCCTTGTCGTCGCCCGGCGGGTACCCGAAGGTGCCGAGCCAGCAGTCGAGCCACTCGCTGTAGCGGTCTTCGGTTACCTCCACCAGGTTGAAACCGGCGGGGAGTGTTGCGGTCATGGGTCGGCTCCCGGGTGAGGTGGGGCGCGGACGTCAGCTCTCGCGGGGTGCGGCCAGGGACATCCCCGCCGGCATCTCGCTCAGCGGCGTATCCGGATCGTGCACGCCAGCGCTCAGGACGTTGCGGAAATCGGCCTGCATCGCGTCCATTGTGGACTGGTCGAAGCGGTCGATGCTGCTGTTGATGGCGAAGATGAGTTCTCCCGACGGGCCGAGCTCAACCGTCCACAGGATGGCGTCGTCGGGGATGTCCGGACCGACGCGCTGGGACACCCGTCGTTGCACTGCCACGCACCCGACCCCGCCGGAGGTCTGCTCGCGCAGCACGTACGGGTTCGGCGACATCTGGAATCCCGGCCGCGCCCGTTCGGTGATCTGGTCTCCCTGTTCCAGCTCGCCGATCGCCTCGGCGGCCTCCGCTACCAGGCGAACGAACGGAATCTCATGCTTGAAAGCGGCCAGGCTGGTCTGCCGGACCCGAGTCACCACGTCCCGGAACGTCTTGCAGTCGGCGATGTCGGTACGCAGCGGGTACAGGTTCACGAAGTAGCCGACGGTGTTCTCCATCCAGCGCCGCCGCCGGCCGGGCCCGGAGGAGAGGGTCCAGACCACGCCATCGGTCATCCCGGTCGCCCCGAGCAGGTGTACCCGGTACGCGGCGAACAGCACCATGAACGGCGAGCAGCGCATCGACCGGGCGAACTCGAGCGCGGCGGAGCCCAGCTCGGCATCGATGGAGAAGCGGTCGCACCGGGTCCCGGACGGGCCGGCGCCCGACGGCGGGTGGTCCGTCGGCAGCGTGATCGGCCGGGCGCCGCGCAGATCGTCCCGCCAGAACTGGTACGACGGCTGCGCTTTCGCCTCGCCCGACTCGTCGTGCTGGCGAGCGACGTACTCGCGATACGGGGTCGGTTCGGGCATCTCGGGTTTCCGGCCGTCCAGCCGGGCGGCGTACAGCTCCACGGAGTCCCGCATGACCAGGCTGAGCGACCACACGTCGACGATCGGCAGGTGGGACACCAGCACCACGACGTGATCCTGGTCGTCCAACCGTCCGATGTGGACCCACAGGTTCGGCACCTGGGTCATGTCGAACGTGCCGGACTCGACCTCGTTGAGGAACTCCTCGGCCAGGTCCTGGTGCGACCGGCCGCTCGAGTCGGCCAGGTCGCGGTAGACCACGGCCGGCGGCCCGGGTGGCTGGATCTCCTGTCGCCAACCGTCCGCATCGGACACGATCGTCGTGCGCAGCGCCTCGTGTCGGGTGACCACATCCCCCAGCGCCTGTTCGAATTTGGCCCGGTCGAACGGCCCGGTCACCCGCCAGCCGCCGCTGGAGATCGGCCGCGGGCCGAAGCCGCCGGCGGAGCCGTCGTTCTCGTGCTGCAAGCGCAGGAACTGCTGCTCGAGCGAGAACGGAAACTGATCTACGGAGCCCATCGACTGATCCTCTCCAGAGTGAAACGTCACCGGTTCAGACGGTGGCTGGCTCGAGCGTCGAAACAACCTGCTGCGTAAACGTCGTGAGATCCGGGTCGTCGAACAGATCGTCGACCCCGATCGTGGTAACCCCCAGCTCGTCTTCCAGCCATGCGACGATCAGTAGAGCGGCCACGGATTGGCCGCCGAGCTCGAAGAATGTCGCATCGTCCTGGCCAGCCGGCGCGTCGAGCGCTTCCTGCCAGATCTCTGCGACTTTCTTCTCCACCGTGGCGGAGTTCATTCGGCCACCTTCCGCTGGGGAGCCGCGGTCCGGGCAGTGGGTACCTGGCGCAGCCCGCGGCGGATCCACACGGCAAAAGCGTCACATCCGCCGCTGCCGCGGGTCATCTCCTGGATTGCCGGCATCTGTCGTGCGCCCCAGCGGCCTATTGCCTGCACTGAGCGCAGCGGAGCACAAGGCGCGCAGCGAAGCGAAGCAGTAGGAATCGCATCGTGGGAGAAGCAACTCCGTGTCCGCGATCGATATGTTCGGGACACCTCGAGGCGCCGTGAATGCGCTGTGGCGAAACGGAAAGAGGCACCCTACCTTGGTTGGCCACCTCAAGTACCACGAGCGGACCATAGGTCCAGTCACCGATCGACTGGCCGCGATCGCGCACCTCGCGAACTGCCGGCCCACCGGTGACTATGTGTGTTACGAAGGTCCCGAGGACTGGGCCTTCGCCGCCGGCATCGCGGCCAACGTCATCGCCGACCGGCGGCACCTGTTGGTGCGCAGCGCCGCGGGGGAGTGGGCGGTGCCTTGGCACCAGGACGTACTGCGACAGCTGCCCGCCATGCTGGATCGGGTACCGGTGGACAGTTGGCGGTTGTACGGCTGGGCCGGCTTCGATCTGGCGGCGGCGAACGCCGGGCTGCTCGATATCGTCGGCGACGACAGTTTCCTGAATCTGATGATCCCGGCGACCGAGGTCCGCTTCGACGTCTCCGGTACCCTGCTGCGGGCGATCGACCCGGCCGATCTCGACCGGCTCGAAGCCGAACTCGCGTCGACCCCGCCACTGGACTACCGGGCCCAGCCGGTGCTGGAGAGCTCGGGTGCGGATCGGTATCTGGATGCGGTCGGTCGAGCGGTCGCGGACATCGAGAGCGGCCGGCTCGAAAAGGTCATCCTGTCTCGCAGCCTGCCGATCGACTATCCGGTCGACATCGTCGGCACGTACGCGCTGGGCCGGCGCGCCAACTCACCCGCGCGCTCGTACCTGCTGTCGCTGGGCGGGATCGCCGCCGCCGGGTTCAGCCCGGAGACCGTAGTCGAGGTGACCAGCGACGGTGTCGTCACCACCCAGCCGCTGGCCGGAACGCGTGCGCGGACCGGCAGGGCCGCGGTCGACGAGGAACTGCGTCGCGAGTTGCTGGCCGATCCCAAGGAGGTCTACGAACACGCCATCTCGGTCAAGCTGGCCTTCGACGAGATGGTCGACCTCTGCGGAGACCAGCCGGTGGAGATTCCCGAGTTCATGGCGATCCGCCAGCGCGGCACGGTCCAGCACATCGCATCGTCGGTACGGAGCACGTTGACCGGGCGGGATCGCGCCTGGGACGCGTTCTGCGCGCTGTTCCCCGCGGTCACCACGTCCGGCGTACCGAAGGAGGCGGCGTACCCGGTGATCCGCGAGCTGGAGCCGGAAGGACGCGGAATCTACGGTGGTGCGGTGCTCAGCTACGACTGCGACGGCGCGATGGATGCGGCGGTCGTGCTGCGAACCGTGTTCGAGCGCGACGGACAGGCCTGGTTGCGGGCCGGTGCCGGCATCGTGCGGCAGTCCCGCCCCGAGCGCGAGCTGACCGAGACGCGGGAGAAGCTGGCGAGCGTGGGCCGGTACGTCGTGCCGCGATAGCGCCGCTAATCGTCCTGTTGGCGCGCGAAATACTCGTCCGACAACTCGATGATCTGCACGTAGTTGCCGTCGGGATCCAGCACGGTACCGAACCACCCGTCCGGCCGTTCCTCGAGCTCGGCCAGCCACTCCGCACCGAGTTCGCTCAGGTGCGCGGCGCTGGCCCGGGCGTCCTCGACATGGAAGTTGAGGATGTACCGGCCCGGTTCGGGATTCTTACCGGACACGTCATTGCGCCCGTCGACCAGGACGTGTACGTCGCCGAAGCCGAGGAAACCGTAGCCGGTCTCCGGCGGCCCGAACGCCGCGATGTACCAGGCGCGCAACCGCTCCGGGTCGGCGCTGCCGAGCAGAATGCTGCCGATAACCGCCTTGCCCATATCGGGCAACCTACCCCGGGTCGCCGCCCGCCGCCCGGCTGAGCCACTCCACCGCACGCTCAGAGATGCGCCGACCGGTTGCCGCAAACAACGATGACGAATTGGAACATCTCCCGAGCGTGCCTCGGATCACACGGCGTCCGACCGAATGGGGTATCCATGCGTCCGTTCCGCATCGAAATACCGCAAGCAGACCTGGATGATCTGCGGGACCGCCTTGCTCGCACCCGCTGGCCGGACGAACTTCCGGACGTCGGGTGGGACCGCGGTGTGCCGCTGGCCTACCTGAAGGAACTCGCCGAGTACTGGCGTACCGAGTACGACTGGCGGGCCGCGGAGGCCAAGCTCAACCAGTACCCGCAATTCATCACCGAAATCGACGGCGCGAATGTGCATTTCCTGCACGTGCGCTCGCCCGAACCGGACGCCCTGCCGCTGTTGGTCACCCATGGCTGGCCCGGTTCCGTGGCCGAGTTCCTCGACGTGATCGAGCCGCTGACGAACCCGCGTGCGTTCGGCGGCCGCCCCGAGGATGCTTTCCATCTGGTGATTCCGTCCATCCCGGGTTACGGGTTCTCCCGACCGCTGCCCAGTACGGGCTGGGACGTACCGCGGATCGCCGGTGCGTGGGCGGAACTCATGGACCGGTTGGGTTACCAGCGCTATGCCGCGCAGGGCGGTGACGCGGGCTCGGTCATCTCGCTCGTGCTCGGTGCGATGCAACCCGAGCGGGTGGTCGGGATCCACGTCAACATGCTGATGACGTTCCCCTCCGGTGATCCGGCCGAACTAGCCGACCTGGCCGAGGACGAGCAGTCCCGGCTCGGCCTGCTCGCCAAGTTCAACGACGACCTGTCCGGGTACATGAAGGTGCAGGCCACCCGGCCGCAGACCATCGCCTACGCGCTCACCGACTCGCCGGTCGGTCAGCTGGCCTGGATCGTGGAGCGGTTCCGAGAGTGGACCGACTCGGCGAAGGTGCCCGAGGACGCGGTGGACCGCGACCACATGCTGACCATCGCGTCGATCTACTGGCTGACCGCCACGGCGGGCTCGTCGGCCCAGTTCTACTACGAAGGCGCCGAAGGGGTACGGCAGGCGGCCAGCGGTGCGCCGCCACCACCGATACCCGCGCCGATCGGCGTCGCGGTGTTCCCACGGGACATCTTCCAGCCGCTTCGTCGCTTCGCCGAACGCGACTACTCCACCATCAGGCGGTGGACCGAGTTCGACCGCGGCGGTCACTTCGCCGCAATGGAGCAACCAGAGCTTCTCGTCGACGACGTGCGCGCGTTCTTCCAACCGCTGCGCTGAAGCCGACCAGCTGCACCCGAGACACATCGACAACTTTTCGGAGGCATGGATGGCACACCGGTTGGATACCACTGGCCGTCAGATCCACGCGGAGGCGGACCAGCTGCGCGCGGAAGGACCGGCCACGCAGGTCGAGCTGCCCGGCGGCATCATCGCGTGGTCCGTCAACAGGTACGACGTCATCAAGAAACTGCTCACCGATCCGCGAGTGACCAAGAGCGCCCGCAATCACTGGCCGGCGTTCATCAACGGGCAGATCCCGCCCGACTGGGAAATGATCAGTTGGATCGCCATGGACAACATGGTCACCGCGTACGGAAAGGACCACGTCCGGCTGCGGAAGCTGGTGGGCAAGGCGTTCACCCCCCGCCGCACCGAGCTCATCCGGCCGCGCGTGGTCGAGCTGACGAACGAGCTGCTGGACAAGCTCTCCGCCGTCACGCCCGGCGAGGTCGTGGATCTCCGGGCCGAGTTCGCGTACCCGCTGCCGGCGCGCCTGGTCGCGGATCTCATCGGCATGTCCGAGGAGGTACGCGCGAAGACGGCCGTGGTGATCGACATGATGGTCGACACCACCGTCACGCCCGCCCAGGCACAGGAGATCCTGATGGGCTGGCGAGGTGCGATGGAGGACTTCATCGCCGATAAGCGGCGCAACCCCGGCGAGGACATCACCAGCGACCTCATCGCGGCCCGGGACGAGGACGGCACCCGCTTGACCGAGGCCGAGCTGACCGACTCGATCTTCGCGATCCTGGGCGCCGGTTCGGAGACCACGATCAATTTCTTCGACAACGCCATCACCGCGCTGCTCACTCACCCGGAACAGCTCGAGCTGATCCGGTCCGGCAAGGCGAGCTGGGACGACGTGATCGACGAGGTACTGCGGGTGGAGTCGCCGCTGGTCCACCTGCCGCTGCGGTACGCGGTCGAGGACATCGACCTCGGCAGCGTGACCATTCCGAAGGGGGATCCGATCCTGGTGAACTACGCCGCGGTCGGTCGCGACCCGGCGTTGCACGGCGACGAGGCCGGCACCTTCGACCTCACCCGGTCGAACAAGGAGCACATCTCCTTCGGCCACGGGCCGCACTTCTGCCTCGGCGCGGGGGTCGCCCGGTTGGTCGCGACCACCGGCTTGTCCGGGCTGTTCGACCGATTCCCACAGATGGAGCTGGCGGTCGAGTCCGACCGCCTCGAGCCGCTGCCCACCTTCATCATGAACGGCCACCGCGGCCTGCCGGTCCGGCTCACGGTACCGGCATCGACGCCGGCGTAGACGTCAACGATCGCGAGGAGGAGACGGGTGTCAACAGCCAAAGTTCCGACCCGAGAGGAAATGGTTCGACGGGTCAGCGAACTGGTACCGGTCCTGGAGAAGCACACGGCCTGGGCGGAAGAGAACCGCAGGCTGCACCAGGACTCGGTCGATGCGCTGACGGAGGCCGGCGTCTTCCGGATGCGTACCCCCAAGCGGTACGGCGGGTACGAGTCCGACACCCGGACCCTGGTCGATGTCGCCACCGAGCTGGCTCGGGTGGACGGCTCACTGGCCTGGACCGCCGCGGTGTACTGGATCCCGACCTGGATGGCCGGCCTGTTCCCGGACCAGGCGCAGGACGAGGTGTTCACCGCACCGGATGTGCGGGTGTGCGGGACGCTGAGCCCGAGTGCGATGGCCGCGCCGGCCGATGGCGGCGTGGTCGTCAACGGGAAGTGGGGGTTCATCACCGGCGCCTGGCACAGCCAGTGGCAGGAGATCATCGCCGTGCAGGTCGAGCCGGACAAGGAGCCACAGCCGATCATCGCGCTCGTGCCGATCACCGACGTCCAGATCGTCGACGACTGGCACACCTCGGGGCTGCGCGGTACCGGCAGCGTGACGACCATCGCCCAGGACCTCTTCGTACCGGCTCACCGGGTGCTGCCGCTCGGTGCGGTGCTCCAAGGCCAGTCCGCATCGGCCGGCAACGCGCAGGTACCGATGTACCGGTCGCCACTGCTGCCGGTAGCCGCCGCGTCGTCGGTCGGTACCGTGCTCGGGTTGGCGCGGGCCGGGCTGGAGGCGTTCATGGAGCGGCTGCCGGATCGGAAGATCACCTACACCGCGTACGAGAGCCAGCGAGAGGCGCCCGTGACACACCTCCAGGTCGCCGACGCGACCATGAAGGTGGACGAGGCGGAGTTCCACGCGCACCGGTTGGCCGGGCTGGTGGACGAGAAGTGCGCGGTCGCCGGGGCGTGGAACCTGCTCGAACGGGCGCAGACCCGCGGCGATCTCGGCGCGGTGTGCCGCCTGGGTAAGGACGCGGTCGACATTCTCAACTCGGCCAGCGGCGGTTCGTCGATCTTCCAGGACGTACCGATCCAGCGCATCATGCGCGACATCCAAGCGGTGAACCAGCACGCGCTGATGAACTCGACCACCAACAGCGAGCTGTACGGCCGGATCCTGTGCGGCCTCGACCCCAATACGCTGTATCTCTGAACCACGTCGTACCGCTGAACCCGCACCACATCTCGCCCTCCGGCCGCACCGGGCCGGGGGGCGAAGTGTCAGTAGGCCGCCGCGGCATGCTCCGCGGTGTGCAGGTGCGGCAGGCGGATCCGCTCCGGCTCGCCCGACAGCAGGTAGCGGGCGACATCGGTACCCATCTTGATGGCGTGGTCCATGTTCCCGTACTCGTACATCCAGATGCCGAACCGGCCGCGGGAGTACACGTCATGCCGTTCCAGGTACTCCAGAATCGTCGCTACCGCGTCGGTCCGGTCGAGGGTGGGGATGGGGTACGCCATCGGGACTTCGCGGACGTACGTGGACACCACGCGGGCCGGATCGTCGAGCAGGCCGGACCGGACGAGGCCGGAGATGGTGTCCCGGACCGCGTCGTCCCTGGCTGGCCACGGCGTACCCGCGGGAAGAGCGGTTTCGGCCAGGAACGACACGTGTTCGTCGCGTGGCTCCGGCATGTTGCGGGCGGAGAACAGTCCCATGTTCGTGATCCGGTAGTACGGGTACTCCGGGTCCGGGAAATACATCCAATGCCAGCTCGGGTCCACCCTCCCGGTGGCCCCGATGCCGACCACGAGCACCTGGTTGTGTCGCAGGACCCGGGCCGCGGAGCGGATCGTCGCCGGGCACTCGACGAGCGCGTCGACGAGCTTGGTCAGCGGCATCGTGGTGATCAGTTGATCGAAGCCGAGGCGGTCGCCGGAGTCCAGCAGCAGGGTGCGCCGCCCCAGGTCGATCCGCGCGATCCGGTGGCGGTACCGGATGTCGGGCAGCCGCTTCGCCAGCCGCCGGAACGGCTCGCCGATGCCACCCATGCCCGGGTAGGTGAACGTACTGTTCGGTCCCCAACCCGGCGCGGCCTTGCCCTGCACGAGGTCCGCGAGCACGGCGCGCCAGTCCACCGTGGCCACCCGGTGCGTCACCCAGTCCACGGACATCTCGGTGGTGGGCACCGTCCAGACCTTCACGTGGTACGGGCGCATGAACCGATCGACAACGCCGGCGCCAAAGTTCACGAGCAACCAGTCGTCGTACGTCTCGATTGTCCTCATTGGACGGTCTATCATGCCGACCATGCACTCGACGGCGTCGTCCACCGGCAGCGCCGACAGGTTGTGCTGGAACGGGTAGGGCACCCGCCGATCGCCGTAGAGGATGTACGACGAACGTTCGTGCCGGTAGACGTCACCGGCCATGACGTCGTCCAGGAGCGTGTCGAAGTCGCCGTGGTAGCTGAAGACGACGTGCGCGCCCTGGTCCCAGACGAAGCCGCCGTCGTCACGGAACGACGAGGCGAGGCCGCCGGCCGTGGCCGCCCGCTCCAGCAGAACCGGATGGGCGCCCGACCGGACGAGCTCCCGGGTCGCGGCGAGACCGCACGGACCGGCCCCGATGACGACGTATTCGTGCCTCATTCAGTCCAGAGTATGTTTCCCCGATCGGAGGTGGTCACTTCGACAGTGCGCCGTCGATCGGCCGGATCACCACGGTGCTGACGTCTACCACATCCGGCTGGCCGATCACCCATGCGATGGTCTCCGCGATGTGTTCGGGTGCCAGGCTGTGGCCGGCGGGAGTCCCACCGGCCGGATCCCAGAACGTGGTTTCCACCCGGCCCGGGGCGATCAGAGTAACCCGGATGCCCTCCTCGGCGACCATCATTCGGGTGTTCTCCGCCAGGCCCGTCACGGCCCATTTGGTCGCCCCGTACAGGTTGCCCCTGGTGGCTCTGGTGCCGGCCAGGCTGCCGACGAGGATGATCCGGCCTCGGGTTTCCTTCAAGGCGGTCAATGCCGCCCGGATGAGGAGAGCGGGTCCCAGGACATTGGTCAGGACCATCTCTCGCCAGCCCTCCGGGTCGCCGTCGGCGAGAGTGTCGAACGTGGCGATGCCGGCATTTGCCACGATGTTGTCCAGCCGGCCGAACCGCTGGACCACCGATCGGACCGCGCGGTCCACCGCGGTGTGGTCCGCGGCATCCCCGGACACGGTCAGCAAGGATTCCGGGCGATCGACCGCCTTCGCGAACTGGTCCAGGCGTTCTCGATCCCGCCCGGTGACGGCCACCCGGTGACCCTTGTCGAGCAGGCAGGCGGCGGTGGCGGAGCCGATGCCGCTCGCCCCGCCGGTGATCAATGTGACCGGAGACTCAATCACGACTCGCTCCACTGTGGATCGTGCGCCACCTTCCGACGCTATCGCGTGGTACCAGGTCTTTCACCTTCCGTATTGCCGTGTTGCCGTTCTGTCTACAGTGGATACGACATCGCTGTGCGTTGATATCCAATCCACGGTCCGATAAGGTTGTCGATGAAGGTCTCGTCGAGGAGATCGAACCGCTACGCCCGAGGTGTGGCTGCGCACCTCGCCATGGTTGCGTGCGCTCCGACATCGGCGGGGGCAACCGGGGCCAGGGACGTAGACCGGGGGATGCGATGGGTGATGTAGCGGAGAGCGCTGTCGGACGCGCCATAGAAGCGATGCATGAGAATCTCGCCGAGCCGCTCACGGTCGACGACATGGCCCGCACGGCGAATTTCAGCAGGTTCCACTTCTCTCGGGTCTTCCAGCGGGTTACCGGGATCTCACCGGGCCGGTTCATGACCGCCATCCGCCTCGCGAAGGCCAAACAGCTCCTCGCCTCGACGTCGATGAGCGTCACCGAAATAAGTCACCGGGTGGGCTACTCCAGCCTGGGCACGTTCAGTTCGCGGTTCAGCAGCAGTGTCGGCGTCTCCCCGAGCGCCTACCGGCAGCTCGACGGCGTCGCACCGCACATCGCGCCCGCCGACGGCCCCACCGGCCCGGGCCAGGCGTCGGCGACGGTCGAGGGTCTCGTGTCGGACAGCCTCCAGACCGGCTACGTCTTCGTCGGCATCTTTCCGGACGCGGTCCCGGAGGGCCGCCCGGTCAGTTGCGCCGTCCGTCGCGGTCCGGGTCCCTACACGCTCGAGAACGTGACCCCGGGCAAGTGGTTCGTGCTCGCCCACCACGCGCCGGCCCCTCAGCGCGACGTCGGCGAAGCGCGGGCGGCGTCCGTGGGCGCCCATGGACCGATCATGGTACGACCCGACACGGTGATTCGGGCCGACCTGCGGCTACACCCGATGGGTACGTTCGATCCGCCGCCGGTTCTCGCTCTGCTCGACAGCAGGTCGCTGGCGATGCTCGCCGTTCGCTGAGGCCGTGCCGCCGCGGTCCGCCACGGGGCTCAGGAGGCGGACCGTACCAGCATCGGTAGCCCGCCCCGGATGCGCAGGGAGAGCATGGGCTCGGCGACGACCCGGTAACCGGGTACCTTTGCCAGCCGCAGCTCGCGGGCTGCCATGGCGGTGACGAACACCGCTTCCATCAGGCCGAGGTGGTTCCCGACGCAGAATCGCGGTCCGGCGCCGAAAGGCAGGTACGCGTACCGGGCTCGACTGGTGTTTCCCGGGTCGAAGCGCTCCGGGTCGAAGCGCTCCGGATCCTCCCAGAAGTCCGGGTGCCGGTGCAGCGTGTACGGGCAGATCAGCACGTCGACACCGGCCGGCACCGGGTAGCCCAGCACCTCGTCGGCTCCCTGGGCGATGCGCGAGAGCATCCACACCGGCGGGTAGAGCCGGATGACCTCGTTGATGACCATCGACGTGTACGTCAACTTGTGTAGGTCTTCGTAGACCGGCAGCCGGTCGCCCAGCACGTCGACCGCCTCGGCGTGGAGCCGCTCCCACACGTACGGAAACTTGTCGATCATGTGGAAGGTCCAGCCGAGCGTGCTCGCGGTGGTCTCGTGCCCGGCGAGCAGCAGGGTGACCAGCTCGTCGCGCATCCGCTGCCGGCCGACCCGCGGATCGCTCTCCGAACTGGTCGACTGGATCAGCCGGGACAGCGCGTCGTCAGCGTGGCCGTTGCCACCATCCGCGGTGCGGTCGGCCACGAGCTGGTCCACGACCTGTTGCAGGTGCGCGCGGGCGCGGCGGAACCGCAGCTGCTTGGGCAGCGGTACCCACATCGGAACCATGCTCATCGACGCCAGCTCGAACATCGCCTGGTCCTGCATCGCCTCGAACGCGGGACCGACCGCACGGAAGGTACCGAGGTCGGTGTCGAGCAGCGTGCGGCCCAGGACGCCCAGCGTGAACCCGGTCATCTCCTTCACCACGTCGACCGGCTCGCCGTCGCGGTACTCGCGCAGCCGCCCGATGAGCCCGGCCGCCTCCTCCGCCACGGTGTCGGCCTGTTGCGCGATGCGCCTGGCCTGGAAGACCGGCTGGATCACCTTCCGCTGCTTGCGCCACAGCTCGCCCTCGCTGGTCAGCAGTCCGTCGCCGAGGGCTCGCCGGGCATGCACGAGCCCGATTCCCTTGTGGTAGTTCTGGCTGTTGTCGGCGAGCACGTGCTTCGCGGCGTCCGGGTGGTTGAAGAAGTACAGGGGCTTCAAACCCGGCCCCAGCCGCACCGCGTCGCCGTACCTATCCGCGGCCGATGTCATCATGCCGAGCCGGTCGCGGCCCAGCTGCCACAGCGTGCCGAGCAGTGCCACGCCGGTAGGTCCGGGCGGGATCCGTCGTTGCGCCACCATCGTCATCTGGCAACCTCCTCGGTGACCGAGGAGATGTGCCGGAACCGCCCGTTGAGGAACAGGACGGCGTCGCGGTCCGGCTGCTCCTCGACCGACAGCAGCTTGCCGACGAAGATGGTGTGGTCGCCGCCGTCGTACGTCTCCCACAGCTTGCATTCGAAGTACGCGAGCGCGCCGCTGATCAGCGGGGCGCCGGTGAGCCGCCCGGGGACCCAGTCCACGGACTGGAACTCCGCCCACCCCCGCGGCCGGCAGTTGTCCGCGAAGTGCCGGGCCGTTTTCTCCTGGTCGGCCGCTAGTACCGAGACGGCGAAGTGCCGACGGGTGAGAAGCGCGCGGTGCATGACGCAGTCCCGGCCGACACAGATCAGGAGCAGCGGTGGGTCGAGGGACACCGACGCGAACGAGTTCGCCGTCATACCGTGCGGATTCGGGCCGCCGACGGTCACGACGGTCACCCCTGTGGCGAACGTACCGAACGCGCTTCGCAGCGATTTGGTGTCCACACTGGACTCCTATCCGCGGTTGGCCGAATTGGGTGCGTACGGGGCCAGCGCCCGCACCAGCGACTCCGGCACATGGGCGGGGGCGGTGGCGTTGACGTCACCCCGCATGCAGGCGACCCGCTGCCGGCCGCGCGCGACCAGCGATTCGCCACCGTCGGGTTCGAGCCGGACGTAGTCGAAGCTGAACTCGAGCTGGGTCTGCCCGAGGTCGACCAGCCGCATCCGGATGGCGAGCTCGTCGAAGGCGGTCAGCTCGGCGAAGAACTCACAGTCGACCTTCAGCGTGAACAGCTTGAGACCGTCCTGCAGCTCGGCGAGCACGTCCTGCGCGTGCTGCTTGAGGAACATCTCCCGGCATCGCCCCTGCCAGCGCAGGTAGTTGACGTAGTAGACGTTGCCGACGAGGTTGGTCTCCTCGAAGCCGACCGTATGCAGGTGCTCGAAGTACTTGTCCATGCCTAGGCCACTCCCGCGCCGAGGACCGCGCACACGACCGGGTCGGTGTGGTCCCGCAGGGTCGTTACCAGCGTGGCGATGCGCAGCTCTCCGGAGGAGAACACGACCCACGGCCCGCCTTCGCCCGGTACCAACGCCAGCGGCGCGTCGATGAGCCCGGCCTTCTGCAGGCACTCGGTGGCTCCCCACACCCGGGTACCGGCGGCGTCCGCCGACTCGTCCAGCTCGGTGGCGACCAGCTCCGCGAGGCTCGCGTGCCGGCCGAGCAGATCGGCCCACTCCTCCTCCGACCGTGGTGCGACGGGTTCGACGTCGCAGCCGACGCTGCCGTCACTGGCGACGCAGAGCGTGACCCCGGCGCCGTGCGCGGCCGACATCGACTCCTCGGCGTCGACCTCCGGCCGCCCGTCGGGCCGGTAACGTACCTCCACCGGCCGGCCGAAGACGTGGCTGGCGGCCTGTGCCGTCCGGGCACGGCGCGCCTCGATGGACTCGCCGGCCTCGTCCGCACAGTCCGGGTGTACCGCGACCGCCACGCGACCGCCGTAGAGGTCACCGACCGTCCGCTCCAGGTACGGGCCCAGCAGCGCGGGCACCCACGGGCCGCGTCCGTCGTCCTTGCGGACCGCGCGCAGGCGCAGGCCCTCCCATCGCTCGACGACCTCGCCGGTACCGGTGCGCAGCACGATGTCGTACACATAGGTGTCGCCGTCGCGCGCGCGTTCGGTGGCGCAGAACCGCAGGTCGGCGTCGCCGGACAGGCGGCTACCGGCCGAGTACACCCGCGCGATCCCCTCCGGCAGCAGCGTGGCATTGGGTACGCAGACCTGGTTGCCGTGCATGAGCGCGTCACGCACGCCCGGGTCGCCGAGCACGAGCGTGTCGGGCAGGTAGTTGGCGAACCAGTTCACCGAGTCGACCGCCGCCACGTCCACGTCGACGTCGCGGGCGGCGGCCCGGTGGTACGTCCGCAGCCGCTGGAACCGTCCACCTTGGAACATGAGGTCGCCGTACAGATCGGTGGCCGCGTCCAGCGGTACCGCCGCGAGTGTCTCGGGGACCTGGTCCGGTGGGCCGTCCGGCACGTCGCCGTCGTCGTACCGCAGCCGGGCGCGGAAGTGCTCCGCGGTGAAGTTGGTCTCTCCACTGTGGATGACGACGTCGACGGTGTCGTCGCCGGTGACCAGGGCGGCGATCTGGATCGTCGTCGTCCCCTCGGGTGGGACCACGATCGGCCGGAGGAACTCGGCCTGCTCGATCACCGGCGCTTCCAGGCGGCCGGTGACGGCGGAGGCCACCTGGGCCATCGCCTCCATGCCGAACACCGCGGGGAAGAGCAGGTTGCCGTCGAGGGCGTGGTCGGCGAGGTAGAGGTCGGTACCGGCGTTGAGCGTCACCTCGGTGACCAGCTCGATACCGTCGTAGTGGACCAGCGGCTTGTCCACGAACCGCAGCAGCGGCAGGGACGACTTCTCGTAACGAACGGTGTCCATGCCCTGGGTGCGGCCGCTGACCACCATCACGCTCGGCGCGTCGGCATCGGCGAGCAGCCGGCGCATGGCCTGGACGCCGAGGTCCGG
Organism: Micromonosporaceae bacterium; assembly: GCA_035650075.1. Taxonomy (GTDB): domain Bacteria; phylum Actinomycetota; class Actinomycetes; order Mycobacteriales; family Micromonosporaceae; genus DASSUC01. The sequence continues at coordinate 1,349 of DASRII010000497.1, read as the reverse complement.
CGAGACCGGCATGATGCCGTCGCGGCTGAGTGACTCCACAACGGACAGTCGCTCGCCCATGCCGACGCCGGACCAGACCGACCACTCCAGACAGTGGGCGCGGCACTGGGGGTACTTGTCCGCGACCTCGCGGGTGAGCTCGGCGAGCCAGTCGTTCGCGGTGGCGTAGTGCGCCTCGCCGCGCAGGCCGGCCCGGCCGATGATGCTGCCGAACGTCACGAGCAACCGCAACCGCTCGGGGTCGACGGCCTCGAGTACGGCCCGCAGGCCGTCGATCTTCGGCGCGAAGGTCCGGCGGAAGGCGGCCATGTCGAGATCGGTGAGCGTGGCGGGTTCGTTGCGACCCGCGCCGTGCAGGATCGCGGTGACCGGACCGAGGTCCTCGGTCACCTCGCGGAGGGCGCTGCGTACCTGCTCGGCGTCGGTCACGTCCGCACGGGCGTACCGGACCCGTACTCCGGCGTCTGTCATGCGCCCGAGGTTGGCCGCCAGCTCGGCGTCGTCATCGGGGTCGGAACGACCGAGTACGGCCAGGCGGGCGCCGCTGTCGGCCGCGAGCGTGAGTGCGCATTCCGCGGTGATGCCCTTGCCGCCGCCGGTTACCAGCAGCACGTCGGACTCGTCCAGCGGTGCCTGCTCGCGGTCCGCGGTGACCGGCATCGCGCGCAGGACCGGTACCCGCCGCACGCCGTCGGCGTCGTAGTGCGCCTCGAGGTAGCTGGCCGTGGCCGCCACATCGTCGACCACCCGGTCGACCGCCTCGGGTACCGGTGGGGTGTCGACCACGGTGACCCGCACGTGCGGCGCCTCCAGCTTCAGTGTCTTGGCCAGGCCGGTCGCGCCGCGGCCCTGTTGCACGAGGACGAACCTGCTCCCCGGTGGGCCACCGGTAGCGGCCTGCGCACCGAACAGCGCCAGCTCGAGCTGCTGCTCGGTACAGTCCGATGGCAGGCATACGAGGATGCCGCCGCCCACTCCGCCGCGGTCGAGCGCGCCGCGCAGCGGCTCGGCGAGCGGGTGGTCGCCGTACGCGTACACCCGCCAGCGGCCGTTGGCCTCGGGAGCCGGTCGGGCCGGACACTCGACGGTGTCCAGGTCCACGGCGAAGGCGCGGACCCAGGCGCCGGCGCCGGTCACCGCGGCGGGTCGTTCGAAGTCGGTTTCCTGCACGTTCGCCGACAGCTCGTCGAGCGCGTCGGCCAGCTCCTTCACCGTGGCGGTCGCGAAGTTCGCCGGTGCCTGAGCCGGTGGCAGGCCGACCTCCCGGGCGACGTGGTTCATCACCTGCCCGACCGTGATCGAGCTCAGGTGCAGGTCGTCGAGGAGCCGGCTGTCCTCGTGCACCATCT
>DASRII010000496.1:0-76731 GCA_035650075.1 Micromonosporaceae bacterium | reverse complement strand
TGGTCGAGTCGGCCAGCCGCCCGCCGGCGTCGAGGGCGAGATGCCAGGCGGCGGTGAGGTTGTGCCACGGCCCGCGCCGGGTGAGGAACGTGGTCATGGTCCAGGCCAACTGCCAGACGTACCGGTCGCGACCAGTGTCGGACGCGAGCCCGATGGCCACCAGGAGGGCGGAGCGTTCTCTGGTCAACCAGGCCATCGCCTGGGTGGGGTCGGCGAGGGACTCGGTCATGACGCCGGGCGCCGGCTCGTCGAGCGCGGGAATGATCGGGTCGCGGTGTGGATGGAGCAGCCGGTCGGCGGAGTGCGCGGTGTGCAGGTAGTGGTCGAGCAGCCGGCCGACCGCGGCGTCGCGACGATCGGGCGGGTCGTGGGCGCGGCTGAGGCCCGCGGCATAGACCCGAAGTAGATCATGGAAGGTGTACCGGCCCGCGGGTTGTTCGGTGAGCAGTCCGGCGCGGGTCAGCTCGGCAAGCAGCGAGTGTGCCCGGGGCCGTGGCGCACCGGCGAGACTGGCTGCCGCCGGTACGGACATGTCCGCATCAGGGTGAAGCGCCAGCAGCCGGAACAGCTCGGCGGCGGCGGGAGTCAGAGCGTCGTACGACCAGGAGAACGCGGTTCGTACCTCACTGACCGGGTCACCGGCGCTCAGGACGTCCAGCCGGTCGTCGTCGGCCAGGTCGGCCGCGACCCCGGCCAGGGACAGCCCCGGTCGGGCGGCTCGGGTGGCCGCGATCGTCAGAGCCAACGGCAGTCGCGCGCACCGGGTGACGATCCGCTCGACGGCGGCTGGTTCGGCGGCCACCCGCCCCGGGCCGAGCCGGTGAGCCAGCAACTGACGGGCCTCGTCGCCGGTGAATTCGGCGAGGGCCAGCGGCTGGGCCGCGTTGACCGCGACCAGACTGGACATCTGGCTCCGGCTGGTGACGATGGTCAGCGCGTTGGCGGTCCCCGGTAGCAGCGGCCGTACCTGGCTCGAGTTGCGCGCGTTGTCCAGCAGGATGAGCATGCGCCGGCCGTCCAACTCGCTCCGGTAGAACGAGGCCTGAGCATCCAGGTCGGTGGGTACCCGTTCCGGTGGCACCCCGAGGGCGTCGAGGAACCGGTGGATCGCCTCGGCCGGTGCCATCGCGACACCGTCCGGATGGAAGCCGCGCAGGTTCACGTACAGCTGACCGTCCGGGAAGCTGTCCCGGATCCGGTGCGCCCAGTGCACGGCCAGGGATGTCTTGCCGACGCCCGCGGTACCCGTGATGACGCAAACCGTTGCGCTCGGTTGCGTCTGGGCGTCGTCGAGGATCTCGTCGAGCCGGCGCAGGTCGTCACTTCGTCCGACGAACCCGCGTAGGTCGGGTGGTAGCTGGGCGGGAGCATCGCGGCGGCGTGCTAGCCGCGGCTCATCGGCGGTCGGATCGCTGGCGACAGGAGCCGTGGCGGCAGCAACCGTCAGCGCGGAGTCGCCGCGCAGGATCAGCCGCTCCAGCTCGACCAGATCCGGTCCCGGGTCGAGGCCTTCCTGTTCGGCGAGGATCTGCCGGTACTCGCGGCAGACCCGTAGCGCGTCAGCTCGCCGACCACTGCGATAGAGAGCGAGCATCAACCGGGACCGGAGCCGTTCGCGCAAGGGGTACGCGTGCACGAGCTGGCCGAGCTCGGCCGCGACCAGCTCCGGCCGACCGTGGATCAGGTCGATGTCGGCGAGATCCTCGATGGCGGTGAGCCGTCCGTCGTTCAGGCGCGTTCTGGCCGCCTCGACGAACGCACCGCCCGCGTCGAGCAACGGTTCGCCGGTCCACAGATCGAGGGCGGCCCGCAGCAGACGGCTCGCTTCGCCATGGTCGCCGTTGGCCGAGGCCTTCCGGCCCTGCCGGGCAAGCTGCTCGAAGCGCACCGCGTCGACCAGCGTGGGTTCGACCGCCAACCGGTAGCCGAACGAGCCCGACTCTATGGACCCCGGTACGCCGAGGTCGGCGAGGAGCCCGCGGATTTGGCGCAGGGCGTTGTGTATCTGAGCCCGACCCGTGGGCGGCGGGGCGCCACCCCAGAGGGCGTCCATGATGGCTTGCCGGGACAGTGCCCTACCCGCGTCGAGCGCGAGAAGCGCCAGCACGCCACGAGTCTGTGAACGAGGCAGGGAGTGTGCCTTCCCGTCCACAGACACCACAACCGGCCCAAGTACCAGGACGTACATCTGACCTCTTTCGATGCACACCGTGGTTAGCGGACGCCTACGTGTTTGTATCACGCGATCCATTTCGATACATGACATGATCCGACAGCGATCGACGACGCTCGTCGCGTTCCTTCTGGCCGTGACACTGGTGCCGGTCGCGGCACCGCATGATGCCGCCCTCGCCACCCCTGGCGGGGGCACCGCCGCGGTCCGGCCCCAGTGTCCGCGGTCGCAACCCGACACCGTCCGGGCGGTCGCGAGCGCCCGGGCCTGCCTCGGCCGGGTCGAGGATCTGTCATCGAAGTCGGAGACCACCCAGGTCTTCGCCGAGCCGGACGGCAGCCGGACCGCCGAGATCCATACCGGGGTCGTGCGGGTGAAGGACGAGCACGGCGTCTGGCGCGACGTCGACCTGAACCTGTCGCGACGGGCGGACGGTTCGATCGCCTCGAAGGTGCACCCGAACGGCTTGGTCCTGGCCGGGCCGGCCGGCGCGGGCGAGCACGACCTGGCCGTGCTGGGTAACGGTGACGAGCAGGTCGCGGTGGGCTGGCGCGGCCGGCTGCCCGAGCCGGTGCTCGACGGGACCAAGGCCACGTACGCGGAGGCAATGCCAGGCGTCGATCTGGTCATCGAGGTGACCCGGTCGGGATTCGAGTCTTTCCTGGTGGTCAAGGACCGCGCCGCCGCTGCGCAGGTCGCTTCGGTCGCGATGCCGATGCGGACGGGCGCGCTGTCGGCCCGACCCTCCGGCGGCGGGTACGACCTGACGGACCGGGCCGGCAAGGTACGTGGACGGCTCAGCGCCGCGTACATGTGGGACGCCACGATCCATCCGGTATCGGGTGAGCCCGCGCGGCGGGTGCCGGTCGGCCTGACGACTCGGACGACCGGGGCTGGTCGGACCGATCTGGTACTGACCCCGGATGCCGCGTTCCTGGCGGACCCGAAGACGGAGTACCCCGTGGTCATCGACCCGCAATGGGACATCTGGGTGCTCGGCGGTTACCACGACACCTGGGTGCAGAGCGACGGCGCCACCGGTTGGAACTCCGAGGAGCTGAAGGTCGGTACGTACAACGGTGGCGGCGTCGTCGCGCGGTCGTTCCTGATGTTCGACACCGCGCCGTTCTTCGGCACCTACGTCCACTGGGCGACGCTGCACATGTACGAGACATGGGCGTACTCGTGCCGCGATGCCGAATGGCAGACGTGGGTCTCGGAGTACTTCGACTACACCACCAACTGGTGGAACCAGCCCCCGTGGCACGCGTACGTCAACTCGTCGTGGGAGACGACCGGCTACGACTACTGCGAAGGCGACGGCTGGGTGAACATCGACGCCACCGGCTTCTTCCAGGTCGCGGCCGACAGCGGCTACCCGTACTACACCCTCGGGCTGATCGCCGGGCTGGAGTGGCACAACGACTCGTGGAAGCGGTTCCGGTCGTCCGACTCGTCCTGGGGCGACCCGTTCGTGACGATCAACTTCAACTACCCGCCATGGGTGGGCGCCATCGGGACGACACCGGCTCTCCCCTGCGTGACCGGATCCGGCCGGCCGCACGTGACGGCGGTACCGAACCTCGACGCCCTCGTCTACGACAACGAAGGCGACGCCGTCAGTGCCCAGTTCGAGTGGTGGGTGACCAACGGTTCGCTGATCGGATCCACGATGACCGGATCGGTACCGGCCGGCACCTGGCAACCGTCCGCCGTCATCCCGGCCGCCGACCTCGCCGACGGCGGCACGTACTCGTGGCGGGTGCGGGGACATGACGGGTACCGGTGGTCGGGCTGGTCCGACTGGTGCGAGTTCACAGTGGACCCGTTGCCGCCCACGGCGATGACGACGAGCCTGCCGTCGCCGTGCGTCTTCACCCCTGGAGGCACCGATACCGGGCCACTGCCGCGCCTCAACCCGAACAACGCCGGAGCCGGGCTGACGTTGAAGGCGCAGGTGTCCGACATCAACGGGACGACGCGGGCGGAGTTCGAGTGGGCACTGAAGACCAGCTCCACGCCGATGGGCTCGGTCATCACGCCGGCACCGGGACTCGCCTCGGGTTCCACGTTCACCGCCACGGTGCCGGCCGGCACTTTTACCGAGGGGCAGGCCTATTCCTGGCGGGTACGCGGCTACGACGGCGGCTATACCAAGCCGTGGTCGCAGCGGTGCGAGTTCGTGGTGGACACGACGCCGCCTGCCGCGCCGACGGTCACCGCCGATCCGGGTAACGACCTGGCGTTGGCGCCGTTCGGGGTGACTCCGCCGAACCCGTCGGCCACCGCCGTCGTGGGTCGCCCGACCCAGGTCACGTTCCGGCCCGCGGGCGGCACCGACCCGAACATCGTCGCGTACCTGTGGGGCATCAACACGGCCGCGCCGGACCGCTGGGCGCCGGCGGGTTCGGACGGTACGGCGGTCGTGACGGTGACCGTCGAGCCGCTGGTGGCCGGGTTCACCGCGAACCAGCTGACCGTCATCGCGGTCGATCGGGCCGGCAATCGCTCGGCGTTGCCGGCCGGGCAGAGCTACTCGTACGGCTTCAAGGCCAACCCGGCGACGGGCTGGTGGCCGACCACCGGCACCGCGGGCCCGATCCCGAACGTCGTACCGACCGGCGCGGCGCTGACGCTCGCCGGCGGGGCGAGCCTCGGATACGGCGTACTGGCCCTGGACGGTTCGTCGGGGCAAGCGGCCACCTCGGGGTCGGTCGTCAACACGACCGGCGACTACACGGTGGCGACGTGGGCCCGCCCGACGAACCTGTCCGGCAGCCGCGTGGTGCTCAGCCAGGACGGCGTCTCCGAAAGCGGCTTCCGGCTGATGTACCGGTCCGGATCGGGGAGCTGGTGCCTCGTCGTTCCGCAGGCGGATACTCCGGCCCCCGCAGAGAGCCGGGCCTGCGCCGCCGGTACGCCACCGGCCGTGGGGGTCTGGACGCACCTGGCCGGGACGTACCGCGCGTCCACCCGGACCTTGACGCTGTACGTCAACGGCACCGTCGCCGGATCGGCGACGTTGCCCGCCGCCTGGGCGGCCACCGGACCGTTCGCCGTCGGACGCGGCCGAGCATCGGGAGTGGCTAACGAGCGGTTCGCCGGAGACGTGGCCGACATCCGTTCCTGGGCCCGGGTCCTGGACGCGACGGGCATCGGGAACCTGGCGAAGCTACCGCCCGCCGCCGGCCGCTGGGGAATGGACGACCCGGGCGCCGTCATCGCCCCGGATCTGTCCGGGCTGGCCGCCGAGCACGACGTGACGTTCTCCGGCGCGGCTAGCTGGGCGGCTGGGCACACGGGCACCGCGGTGAACCTGGACGGCACCAGCGGACGGGGCCTGACCACCGGGCCGGTGGTACGCACCAACGAGTCGTTCACGATCTCCGCCTGGGTCCGGCTGGCCGACAAGGGCTCGTTCTCCCGGGTCATCGTCGCCCAGGCGGGCACCAACCTGTCCGCGTTCTACCTTGGCTGGGACTGCGGATCCGACCGCTGGGCCTTCACCATGCCGACGCCGGACACCTCCGGATCGGCGACGTGGCAGTACGTGCTGTCAACGGCCTCACCCCCGACCGGTACCTGGGTGCATCTGACCGGCGTCTACGACCAGAGCAACGCGTCGGTACGGCTGTACGTCAACGGGGTGTCCCAAGGCGTGCGCACCGGAGTCAGCACGTGGCATGCCGGCGGCGCGCTGCGGATCGGCGAGGGGAAGGAGAACACCTTCCAACGCTGGTGGTCCGGATCGATCGACGACGTACGCGTCTACCACGGCGTGCTGTCCGACACCCAGATCGCTTTCCTCGCGACGCAGTAGGAAGGACCCCGATGACCAGCATCGGCTTCTCGTCGCGCGGGCGGCGACCGGTCACCATCGTCTCCGTAATCCTGGTGCTCGCCACGGCATTCGTACTGCCACCCGAGTCGAGCCGGGCCACCCCGGCGCGGCCCTGGCGGACACCCCAGTCGCTCGATCCCGTCCGCACGACGCCGGCGCGGCCGGCGGCCGCGGTGGACAACCTCGCGGCGCGGCTGGCCGCGCGGGCACCGGCAGTCACGCCGCCCGCGTGGCCGGTACCTGCCACGGCCGACCTCGACCTGGCACCGGGCCGGTCCAGCGTGGCCGCGACCGTGGGCGGCTTGCCGGTATCGGTGACGTCGACCTCGACGTCCACCTCGACCTCGACCCGGCCGGGCCGGATCCGGGTGGCGACGCTGGGTCGGTCGGAGGTAGCCAGCGGGCTCGGCGTACGACTGTCCCATGTGGACGGTTCGGCCGCCGCTACCACAGTCGAGGTATCGATCGGTTATGCCGCGGTCGCGAGCGCGTTCGGGGGCGACTGGGGTGGCCGGTTGCGGGCCGCGACCATGCCCGAGTGCGGGCTGACCACCCCGGCCGTCGCCACCTGCCGGCCGGTCGCGATCCGCTCGCACAACGACCGCCCGACCGGCCGCGTCGTGGCGGAGGTGACCGTGCCGGGCTCTGGGGTCGGCTCGACGCTCGTGGTGCTGACCGCCGGCGAGTCGTCGACCGCCGGCAGCTTCGCGGCCACCTCGCTCACGCCGTCGGCCACCTGGTCCGGCGGCGGCTCGACCGGAGACTTCCACTGGTCGTATCCGTTGCGGATGCCGCCGTCGCTGGGCGGACCAACGCCCGGGGTCGGCTTCTCGTACTCCTCCCAGTCGCTCGACGGGTTGACCTCGGCGACCAACAACCAGCCGTCCTGGCTCGGCGACGGGTTCAGTTATGATCCGGGGTTCATCGAGCGCCGGTACAAGGCGTGTGCCGACGACGGTCACGCCGGTACCGGTGACCTCTGCTGGGGATCGGACAACGCGACGCTGGCGATGTCCGGGCATGGCGGCGAGCTGATCCAGTCCGCCACCGACCCGGACCTCTGGCGGCCGGTCGACGACGACGGCACGCGGGTGCAGCGGCTGCGCGATGCCACCAACGGCAGTGGGGACAACGACGGCGAGTACTGGAAGGTCACCACCACCGACGGCACGCAGTACTTCTACGGCCGCAACCGGCTCCTCGGCTGGCAGAGCGGCCGGCCGGAGACGAACTCCGTCGCGTACGCGCCGGTCTACGGCGACGACTCCGGTGAGCCCTGCTACAGCGCGACGTACGCCAACGCGTGGTGCCAACAGGGTTACCGGTGGAGTCTGGACTATGTCGTCGATACCCATGGCAACACGATGTCGCTGTGGTACGCCCGCCAGACCAACAACTACTCCCGCAACGTCACGGACGCGGCGGTGTCGACGTACGTGCGCAGCTCCAATCTCGCCCGGATCGACTACGGCACCGACAACAGATCCAATGTGGACAGTATCTACACCGGTACCGCGCCGGCGCGGGTCACCTTCACTGTCGTGGACCGGTGCGCGCTCGGCTCCGGCTGCGCCACGCACGACCTGGCCCACTGGCCGGACGTGCCGTGGGACCGGGAGTGCACGTCGACGACCTCGTGCGCGGGCCGGTACTCCCCGACGTTCTGGTCCACCCAGCGACTGTCCACTGTGACCACCAGCGTGGCCACCGGTACCCAGGCGTGGAAGGACGTCCAGTCCTGGGCCCTCGGCGTGCAGTGGATCACTCCGGCCGGCGGCGACCAGACCCGGGTCATGTGGCTGAACACCGTAACGAACACGGGTCTCAACGGCGCCGAGCCCGATGTCGCGTTACCCGCCGTGGTGTTCAACCCGACCGCGACGATCATGAACAACCGGGTCAACTCGACCGACACCAACGGGGCGTTCCGGCGGTACCGCCTCGGCACGATCTCGAACGAGACCGGCGGCGTGATGACCGTCGGGTACTCCGCTCCGGACTGCGTGTCCGGGTCGAAGATGCCCGCCGCTCCGGAGAGCAACACCTATCGGTGCTTCCCGACCTTCTGGACCCCGCCGGGCGGTACGCAGATCGTCGACTACTTCCACAAGTACGTGGTGACCGGGATCGGCCTGGCCGACAACGCCGGCGGCAACAGGCCGCAGTACGTCGCCTACGACTACCCGGTCGACGGCGCGTTCTGGCACTACGACGAGTCGGAGCTGACTCCGCCGGGCAAGAAGACCTGGGCGCAGTGGCGTGGGTACGACCAGGTGACAGTCACCCAGGGCGAGGCCGGCGCCGGGCAGTCGCAGACCGTCTCGAAGTACTTCCGCGGCAGGCACGGCGACAAGCTGCCGACCGGCGCGCGGACCCAGAGCTACACCGTCAACGGAGTCCCCTACCAGGACGAGAACTGGCTGGCCGGTACCCTCCGCGAGGAGACCGTCCGCAATGGACCGGGCGGTGCGGTCGTCACCGGTACCGCCGTCGAGCCGTGGTGGTCGGGGCCGACCGCGACGCGCACGGTCGAAGGCGTGAGCACGTCCGCGTACGCGACCGGCACGCTGCGGACCACCGTGCGGACCACATTGGACGGTGGCCGGCCGGACCGGGTCGCGGTAGTGACGAACACTTTCACCGACGGAGCCGACGGCACACCGCGCGGGCGGCCGCTGACCGTGGACGACCAGGGTGACGTCGCGGTGAGCGCGGACGACACGTGCACGCGTTACACGTACGCCCGCAACGACGCCGCGCACATCCACTCGCTCGTGTCCGAAGTGGAGACCGACGGGCTGCGCTGCTCGACCGCACCGACCCAGGCCCGTGAGGTGCTGTCGGTGCAGCGGACGTGGTACGACAACGGCGCCGCGTTCCCCACCACGCCGACGACCGGACGGGTGACCCGGACCCAGGAACTGTCGGTCTGGCACACCAATCCGGCCAGCCGGACGTACGTCACCGTTTCCAAGGCCGGCTACGACGCGTACGGGCGGGTCACCGAGGAGTTCGACGCGCTGGACCGGCGTACCGCCACCACCTACACCCCGGCCTCCGGCGCGCCGGTCACCTCGACCACGGTGACGAACCCGAAGCTGTGGACCAGCACGTCGGTGCTGGATCCGGCGTGGGGCGTGGCGACCCGGATCACGGACCAGAACGGCCGGGCGACCGACCTGGCGTACGACGCACTGGGCCGGCTCGTCGCGGTGTGGCTGCCGGACTGGCCGAAGGCCGATCACCCGACGCTGCCGTCGGCGGCTCACGCCTACCTCATCCGGTCGTCGGGCGGGCCGTCCGCGGTGACCACATCGACGCTGAACACCGACGGCACCGGGCATTCGAGCTCGTACCAGCTCTACGACGGCTTCCTTCGGCCACGGCAGACGCAGGCGCCGGCGCAGGTCGGTACCGGCCGGGTGGTGACCGACGACTTCTACGACGCGCGTGGCCTGCTGGTCAAGGAGAACGCGCCGTACTACACCGTCGGCACCGCCGGCACGGCTCTGCTCGGCACCGAGGACACCGCGGTACCGGCGCAGACCCGCACGGTGTACGACGGCGCCAACCGGCCGACGCAGACGTTGCTGGTGTCCTTCGCTGTGGAGCGTTGGCGCACCACCACCGGCTACGGCGGCGACCGGGTGGACGTGACACCGCCGGCCGGCGATACCGCCACCTCCACCGTCACCGATGCGCGCGGGCGGACCACCGAGCTGCGCCAGTACCGGGGCACCGCACCCACGCCCTACACCGCCAACAGTTACGACCGCACCGCGTACACCTACGACCATGCCGGCCGGACGACCAGCGTGGTGGACCAGGCCGGGATCACCTGGACCCGCGGCTACGACCAGCGCGGTCGCCCGGTCACCAGCGTCGACCCGGACAAGGGAACCACCACCGTGACGTACGACGACGCCGGCCAGATTACGTCCACTGTGGACGCGCGAGGCGGCACACTGTCCAATGTGTACGATGAGCTGTCCCGCCAGACGCAGCAGTGGCAGGGCCCGGTCGGCACCGGCACGAAGCTCGCCGAGTGGACCTACGACTCGATCGCCCGGGGCCAGCTGACCTCGTCGACCCGGTTCGCCGCCGGGGCCGCGTACACCGTGGCGGTGACCGGCTACGACGCCGCGTACCGCCCCACCGGCCACTCGGTGAGCGTGCCGGCGGCGGAGCCCGGGCTGGCCGGCACGTACGCGTTCGGCACCACGTACACCGCCAACGGCGCGCTGGCGACCCAGTCGCTGCCGGCCGCTGGCGGGTTGCCCGCCGAGACGCTGTCGGTGGCGTACACACCGAGCGGGCTGCCCTTCACGCTCACCGGTACCGACGCGTACGTGACCGAGACGACGTACCTGCAGACCGGTCAGCTCACGTCGATGACGCACGACACGTTCACCGCGTACCGGTCCTTCGACTGGGATCCGGTCACCGGCCGGCTGTCACATCTCAACGTCCAAGCGGCGTCGGATCCCAGCGTGCTGATGGAAGCCGACTACCGTTACGACGACGCCGGCAACGTCACGAAGATCTCGGACCTGCTGTCCCAGTACTCGGCCGGCGCGGACGACACGCAGTGCCTGTCATATGACTACCTGAGGCGGCTGATCCAGGCGTGGACGCCGGGTTCGAACAGCTGCACCCCCGCACCGTCGGTCGCTGGGCTGGGCGGGCCCGCCCCGTACTGGCTGTCCTGGACGTACGACTCCACCGGCAACCGCACCAACCAGACGGCGTACACCGCGGGCGGCAACCAGGTCACCACGTACGCCCACCCCACGCCGGGCCAGCCGCGGCCGCACACCGTCACCTCTACCAATGGTGCGGCCACCGGCACGTACTCCTACGACGCGGCCGGAAACACCACCAGCCGTCCAGGCCCCGCCGGCCAGCAGACGCTGACCTGGGACGCGGAGGGGCACCTGGCCACCGTAACCGGCGGCGCGGCCAACTCCAGCTATCTCTACGACGCCACCGGAACCCGGATGATCACGAGAGACTCCGGCGGTACCACCCTGCACCTGCCCATGGGTATGGAGATCCACGTCAACCCCGGCGGCGGTGGAGCCACCGCGACCCGCGTCTACACCCACGCCGGCAAGACCGTCGCGACCCGCGTCGGCGGTACCCTGTCCTGGCTCTTCACCGACCACCAGGGCACCGCGGCGATCGCCGTACGGAACTCCGACCTCGCGGTCACCCGGCGCCGGCAGACCCCGTTCGGCCCGCCCCGCGGGGCGGCCGTGGTCTGGCCGAACCGGCACGGGTACGTCGGCGGGTTCGCCGACACCACCGGCCTGGTGCACCTCGGCGCGCGCGAGCTCGATCCCGCGACGGGCATGTTCCTCAGCGTCGACCCCGTCATGGACATCGCCGACCCGCAGCAGATGCACGGCTACAGCTACGCCAACAACAGCCCGGTCACCATGAGCGACCCCGACGGGTTGCGGTACTGCGAGACCGACGACTGCTCGCCCGTCGCCTCCGCCCCGGCGACCGGTTCGGTGATCAGCAACGTCGCCAGCTCGGCGGTCAAGGCGGTCGCCAATTTTGTCAAGGCGGCGGTCGGTGTGGCGGTCAAGGCAGTGAGCGGCGCGAAGAAGGCGGCGGTGGCGGTAACCAGGACGGCGGTGAAGGCGGCGGTCAAGGTCGCCGCGGCCGCGGCTCCCGCCAAAACCAAGGCCAAGGCGGCCAACGGCAAGAGCGGCAAGGCGGCCAAAGCCGGTACCCGAGTCGCCACCTCGCGCGGCACGGGCGCGCCGAACCCGGTGGTCGAAGGCATCAAGGGAGTTGCCAAATCCCTCGGCTGCATCCTGACCAGGTGCGCCGGTGCGGGACCCGTCGGCCCCCAGTCGACGCGCGGACCCAGCTTCCACGGCTGCGACATCCTGCCGTGGCTGTGCACCGTGGGCGACAACCTTGCCGTCACCGGCGGGGTCTGTGTCTCCGGGCGGATCCAGGTGAGCGTCCTCGTCGGAGTGAACGGCTGCATCTTGGTGGACGCCGACGGCATCGGGCATAGCCTGGCGCTGCAGATCGGTGGCGCCCCTGGGTCGGTGGGCGCCAACGCCGAGGGTGGCCTGATGCTCTCGTCGGCGGACCGCATGGAGAAGCTGAAGGGCTCGCAGATATTCGTGGCGGCCGACGCCGGTGAGAAGTGGGTCGGCGGTCTCGAGATCGACAGTGGGAACGAGCTCACGGCCAAGGGCGGGATCGGCGCCGGGGTCAACGCCTCCACACTGGGTCCGGTCTCGTACAGCGCCGGCTGGACCGGCGTACACGTCGGCCGGTGGCATTGGTTGAGCTGGGGATGACGGCCGAAGCGCCGGGTGAGATTCCGAAGGTGCCGGGTGGGAGTCGTGGGCGTTCCCGACGGGACGCCCGCGCTCGGCGCAGGCGTCGTCGCAGGCGATGACGGAACCGGCGCGATCGACGGTCGGAGTGCGACGCAGCCGCCGATCGCGCCGATGACTACGGTCACGGCGCCGGCCACGACCACCCAGATTCGCGTCGAGGCTGTCCTGCGTCGCTGGTCGACGAAGGCGGATCGGAGCGGCGCCGGAGGTGGCTCCGCCCGCAGCGAGGACTCCAGCCTGTACGGCTCCGACGGCGGCACCTCGCAACCGATCAGCGCGCGGCGGTATGCGTCGAGCGCCCGCGTACGAGCCGTCGCGAGGTCACTCTCGGCAGCCTCCTGCACCGGGGCGGCGCAGACGAAGCCGTAGACGACGTCGATGGGTCGACCGTGCTCGTCGAGGATGAGGTCGGCCGGTTCGGTCCCGACCGAAGCCGCTCCCAGGTCGGCCGCGGTGAGGCGGTGGGTGTCGAAGACCAGAGACACCACCGCCGGACCGTCCCGCACGATCTGGATCGTCGGCCCGCCGCCATTGACGTCTGGCCGCGCACACCGCTCGATGAGGTCCCTCCCGATCGCGGCCCGGTCGGCGGGTGCCAGCATGAGGCGATAGCCCCGCGTGTGCGTACGGGCGACCAGGAACGCCCAGCCGACGGTACCGCTGGCGGCGCTCATCGCGTCCACAGCCTCGACGCGGGAAGCCGATCCTCGAATACGTACATCGTCTTGTGGAAGTGTTCGACGATGGCGATGCGTGCCTGGCTGACCTCGGCGAGCTGGCGCTCGGCGTCGGTGCGAAACGCCGCTACCTGTTCGCCCTTGCGCCGGTACGGTCGGCCCATCCAGTCCAACAGCAGGCCAACCACCTCGCTGCCGTAGCTCCGGCCGAGCACGATGTCGAGCGTGGCGCGTACGGCGGCGCCGGCGGGCCTGGTAAGGAAGTGCGCGATCGCACTGCTCCACTGCAGTGGGCTCAGCCGCATCATCTCCCGTACCTGGGCGTCGACGCCCGCGCTCACTCGTACGTCCATCGTCGCGGCGACGCGCCGGAACAGGTCCGGCAGCACGGCGGCGATCGGCACTTCGACGTTCATCGGTTGCAGCATGCCGTCGGCGCGCTTGTCGATTCGGCCGGTGGTGGCGTCCAACGTGGCGAAGTCCGGACCGACCGCGCTGACCGGGATGAGGCGAACGATGCTGCGCATGTTGACCAGCCCGCGCAGCTGTGGCAGGGACAGCAACGCATCCCGTACCCGATCGAGACGCGTGTTGTCATCGGCATTCTCGGGCTCGCCGAAGCCGCGGACGATGTCCCACTTCGTGATGACGAGATAGATCGGGCAATGCGTGGCCGCCATGATGCCGAGCATGGGTTGGATGGCCGCTGTCAGGTATGTGCGCCCGCCGGCCGCGCCGCGCATGAACTCCACGATGCGCCGCCCATCCAGCATCCCCAGAACAGCGTCGGCCCCCTTGACGTACGTCTCCAACTGCTGCAGAGCCTGCCGGCCGCCCTCGGAGGTGTGCTCCAGTACCTCACCGGCGTAGTCGAGGTAGTTCAACCGCAGCACCGGACGCCAGCGATCGTCCACCTTGGACAGACAGTCGAAGGTGAACCGGCGGGTCTGGCCGACCATCGTCCCCGGCGGCCATGGCAGGGTCGGATCGCTGACTTCTCGGAGGACACCGCTCAACGTCACCCGCTGCTCGGCGTCGGTACCGAGAAAGTACGGCCGGCCGCCGAGCGGTACGTGCAGCTCGTGAAACAGGCTGGCCAGGAACACGGTCTTACCCGAGCCGCTGATGCCCAGCGCGACGATCTCCACCGTCGGCACCGCGTCGGCGGCCGGTGGCGCTACGCGCGAGCGCCGTGGTCTGGCCAACAATACGGCGAGCAGCCCAATCACCAACGCCACCAGGCCCAAACCTGCCAGCGCGAACAGTACGTATGCCATCTCACTCCGCCCACTTCGCTCGATGCGCGGCGGTTGTCGAAAGCCGCCGTCCTGACATGGGGCGGTACCCGCGGGCCAGATACAAACTCGGCGCGGAGATCTGCGTATCCAGCGACCAAGATCGCCCCCTTGGATGGATAAGTAACTCGTTCCTAAAAGGGGAGACAGCCGTGACCGAACCGACCTGGGCCGTCCGGGACATCGAGGACGACGAGGAAATTCCACAGTGGGCATGCCAGGACTCCGAAGAGGACGGCTGGGGCGACGAGGAGGGGCAGCGGTGAAACTCAGCGACTACCCGGCCCGGCCGAACGGCATCGAGCGCAACCGTGCCGAGGCGCATGGCTGGGGTCCCGGCTGGCCGCGCTGCCAGAAGACGAAAATGGCCGCCGTGACGAAAGCGGGCGTGACCGTCTACGTCCACAAGGAGATCGCCGCACTCGTGGCCACGCTCCTGGAAGCCACCGAGAGGCAGGGGTACGACGTCAAGCCGGGCCAGACGTGGGGGTTCGCGTGCCGCGCCATCCGCGGGACCGACAAGCCGAGCAACCATTCGTGGGGCCTGGCCGTGGACATCAACTCCCTGACGAACCCGATGTCGACGACGTTTGCATCGGACATCCCGCCCGCGATCGTGGCTATGTGGTGGGCGGCCGGGTGCTTCTGGGGCGGCTGGGCTACGAAGCGGCCGGACACGATGCACTTCGAGTACGTCTACCGGCCGTCCGATGTGGACAGACACCTGGCGATCGCACGCACGTATCTCACCGGGCATCCGTGGACGGGTCGGATCATCCGGCTCGCCCAGCCACGTATGCGGGGTGCTGACGTCGCGTGGGTGCAGAACCGCCTGAACGCCAAAGGCGCCTCGCGGCGGCTCGTGGAGGACGGCGTTTTCGGCCCGAAGACCGAGCAGGCGCTACGGGCGTTCCAGCAGAAGGTCGGACTCGCCGTCGACGGCGTCTACGGCCCGCTGACGCACGCGGCGCTAGCCTCGTGACAACCGCGGACGGCGCTCATCCCGCGCCGAAGCATACGAAACCTACCGCGTTGGCGGGTGCCACGGCGCCCGCCAACGCCACCGCTGGACGGACGCCCCGGCTGACGGCCTCGTGGAAGCCGGTCATGACCGCCATCGCGGTGTCGTCCGCCACGCGGTTGACGCTGGCGACCACTGTGGACGATCCGGCGTTCAGGAGGGCGGTGGTCATCCCGAGCGTCTCGTCACCCGGACGTACGTCGTTCAGCCCCAGATCGCACGACGACAGTACGACGAGCGCCGGAATGGCCGGGACGCGCTGGAGGTCGTAGCCCATCAGCGGTCCGCCGGTCAGCTCCAAGGCCGAGAAGAGCGCGTTGTCGGTGGCATGGTGGCCGTGCGCGGCGAGATGGACTATGCCGGCACCATCCAGGTGGGCCAGCGTCGCGGCCGGCGTGGCTGACTGTCCGGTGAGGACTGTCGCTTGTGGCCAGAGGTGGGCGATCGCCCGGATCTCGGCCTCACCACGCTCGTTGCCGGGGCCGGCCACCAGCAGCGGATCGCCCGGCCCGCTTGCCACGAGCGCGGCCGCTCGCTTGCTCGCCGCGCTCCAGATGGTCGCGGAGGGCGCCACGGTGACCGGCCGCTGCGCACAGCCCGGCAGCACGGCCCACGGAACGGTCACGAGAGTTCCGGTCGGGACGACCACCAGCTCTCGGTCGCCCACGAGCCCGAGAATCGGGTCGAGGATGGCGGCCGCGAGGGCACCCGCATCGTTGCGTGTTGCCCTCCCCACGGCTGCGGCGAGCCGGTGCGGCAGTGCGCGTCCGGCCTGCGCGTCCAGGTCGGCCCGCAAGCGCAGTAGCGACTCCTCGGCCTCGGCGAAGGATCCCAGCCGTAGCAACGAAGTCGAATCCGCCGTCACCACGAGCGCCCACAACACCGCGACGTCGCGAAGGTAGATCACCAGCGCGGCGCCCGACAGCTCCCCTCGGATCGCGCCCAGGGAAACCGGCGTGGCGGCGCCTTCGGGGCCGGTGCCCGCCGTCGACCATGACCGCTCCCGGATCGTGCGTTGCAGCGCCTCGCTCCGGGCGCGCAGACCGCCGGTGGGTCGCCCGGCCAGTTCGGCTTCCCGCAACGCCGTACGGACCTGCCGCAGCGCCTCCAACGCGGCCACCGCGTCAGGATCCTCCGGCGGGTGTACCGGTGGCAGCAGAAGGGCCTGCGCACGCACCGACTCGGACCACCGGAAGATGTCCGCGCGGGATCCGTTCGCCAGCGCACCACGCAGCCCCGCCCGAGCCAGATCCCGCCCATGGACGGCCGCTCCGGTCTGCAGGTCGAGGCAGCCGAGCTGGCTCCGGTACCTGTGGAGCGTGGCCATTCCGGCCTTCAGCGACCGCGACGCCGTCGCACGCTCGCCATCGGCCGCGGCGACCTCCGCCTGCGCCAGCCGCCACAGCAGGCGCGTATCGAGCCGGTCCGAGGCCCGCGTCCGACGGTGCCGGGCGAGTTCCCGCCGGGCCGCGCTGGGCCGCCCGGCGGAGACCAGTGCACGCGTCGCGAGCAGTCCGGCCACGCGGCTGTCCTCGGCCAGACCGAGCTGATCCAGCCGCGCGGCCAGAGCACGGGCCCGACGCGCCACCGACGACGGAGGCGCGACCGATGCGGCGTACTCCGCCCGCAGCGCGAGCAACGAGGCCAGCGTGGCGCGGCGGGCGTTTTGGCGGCCCAGGAACCGGGAGCGTGCCCGCGTCGCCCAGGCCAGCGCCGCATCGGGTCGCCCGGCGAGCAACGCGGCTTCGGCCCGGACCAGCAGCGCGTACGCCGACACGTGGTCCTGCCGCTGCGCCTCGGCTCCGTCCAGCGCGGTCGCGAGCTCACGATCCGCCTCCCCGAACAGGCCGGCGGCGAGTAGCGCCTTCGCCCGGTCGATGGCCAGGTTGGCCAGCCTGCCCGGTGCCTGCTCCTGGTAGACACGAGCCACCGCGGCGTACGTGGACAGCGCCGACGGGATGTCCCCCGCGAGGAGCTCGAGGTCGCCGAGATTGTGCCTCGTGATGGTGGCGGGCAAGGCGAAGCCGTGTCGGGCCGCTATCTGGGCGGACCGGCGAAAGTCTGCCCGAGCCAGCCCGACCCGCGCCGCGCTCACATGCACGAGACCCCGGTTCGACAGCACCTTGGCCAGCTCGAAGGCATCGGACCGCTCGGTCAACAGGGCCACCGCCGCGTCGTACTGTGGCAGAGCCAGCTCGTCCTGTCCCACCCGCCGGAGCAGCAGTCCGCGCTGTCCATAGAGGACACCCCGACGCTCCGGGGGGATCAGCCGCTCCGCCTCGTCGAGCAACCGGAAGCCCCGCTCGACGCGCCCCTGTTCGGCCTCGGACCAGGCCAGGCTGAGCAGGATCAGGCCCCGGACCTCCGCGGTCCCGGTCGGTTCCGAGCGGTCCAGCTCACGCAGGGCCGCGCGCAGCTGCCGCGCGGCGACCGCCGGGCGATTGTCCGAGTTGGACTCGCGGCCAGCCGCGTACAACTCGGTGACGCGGTCTCGAACTGTCCTCACAGGACAATCGAGGGCGTGACGACCGTGGCGCCACCGTCCTGCGCGTGATGGACTAGCAGCTGAGCCAACCCGCGACCGATGCCCTGGAATACGAACCGGCCGTCCTCGTCGGCCATCACATCCCACGACACGGGAGCCGAGCCCGCTGACGCGAGCCGAAGCTCGACCCGCCGCCGGTCAGGTGGAGCGAACCATCCGTCCAACCGGAGCAGGCCCTCCGGGAGGTCCACCACGGAGATCATGATGGTCATCCGGTCACAGTCGAACGTGACCGTGCGGGTCCGCTCGGTCGCACGGGCCCCCGACCCGACGAGGACGTCCTCCTGCAATCTGGCCACCTCGATCTCGACATCGGTCAGTGCTATCGCGAAACGCACCCTGTCGTCGAGCTCGGCGGGCGGCGGGTCCACGGCCCGCCGCGCCACCCGCAGCTGCTCGAGGATCGCGACATCGACGTCGTCCAGTGGCTGGTCGAACGCATCGGTCATGGTGGACTCCATTGAGGATCGGCCAGCAGCATCTCCCGCAGCTTCGCCAGACACCGGCCGCGCGTGGGACCGATGCTGCCTCGTGGCATACCCAACGCCTCGGCCACCACGGAGTAGTCCGGCCGGTCGACCTCGGCGACGATGCCCAGAAGCTCACGGCATTGCTCCGACAAGCGATGAAAATGCCGCAGGAGTACCCGGTTGCGCTCCTCGGTCAGCAGTAGCTCGTCCAACCCCGGCCCGTCGTCGGCCCGCGACTCCAGGCTGTCCACCACCTCGTGGGCCTGGGCCCGAGAGCGGGCCCGCACTCGCCACGCCTCCCGGCGTGTGGTGGTCACCAGCCAAGCAGTCAACGCCTGCGGAGAGCGGATGGTACGTAGGTGGCGCAATAGCTCGAGCCAAGCGGTTTGCACAACGTCAGACGCCTCCTCGGTCGGCAGCCCCTGGGCGCGGGCCACCTGCCACAGCAGAGGGTTGAGCTCCCGTACCGCCTCGTCCAGCGTCGAGAGCTCCCCCTCCCGCGCCCGCTCCAGGCACCGCGCCAACCGGGCCGCACGATCGGTCGACACCGTCTCGGCTGACATCGCAGCGTCACCGGCCACGAACGACATGCTACGACCGTGGGCTGGGACTGTCTGTCGTCCGCTCGTCGGAGTGACCCGGGACCGTCGTGGCCAACGATCCCGGGTCAAGCGCCTACTCCCAGACGGCGGTAATGTGGATCGCCACGTAGTAGTGCGGCTGCTTGTTCCCGTCGAGGTGAGCTGCGTATGCCGCAGCTCCCACCGCCGCGGTTGTGCCGGCTGCTGCCGCAACGGTGGCGGGCCAGCCGACGCTATCGAGCCGCAGTTCCGTGAGTGTCGTGCAATCCAGTGGCAAAGGTCCCTTGGACTCCAGCAGGACATTGAGCTCACGAAGCAGATCAGACGTTGGCTGCTTGGCCGTGATCGGGACGACTATGGTGCCAGGCAACGGGTGGACGGTTGACTCGGTCATCGTGACCTCCGTTGAGAAACTGCGAATGTCGGGTCACCACGTAGAGGGGGGCGCGCCGGCCGCCAGATACGCCCCGCGCAGCGCAGAGTCGATCCGGTCGAGTTGGCCACGAGTTGGTCCTCCTCGGACTCGATGACGACCACGGCGCGGACCGTCTCGGAATGGTCGAGTGCGAGTGTCGTCTGCCTCGGCCACCGGAACGCCGTACCGGCCGGCGAGCGCGGCCGCCGCGCGGGACTTGCCCACACCGGAGGCACCGCAAATCAGGGTAATCAGCCATGGCGCAGCTCTGGACATGGGACCTCTACTTCACAGACCTGATCCGATACACGAGCACGGCTCCAACAAGCCCGACGACAGCGGACGCGCCATACAACGTCGAGTATCCGCCCAGGGATACGACGATCGGCGCCGCCACCACCGGGGCGAGCACCTGGGGCAGGGCGCTCGCGATGTTCAAGACTCCCAGATCCTTACCGCGATCGACCGCGGCGGGTAGCACCTGGGTCAGCAACGCGAAGTCGACGGACGTGTAAGCCCCGAAACCGATGCCGAGGACGGCGGCCGCGACCAGCGCCACCGGCCACACCGGCCATAACGCCAGCGTCATCGCGGCGGCACCCATGATGACTCCGGACCACAAGACGAAGACCCTGCGCTTTCCTACCCGGTCGGACCAGACCCCGGCCACCATGACCGCGACGAGCAGGGTCAGTGCGTTGACCACGGTCAGGATCAGCACACCTTGTTCCGGATTCTGGATACCCACCTCGTCTTGCAGGAAGAACAGCAGGTACAGCAGCGCGATGGCGTTGCCGAGGTTGATCAGGAAGCGGGTCAGCCATGCCCAGGCGAAGTCCGGGTACCGTCGGGGGCTCAACCAGAAACCGCGCAGGAACGCGCCCCAATCGAGCGGGGTGCGGTCGGTGCGGGCGAGCACGGTGTCGCGGCGCACCGCCGCGTAGGGAATCCAGGCGACAAGCACGAACAACGCGCACACCAGGTACCCGCCGAAAGTCCCGCCGAACAGGCCGATGCCGGCGACCGCGAGACCGGTGCCGATCATCACGCCCATGATCTGCGCGACGCCGAAGTAGCCACCCGCCGCCCCGCGTTGCGTCACCGGCACCTGATCGGGGATGGCCGCCGACAATGCGGCATAAGGCGCGTTGAGCACCGTCTGCACCAAACACCAGCCGGCGATGAGCAGCCACAGCGACGACGCCGAACCGAGCAGCACCAGGCTGGCGGCACCGAGCACGCTGCCGGCGGCGACCCACGGGATCCGCTTGCCGAAGCGAGAGACTGTCCGATCGGACAGCGCCCCCCACAACGGGTTGGCGAACATCGAGAACGCCGCGCCGAGCCCAGCGACCAGGGCGAGCAGATTCTCCTTACTGCCCGGCGAGATCGCCTCAGCCTGCCGCGCCAGCAGGATCTGCAACGGCCCGAACCAGCCGACGAACGTCGCGGCCACCGCGAGCGCGAAGCACGCAATCCACCTGGGCGGGACCTTCGCGACCGGTTCACCACGTGCACCTGTCCGCGCGACAACAGCCACGGCCGCACCACCAAAACCGAAAGAGTTTCGGAGTAGCCTCCCCGCGGCGGCCCCCGCTCGTCAACAATCACTCCCGGCACTGCTGAGGAACGATCCGCTTTGTGGCGAGCGGGCGGGCGGCTCTCGGGCGGACTGAAGGGACTGGCGTGGTGCTGACGACAACTCGCCGGCAGGTGCTGGCATTTCGACTACGCCGACAACACTTGGCGCGGAGGCTGGGTGAGGCGCGGATGACCGAAGCGGTTGCGGCCTGCAGCGTACGCAACAGCCCGCCTGGCTCGGCCCAAGCGGCGCTGCTGGCCAGGGTCAACGGCATCTCGGAGGACCGGGTGTCCGCGGCGTTGTCGGACAAGACTCTCGTCGAGGTACACGGCCCGCGCATGGCAGCCGCGCTGGTGCCACGGGAGGACCTTGCCGTCTTCACAGTCGGCGGCATCGACGCCGACGACGCGTCGCTGCGCGCGACGATCGGCGAGGTCACCTGCAAACGAATGGCCGATTCGGGTATCGGGCCGAGCGAAGCGCTGACCCGGGTGGTCGACGCCGCGCACGCCGAACTGGCCGGCGGTGCGCGGGCCAGGGGCGAGCTGAGCGCGGCCATCACGGCCCGGCTGCCCGAGGCGATGTCGTTGTGGTGCGAGCGTTGCGGCTCCCGGCACGTCGACGAGAGCCTGTTCCTGCTGCCCGGTGCCGTCGGCGTCTATTGCATCGCACCGCGCTCCGCTCGGGAGGTCTGGTACATCCGGATCGACGAGTGGTTGGGAGCCGAGGCTCCCACGGTCGGATCGGCCGCCGCGCTGGACGCCGGCCGGGACCTGCTCCGGCGGTTTCTCCGCTGCTACGGGCCCGCGACGCCGAACGACTTCGCCGACTGGACCAGAACCGGAGTCGCCGCCGCCCGGAGACGGTTCACCGAGCTGGCCGCCGACCTGCAAGAGGTGAGCTTCGACGGTGCGACGGGTTCGATCCTGCGTACCGACATCGACGAGTTGAAGAAGGCTCAGCCGCCGGCCGGCGCGCGCCTGCTCCCCCCGAACGACCCATACGTGCTCGGCCGCGACCGGGCCACCCTGGTGCCCGACCCGGCACAGCGCAAGGCGGTCTGGCCGCCGGTTGCGGCGCCCGGCACACTCGTCGTCGACGGCGAGGTCGTCGCCACCTGGCGAGCTCAGAAGAAGAGCAAAACGCTGCGGGTACAGGTCACGTTCTTCCAGCGCCCGATGGCCAAGGCGGCATCCCTGATCGAGGACGAAGCGCAACTCCTCGCGGTCCTGCGAGGCTGCCACACCGCGGAGGTCACGCTCGGCTGACCCGGGACGGTCAGTCGTTGGGCGGCTGCAGTCCAGCGAGCGTAACGGCGACGAGGCGATGTACTTCCGCTTTCGATGTCGCGCCACGAGCCGCGGTGAGCGCGTGCAGGCAGAAGCTAGCCAGTTCGGCCGGGGCCATGTCGTCGCGGACGGCTCCGGCGGCGATACCGTCGCTGATCAGGCCGGTGAGCATGCCGTGCAGGTGGTGTTCGGCGGCGGCGATCTGGTCGCTCCGGTGCAGGAGTGCGGTCAGTTCGGTGTCGCGGTGTCCTTGCGACTGATGAGCGATGTCGGCGTACGTCCGCAGGACAGCTTCCAGGCGGAGATTGGGGTCGGAATGCCGCTCGGCGACTGTAGCGAGCTGACCGAGGTGGGCGTGAATTTGCCGCTCGTGCCACGCGTGCAGGATGGCTTCGACGTCTGGGAAGTACTTGTACAGGGTGGCTCGTCCGATGCCGGTCTGTTCGGCGATCTGCGACATCGTCACCCCGAGCAACCCGTGCTCGTCCACGAGGACGGCGGTGGTGGACATGATCGCCTCGCGAACCTGCTGGCGGTGCGCGTCGATCGTGTCGTTCCACAGCTTTGGCACGAGTTGTAGCATACTCGTCGTCGACTGCCATACAGTCTGTCTTGACAGTGACACTCTGTCTCGTAAACTGGCAGACATGCCTCGCTGGGTGAAGGTCGGCGTTGCCGTCACAGTGATCATCGTGGCGCTGTTCGTCGTACTGCTGCTGGTCGGCAACGGTCACGGTCCTGGGCGACACATGACATGGGGATGAGGCCGGCGTGGAGCCGGCTCGTGCTGACGGGCCACATCATGACTTCGGTGGGCTGGCTGGGCGCGGTCTTGGTCTTTCTCGCACTCGGCATCACCGCCGTCGGCAGCCGCGACACCGGCACAGTGCGCGCGGTCTACCTGGTGCTGGAACCGGCGGGCTGGGCGGCGCTCGTACCGCTTGCCGTGGCGTCACTGGTGACGGGGTTGATCCAATCACTGGGTACCGCATGGGGACTGGTGCGTCACTACTGGGTGATCTTCAAGCTGGTCATCAACATCGGCGCCGTCGGGGTGCTGCTGCTATACATGCAGACGCTAACTGCACTGGCCAACATCGCCGCCAGCACAACACTCACCGCCGACGGTGAGGCGATGTTGCGAAGCCCGTCGGTAACACTGCATTCGGCCCTCGCCGTGATGTTGCTCGTTGTCGCGACCGTCCTGGCTGTCTACAAGCCGCGCGGCATGACCTCGTACGGCCGCCGCCAGCACGGCGATCAGGGCCACAGTGGACGGGCGGTCTCCCACAGACTCTCGAACTGTTCGAGGTAGTCGGCATAGAAGTGGCCGTCTCGTCGGGCGTGTAGGCAGAACACCGGGTGGTCCCGGAGCCATTCGGTGGCATAGATCTCTACGTAGATGCGACCGTGTGGCGTGTCGGGGTCCAAAATGGACAGTGCTATCGGCGGCAGGCCCGGCACCAGCCGTACCTCGAGCTCGCCTTGTGCGTATTGCTTTTTGAGTGCCTGGGTCTGCGCGATGGTTACCTCGAGGCGTTGCTCGAAGTAATGTTCCGTCCCGACCGGGAGCCGAAGTCCGGCCTGGCTGATGCCGAGACCCTTCGGGTCGAGGATGATCACTCGCACGCGCGCACCCACCTTGAGCCGGCGGGCGATCTCTGCGCCGTTGCGTTCGAGCATCCTGCTCAGTGTCACGCCGAGGAGTCGTATGTCGGTCGCTCGCGAGAGCTGATCGGCGAAGTCCGCCATGCTGCGGAGGAAGAACAGATCCGCCGGTACGCCACCGTTGTGGTGCAGGCTCAGCTTGCTCGACAGTTCGACCAGTATCGACCGAAGTTCACTCAGCTCACGGCGGTGACCGACGGCGCCAAACGCCAGCAGTGACAGTCCACCGAGCACGGCGCCGAGGACGACCTCGAGGCTGACCAAGCCCAGGATCCGCAGCACACCGACCGCGACCGAGGTGAGCACCGCGATCCAGAATTCGGGACCCTGGCCCCTCCCCAGACTGGCCAACCAACCACGCCGCTGGTTGCTGTCGTTCGCCGTCATCGCGCACCTGCCAGTATCGGTCGCGGCATGCCGCCGCTCTCTAACGATCGTTCAGGCGCCCGGATCAACCTAGGATGAGCCACGACCTCATTTGTGTCTAGTGGGCGACTGTCGACATCATCAAATGGCGCAAATCGATGCCCGTAGCGCAACGTGTTGACGTTGAGTCGGGCCTATCGGACGCCGCTACCCCGTTCCAGGTCGTGCTGTTGACAGAAATCATCAGCAGGGCAAGGCTGACGCACGTGGGCACCCGCGGGTTGGCCCCGCGACGTTGGTGGTCGCCGCAGGAGGGACTGGCAGGTCCGACGCGGCGCGTGGCGGACGTGCTCCGCGCCAACGGTCCGCAGACGAGGTCGGAGCTGGCCCACCTGACTCACCTCTCCCGGGTCACGGTGCTCAACGCACTGGCCGAACTCGATGCGCATGGCCTGCTCCGCAAGGAGGTCGTGGCCCGCCAGACGCCCTCCGCGCGCGGTCGGTCCGCCGAAGCCGTGGGACTCAGCCGCCGGGCCGGGCTCGTAGCCGGTATCGAGATCGGCCGACAGCGCGTCTGTGTCGTCGCGCAGGAGATCGGCAGCGACGAACACCGCGTGGGCAAACAACGCCTCGGCGACCCCAACGCCGATCCGCAGCACGCGTTCGATGTCGCGGCGCGCTTGCTCGAGGACGCCCTCGCCGCGCTCGGTGGCGATCGTCGCTCACTCGTCTGCGCCTGTGTCGGAATCTCCGCACCGGTGACGTTCGACGAGCAGATCGGCTCGCAGATTCTCGGCGAGAAGTGGAACCGCGACCACCCCATCGAGGCGTTGCGTCAGTGGCTGGACTGTCCGGTACTGCTGGACAACGACGCCAACCTCGGCGCCCTCGCCGAGTACACCATCGGCGTGATAGGTCAGTCTCGCCGTGGCGGCGCCCATGTGCGGTGCATGCTCTACGTCAAGGCCGCCACCGGCATCGGCGGAGGAATCATCATCAACGGTGAGGTCTTCCGGGGCGCCAGCGGTACAGCCGGCGAGATCGGACACATCACGCTCGATCCGAGTGGCGACCCGTGCCGATGCGGCAACCGCGGCTGTGTCGAGCTCATCGCGGGCGGAGGAGAGTTGCTCAGGCTGGCCCAGAAGGCCCACCCTACGATGAAGGACCTGTCCGAGCTGGTAAGGCTGGCAAACGCTAAGGACAGCGTCTGCAGGCGGCTCATCGCCGATGCCGGACGCCAGATCGGCACCGCGCTCGGCGCTGTCGTCGGCCTCTACAACCCAGACGCCATCGTCATCGGCGGAACGCTGGCCGAAGCCGGCGAACTCCTCGTCGAGAAGATCCGCTCCGCGCTCGAAGACGCCGTGATGCCGGCGGCGCTCGGTGCGGTACGCGAGATCGTCAAAGGAACATTGGGGATCGAAGCATCCGCGCGAGGAGGCGTGATGCGGCTCCGCCGTACCGCGGACCTCCCGCTATGACCCACTTTCCAACTCAGTCAGACCTGCCGCCGCTGCCATTGTTGGCTGGTGCCGCCGTTGCAGGTCCACTGCACGAGCTGGGCGCCGTCGGTGGTGGACGCGCCGGCGACGTCCAGGCATTTGTTGCTGTGCCGGACGATGAGGTTTACGTACCCGCCGCCGGCATCCTGGAGGCGCCACTGTTGGTTGGTACCACCGTGGCAGGCCCATTGGACCACCCGTACCCCGTCGGCCGTGGCACTGGTACCGCCGAAAACGTCCAGACACTTGCCACTGTGGACGCTGACGACCGTGAAGTAGCCGCCGCCGGCATCGGCGAACCGCCAGCGCTGGTTGGTCTGCCCGTTGGCCGTCCACTGCACGATATTGGCGCCATCGGCGGTAGACGCGTTGAACACGTCCGCGAGCTTGCCGCTGTGCCGGGCGACGAGGTTGTACGTCGCCGGTGGCGGGACCGTCGTCAGTGGGGTCAGCCGGTAGAGACCAGCGCCGTGGGCCGGTAGCGCACGAGTGAGTGTGCCCGTGGCCGTGCCCAGGTTGGCGCCGGACCACAGGTCAGTGACCGTGGCCGAGCCGATGCCCAGATCCGCCAGGCTGGCCGATACATTGGCGGTCCCGCCGGACCGGTTGAACAGGGCCACGTAGCGATCGGTCGAGTTGGGTACATCGGCCGCCCAAACCTGGAACGTGCCGCCGACGAGCTGCCGATTGTTGGTGCTTGCCTGGTCCACCGCCAGCACCGCGGCGTTGGTCATCAGCGCCAGCTCAGCGGCCCGGTTCTCGGTCAGGTTGCCACCCCACATCAGCGGCGACCGAGTGATGCACCACAGCGTCATCAGAGTGCGCTGCTCGTCCGGTGTGAGGTTGGAGTACCGCGGTGGACCGTTGGGACCTTGCTTGGACAGCCGGCCGATCGGGATCATGTCCGGATCCGGCCAGGCGCCCGGAGCCCGGTGTGGATTCCAGTCGCGCAGTACGGTGAACTCCGCGTCCACGGTCGGCCAGTTGTCCCACAGGTCGTTCACGACACGCCACATGTGGGCGTTGGCCCGCACGTGGGACGCGGCCGACAACGGTGTCGGTCCCGGGGAGAGGCTCAGCACCATCGGCCGGCCGCTATGTTGGATCGCCAGCCGATAACCGTCCACTTCGGACTGTCGGTACGTGGGGGCGGCGATGTCGTCGACCTTGACGTAGTCCACGCCCCAGCCAGCCAGCAGGGCGAACACCGAATCCAGGTAAGCCTGGGCGCAGGGGTTGGACATGTTCAGGCCCCACATGAGGTTCAGCCAGGCCGCGGTCGTACCGTTGTTGATCTGGTTGGCGCGGCAGCTCGTGCCGAGAATCGGCACATTGTCGGCTACGGCCTGCCGCGGGATACCGCGCATCAGATGCACACCGAACTTCAGGCCCTGGGCATGAACATAGTCAGCCAGCGGCCGGAACCCGTTGCTACCGGCCGCCGACGGGAACCGGACTGTGTCCGGCAGCAGCCGGCCGTTGCCGTCCATCCGCAGCCGCGGGTTGAGGTTCGCGTCCTGGTTCGGACTGCCCGTGCCGCTGCCCGGGTAGTACCACGCCCAGTCGATGATGATGTACTGCCAACCGAACGAACGCAGGTTGTCGCGCATGTAGTCGGTGTTGGCCCGTACCTGCGCCTCGGTGACGTTCCAGTTGTACGAGTCGTAGCTGTTCCATCCCATCGGTGGGGTCGGCGCCACGCCGTTGTCCCAGGCCCGTGCCGGCTCCTCCGACCCGGCCACGAGCACAACCGGAGCCGCGGCGAGCACCAACGCCACGACGACCATCCGGGCAGCAGCCATTCCACGCCTACGACGCATGGCCGGCCTCCAACTATCGTCAGTAGTCGATGCCCGGCTGTCCGGATGTTAGCGTTCACAAGCCTCCGGGCGCAAGGGCTCCCATGTTATCCACAGTGGACAGTGCGAGCTCACGGCGCAGGTCGCCGAGACCAGGGACGCTCGCGAGGGCGTAGCGTGTCGTCATGACGAACCCACAGGTTCCCACCCTGATCCGTCGTACCATCGCCACCCTCGCCGTCGCCGGCGCCGCGGCGGCTGCGGCTCTGGTGCCGGCCGGACCCGCGCTGGCCGACCCGGACAATGCAAACACGCTGCACATCGTGCTGGACTGCGGTTCGCTAGGCACCGTCGACGCGGTCTTCGAGCTGTCGTCCGCCGACGCGTTCCATGTGGTCGGGATGTCGTCGAACTTCCTCTGGAAGTCACTGGACTTTGTGACGCCGGACGGCCAGACCGGCCGCATCGAGCGGGGTGTGCAGGGCCACGGCCACCCACTGGTCACCTGCACCTACACGGGCGCGGTCAGCGGCAACCGGTATACGGCGACCGGATTCTTCACTCCGTAGTCCCGGGTCCCCGTCCATCTGTGGCGGACCGCTCTTGTTCCATGCCACTAACGTCGGTGCGGTGAAGGGAAAGGTGCTGCGTCACCGGTACCGCTTGGTGGAGCTGGTCGACCGCGGCGGGCTGGGCGAGGTGTGGATCGCCGTCGACGAGAACCTCGCCCGTACCGGCTCGACCATCCCGACATCGTCGATGTCTACGATCTCGACGTCGGCCCCGAGGCCGGCCTGTTCGTGATCATGGAGTATGTCGAGAGTGAGTCGCTGAGCGCGGTACTGACCCGAGAGGGACGGCTCACACCGGCCCGCACCATGGACCTCGTGTCCCGGATCGCCGACGCCCTGCAGGCCGTGCACGACATCGGAGTCGTCCACCGCGAACTGGGACCCGACCGGGTACTCATCCGTCCGGACGGGACGGTCGCGCTGTCCGTCTTCGGGTTGGCGCACTGTTACGGGTTGATGCGCCCCGGCAACGTGCCGCCGGTCAGCGCGTTGCGTCACGCCTCGCCCGAGCAGCTCATGGGGGAAACACCCAGCAGGCTTTCGGACATCTACTCCCTAGGCGTGATCGCATACCACTGCCTGACCGGGCACACCCCGTTCGACGGCGAAAATCCGTTCGAGGTCGCGTACCGCACCGTCACCGACGAGCCGCCACCGCTGCCGACCAATTTGCCGAAGCCGGTTCGCTCCATTGTGGAGCATGCGATGGCCAAGAAGCCGGGCGACCGCTGGCACACCGCTGCCGCGTTCGCCGCCGCGGCCCGTAAAATCCGCGGCATCCCGAGGGCCGGCTAACGATCAACCGTCCAACCCGGTTACCAGCTGACCCCCAGCCGGAAGCCGGCGTTGGTCGGGCTACCGTTAGGCGCGTAGCAGCGGACCACCATGATCAACGTGGTGCTGCTCGGGTACCAGTTGCCGACGTGGCAGTACGACGCGGTGTTGCCGATCGCGGTGGCGACGACCTGTCCCCGCGGGCTGCCCATCTCCTGCGCGGGAACGTTGTAGACGCCGGTACCGGATTGGGTGACGCCGGCGGAGGTCTGGGTGTAGTCGCCGAAGCGGTTGTCGGTACGGCCGATGATGCTGCCCTCGGCGCTGAAGCTGACCACGAACCTCGCGTCGTACAGGGTTCCGGGCGCGTCCGTACACAGGACTTCGTGGATGCCCGCCCCGGCGTACGGCTTGGAGACCTTGCACCGGAATGTTGACGCGCCGTACGTGGTGACCTGAATCGTGTTCGGCTCGTTCTGCTCGTCGTAGGACGCCGGCAGGAACACGCGGTACTTGCCGGCGCTGATCCGCTCGATCCACGGCTCGCGACCGGTGGAGTCGTACCGGTAGGTCACGTTGGCGTTGTGCTTCCCGGTGGCCGAGGCCTGGTCGGACCACAGGTAGCTGAAGTGCGCCGTGCTCTGGTGGCCGACCGCGAAGTTCGCGACGAACTGCGTGTCCGCGGGCGCGGTGTTGCTGGCGTAGCAGGCCACGTTGACCTTCTCGTCGGCCCCCGAGGCCCCCCAGTTGACCACGTTGCACCAGTTCGAGGTGCTCCCGTACGCCTGGACGTGCGCGACGCCGCCGCTGGTGCCCAGACCGGCGTAGGTGATCGTGTACCGGCCGGTGCTGGTGTGGGCGATCGAGATGCCGCCGCCGGTCGAGTTGTACCAGTAACTACCGGTCGCCGTATAGTCCGCCGACGCGTTGGGGTTCCACACGAAAGCGGCCTTGCTGGCGATGGCCGAGTGGGTCACCGGGCCGAGGCCGCCGCCGCTGCTCGACGACGACGTCGTAGCCGGCGCACTCGGGCTCGCACCAGGCGAATGCGACGGCGTAACCGAAGCGGACGCCGAGGCCGAAGGGGTCACCCCGTCGGATCGGCCGCCGAAGCCCGCCTGATCCGGGCGACCCTTGTTGTTGTTGGAGCAGCCGGCCGCCATCGCCAACGCGGTAAACAGCACAGCGGCTGACACGACTCGCCGACGCATGTCGAATCTCCCTCACGATCACTGCCGTGGGCGCCATGGTCGCCGTCCGGCGCCCGCCCGGCGATCCTGTGTCGGATTGCCGTCAACCGCCCGGGTTCTCGAGATCTGGTGCGGCGCTCGGTATACCGCACCACCACACCGTCGCAGAGTCGGCTTTCCGACTGCTGGGCGGGTATTCGACGACGCCTTTTCGGGTCTCGCGGCTCAATCATGTGGCATGAGCCGAATCGTCACGCTCGCGAGTTTCCCCGGCGTATCTCGCGAGGACGACATCACCGTCGTCCGAGGCAACGCCTCGAATCCCGCGGCCATCGAGTTCACGCTCGCGACCGCGCCGGCCGTCAGCTCGTGGAAGGGATTGAGGCTCGTCTCGCCCGACGGCGCCGTCGTGAACCACGTGGAAACGTACGACTCCAACCACGGGCCGACGGCCGTCATGACGCTACCGTCGAACCAGGCCGGCACGGTCCGGCTCCGCCTGCTGAAGGCCAAGCTGTTCGGCATCCACACCGGCCGGTATGAGCTCGAACTCAACGGTGAAACGGGCAAGCGCCTGGATCTGCAGTGGACGCGCGACAAGCACTCCGGTGGACGGTTTCTAGGCTTCGTCCAGGACCTGGGGGCGGGCATCGCCGACGCCACGCATGTGGTGGCACAGGCCATCGAGGACTTCGTCGGAGCGGTGGCCGAGGCCATCGCAGACGCGGTCGAGACCGTCGGCAACCTCATCGGGGACGGCCTCGACGCGCTGGCCGGCCTTCTGCGCCGCATCCCCGGCATCGGTATCGTCCTGTACGGCATCTTCCATTGGCTCGCCGGCATAGTCTCGGCCGGGTTCGACTTCGTCGGCGCCGTCATCAAGGCCGGCCTCAACCTGCTCGCGGACTTCGTCGCGGGCGGCTTGCGGGTCGTCCTCGGCGGGCTCGGCGGCCTCATGGCGTGGGACGGACACGTCTTCGTCAGAGGCGCCAAGGATTTCCTGTCCGGGCTCGTGGGCGCATTCCTGTCGACCGCGCTCAAGGGATTCGCGGCCACGCAGAGCCTGTTCGGCTTGCAGTGGAAGAAGCGAGCTCTGACCAAGACGGAGCGGGAACTGCTGTACAAGGTGTTCCGCCGCTCGCTGTCGTATTACAACGTCAGGGTGGTGCTGGGTTTCGGCGGTGTGTTCAGCATCAACGAGCGCGCGGTGACGATCGGAAACACCATCTACCTCAAGGGCTACGACCCGGCCACCCGGCCCGACGTGCTCGTCCACGAGTTCGCGCACGTGTGGCAGTACCAGCACGCGGGCAGTCGCTACATCTCTGAAGCCGCCGGCGCGCAGGCGTTCGTCTTCAACGCGTACGGCTGGCGTACCGAGCTGACGCGGGGAGACCGCCGCTGGACAGAGTTCAACCGCGAGGCGCAGGCCGCGTTCATCGAGGAGGTCTGGACCGGCGGCCAGGAGACACCGACCGGCCCTGTCGGCAACGGCGGGTTCTACACAGATCACCCGGTCGGGCCGGACACGCTCTTCACCGACACGAGTACAGGAGACGATCACACGTTCCTCGCGCGCGAGAGCGTGCATACGCTGCGCAACCCGTGGACCTGGCGGATCTCGACGCTCATCGACCGGATCTAAAGGTCGGTGCCCCCGCGACCAATGCCCTCTGTACGCGAGAGTATGTCCGACGACGCGCCGTTCGAGCCGTGACGCGATAAGCTGCCCAATCACCAAGCTTGGTTGAGCTACCTCCGAGGTGACCGTCCGCGATGCATTTCGAGCAATCCATCGACATCGACGCCCAGCAGCAACGCGTGTGGGAGGTGCTCAGCGACGTCGAGGCGTGGCCGCAGCGTATCGAGACTGTCGACCTCGTCGAGCTACTCACACCCGCTCCCATGGGTGAAGGTAGCCGCGTGCGTCTCAAGCAACCCAAGTTGCCCGAGGGCACCTGGGAGGTCACTGTCTGGGATGCGCCGTCCTACTTCGAGTTTCGCCAGAAGTCCGGCGGCGTTACCAGTGTCGCGGGTCATCGTGTCGAGGCGCTGGAAGAAGGCCGCTCCCGCCTGACCCTGACGCTGGATATGCGAGGCCTGCTGGTCCCCGTCGCTCTGTTCTACAAGGGTCTGACCAACCGCTACATGACCGTCGAGGCTCAGGGCATGAAGCGGGCAGCCGAGTCCGCGTGAGACGTGAGGACCGGAGGTCGACCACCTTGACGACATCGTTATGGCTTGCGGCGATCTCGACCGCCTCCGGTTTGATCGGCGTCAGCCTCGGCGCCTTCCTCACCGCGCGGGTACAGAAAAAGCAATGGACGAGAGGCAAGCAGGTCGACGCGTGCGCCGCCATCGTCGTCGAATCCACTCGGGCCCAACTTGCCCTCAGGCGGCAATGGAGGCACCAGGAGCGAGTCGATTGGGTGCCATGGAATGAAGCCCTCGCCGGAATCAGCCTCGTCGCGGATCGGACTGTAACGGACGCAGCAGGCGACATCGACGAGGTGTTCTGGCGGCACAGTGACCGCATCGACCGCGGCGAGATCAAGGACGAGGCAGCATGGTTCGCGGCGACGGGTCCGATGGAGTCAGCGCGCCTGGCATTCGTTAACGCAGCGAGGGATCGTGTGATTGGTTCCCGCGAGCGACTCGACCGGTTGCCCATTCGCCGGCCCACCGGATACACGCCCGGCGCGTGGGCGAACGCCAGCCAGTCCGTGCCGTACGCGATGAACGGATAGTCACGATTCGTCGCGACGAGGCCGATGACGAACAGAACCAGCCAGACGCGGATCTTCATGAGGGTGGGCACGACCGGACAGTAACGTCATCCTCTGCGGGCTGGCAGGCGGAGAGGCGGGGGTGGGATTGAGCGGATCGATAGAACTCACGTGCGTCGCGCACACCGGTGCGGGCATTGCGGCGCTGTGGGATCCGGCGAGCTTTGCGACGATCACCGACTACGACACTTGGGAAGCGGCCTTGCTCGAGGACGACGATGTCGTTCGGTACATCGAGCGCGGCAGTCTGGTGCCTATCTGCATCGGCGCGGACTTCGCGGGCGGTGTCGTCGTACGATGCGCAGCCAATGGCCATCCGGCGGAGCTCACGGAGCGTGAACGCACGTACCTGTACGTCTCGTCGGAGCCGTATCTGTTCGTCTCGACCGGTGTCGGCTACGTCAGCGGGTACGAGGCCATTGACAACTCGCCGCCGCCAGACCTGCCGCGCCTCGACGTGCCAACGGGTCGGCACGTCGCGACCATCCACCTGCTCGATTGGGACGCCGAGCCCGGCGCTTCGGACGAGCACGGCAATCCGACTGAGCATGCGTTGCCGGACTTCGTCGTGCTCCTCAACCCCGAGATCGGGCCGCAGCCGAACTACCGGACGAACGTCGAGTCGTTCGAGCGGTCGGACATACCCGACTTCGAGGACTGACGCGTCTTCCGGCGGGTCGCTGCACGGACCCCACGCTCAGCAGTCGAACACCGACCAGCAGATGTCGTTTCGCAACCGCTGGTCATCGAGCACGAGCTCGCGGATCGCCTCCGGGAGTTGCTCACGTTGCCATCGGCACTCGAGTCGCCCTGCGGTATCGCTCTGGCCCTCCGGCGCGGCCGCACGGACGGCCTTGATCGCATAGGCGGCCGCACCGAGTTCATGCGCGGCGACGTGTGCCACCGCCCCCGCCTGGCCAGCAGCGTACGCCGAATGCCGTGCTGCCCCACGCAAGTCTCTTGCCGCGCCCATGGCATGCCCGCCCGCCGCGCGAGCCTGCATCATCGTGACCTCACCACGTACCCAGGCGCGGGCGTGCTCGATCGCTTCGCGCGGTCGTGGGTCCTCCGGCCGAACCGACTCGAACAAGTCGAGAACGTGCTCCGCGCACGACGCCGCCCACAGAGCAAGGAGATGATGATCCGAATCAGTGAGGGTCCCACCGCGACGAAGCGTGATGAAGCGAGGGTCCCGAACCTTTGGAAGGATCATGGTCGGACGCTCCTTCCAGCTACGCACGAGCACGCGGCATTGTGGCACGGCCCCCGGTCAGGGGACCCGGTTGATGGCCAGCGGTTCGCCCCCCTCGAGGAAGACGCGGCCGTTGCGGACCTCGCCCCGGATGAACAGCCGGCTGTTGAACGGGTTCGGCCAGTCCCGGTCCACGCCGTAGTCGCCGCGCCGGACCTGGTTCCTCATCCTCGGCCGCATGTCGACCAGCGTGCGCATCTTCTGGGTTTCCCGCCGGACGACCTCGTTGGCGTCCGCGGTGAGCGCGTTCGCGGCGGCGTACTGCCGCACGATCGTCATCCACTCAGCGGGACTGAAGAACACGAACGGGAGTACCGCCGCGATCTCCCACGCGACCGCCGACCAGACGTTGTACTTCGTAATGCAGGCGCCCATGAGGTTGGCCAGCGACCCGGCGGCCTTCTCCGCGCTCTCCATAACGAACGCGACATGGAGGTTCTGTGGCACGATCTGGGACAGGTACGCCTCGGCGAACCGGCCGTGCCAGGGCGTGGACCCGGACCGCCCGCGGAAGCTCGAGTCCACGTCGAACGCGTGCTCAGTCGTCTCGTCCCGGATCTCCCGAACCAGCTCTGCGACGTCCAGCCAGATTCGGATGTCAGCGACCAGAGCGAACGGCACCTCCGACGCCTCGAGCAAGAGCTCCTTGGCGGTCTCCAGTACGTTCTTCGCCATCGTGAGCACACCTTTGATCATTGGGGAGTACTCCAGGCCGGGAGTCCCTTCGATCCATCTGATCGTCCTTTCCAAGGTGTCGACGACCGTCGCGAACCAGCGCACGAACGCCTGCCATTCCTCGCGGGTACGAGGACGGCTTGGCAGCAGATCCTCCAGCTGGGCCATGGCGGATCACCTAGCCGGGCTCTGCGTCATCCGGGCGTGCATGGGGTGGTTGGCGTCGGCCCGGGCCTCGTCGTGGAGTCTCGTGAGCCGCTGCCTCGCCGCGTCCTCGTTGAACTCGTACTTGTGTTCGGCGACGCGAAGCATCGCGGCTATCGCCGCCCAAATGGCCGCGCCCTCCCGGCAGCCGCCACCGATCTTCGTGATGAGTGCCTCGTGTTGTGACATCACCGACTGGAAGTCCTTGGCTTGGCTCAGGTGGCGAAACTCCAGGTGGTCTATGGCGGTGGCGACCTCGGTCAGCTTCGGACCCCACCTCTCCCACCGCTGTGCATGCTCCTCGATCTTGTCGAGCACCAGATAGACCCGGTCGGTCATCGACGTCACGTCCCTTCGAGATTTCAGGACAGGCTGCGGAGCAGTCCCCGCAGCCGGGCGTACAGGTCGTCGACGCGCTCACCGAGCGCCGCCCGGGCGGCCGCGGCGCCGGCAAACTCAGCGCGCGCCGCCGCCAGGACCCGGTCGAGCGCGTCGGTCAGTTCCTCCGCGGTCAGCTGGGACGCCCAGTGCGCGTCCGCCGTGCACGACACGGTGCCGCTGGGATCCAGGCTCAGGCTGAGCTTGCCCAGGGCGGTGACGCCGGTCGCCCGGGCGGCCGCCGGTCCGCCTTGGATCGGTTCGTCCGTCAGGGCCAGCACATCCTCCATGAGCATGCGCGGCGGGCGGACCGCGTCCGGCGGTACTCGGGACGGGTCGACGCCGGAGGGCGCGGTCCGGCCTGGCTCGGGCGGCTGCCGCAGCGCCTCGGACCAAAGCTGGCCGCGGCGGGCCACGGCCGCGACCGACGCCTGCGTGACAGCGTCGCCGAGCGCCTCGGACCCCACCAGGCGCAGCCAGTCCTCAGCGACCTGTATCGACTCCGGCAGCCCGTCCGGCCCCAGCACCACTTGTACCGCGCCGCTGTCATCGGTCGCCTCGACGCGCTGTGGCGCCGCGGCGATCGTCCGTTCGAGCTCCGCCATGAACGCCGCGGTTGGGTCGGTCATCGCTAGCCGACCTCCGAACCGACGACGTGCAACTGTCCAAACTGGACGGGTTGTGCGTCGAGTCCCTCAGCCGTGCTCACCAACCCACCTCCGGAGCTAGGGTAACAATCGATCGATCGATGCCGGCAACTGTCGGCCAGCCACCTTCGTCGGTGTAGGCGAGGGCGGCTGCCAGCCACGAATGCCCGGCGACCCGGTACCGTGCCCACCGATGGCTATTGATGCGGCCGGCAACGTGCTCGTCGACCAGACATTGGTCTGCGAAGCGTCGAGGCTGCTCGCGTCCCGTTCGGGGCAGGACCGCGACGGCGCCGAGCGTTTGATCCAGCTGAGCCTGCTTCTCGACGCGGTACTGGTGTAT
The DNA here is from genome assembly GCA_035650075.1 of Micromonosporaceae bacterium. Classification (GTDB taxonomy): domain Bacteria; phylum Actinomycetota; class Actinomycetes; order Mycobacteriales; family Micromonosporaceae; genus DASSUC01. The sequence goes on along the minus strand of DASRII010000496.1, from coordinate 40,315 downwards.
GAACGCCTCTATGTCCTGGCTAGCGAACTGCCCGCAGACGCGGCCACTCTCGAGCTACGAACCGCATTGATCGACGGCGGGGTGCTTCGAGTCCTCGATACGTCGCAGTACGAACAGTCGATAGCCGCCGAACTGGGTACATTCCTCCACACCAGGTCGGAAGCGGCGGCCCATGGTCCGCGCGTGACGCTCTCGGATGCCACCTGCTTTGTCCGGTCGGCGCTCGACGGTACGCAGTTCCGCGCTACCGACGGCCCGTGGTCGCGCATCACGCCGTTGGTGGTCGACAGTTTCCAGCGCGCCGCGGAGGGTCGGCTGGATCGGCGAGAGTTCGAGCGGTTCCATGGACTGCGTTCGGACCGCGACCTCACGCCAATCGAGGCCCTGGGCACGGACCTGCTCGCACGGGCGTTCTCGGGCAAGTCTGGCACGAACATCGTCGACAGCGCTTCGCGGCTGCGCACTCTCGTGTACTGGCGGTTCGCCGCCCACACCGGTTTGCCGTTCTATCCGTCCTGCATGCGGCTTCCGCAGTACTACCAGCTCGTCAACCACGTCGCCGAGTCGACGCAGGACGCCGTGTACGGCGCCATAGCGGAGTCGTTCCGCACAACCGTCGAGGAGGTGTACGCCGACGACGCCGCGCAGGTGTTGTATCTGCCCCCGGCGCTTGCCCTCTTCCTCGACCGCGTGCGCGGCGGCGAGTCCTACGGCGACGCCGTGGCCGGCCTGCGGTCCGAGTACGGCCCGTTGCGCGCGGCGCTCGCCCGGCTACAAACGGAGTCGTCGGAGTCGGCATCGCTTGGCGATCGCCGGAAGGCGAAACGTCGATTTCGCGAGGTCATGACACAGCTCAGGGCGGTGGCATCCGACCGTGGTGCCGCGGTCGACCAGGCACTAGACCTGGCGCCCGACATTGGCGGCGTGCTCGCCAACCCGCTCGACGTGACCGCATATACGGGAAACCTGCTGACGACCGCGCGCGACTCGATTCGCAACTGGTGGCTACGCCGCCCGTATCGATTGGCGTTCCAGCTCCGTAGGCGGCTACTCGACGTGCGCGACTACGACCGACTACTCAACGACGTCGGCGTTACCTCTGAGCAGATGGCTGCGTTCACCGTCAGGTACACCGCGCACCTCGACCGCTATCGAACCTACGGCCCGGCCCGACGGCCGGGCGCGGGCCATTGACAGCCTGACGCTCGCGGGCGCCCGCTATCGGTACAAGCTCGGTGAAACTGTGCCGGCGAGGAACAGCCCACCGCAGCACAGCACCACGCCCAGAATGATCCCCGCTATGACCCACGCCAGGATCCTGGACGGACGGGCACCACGCTTCGGCGGTTGTGGATAGGCCATCCGGCGATTGGACCAGCCCGCCCTGCCCCTCCGCCACCCCGGAATCGCAACTCGTCGAACGCCTCGCCCACGTCGTGCCGCAACCGGTCCACGACCTCATGCCGACCGCGATCGAGGGGCGGCCATCGATCAACGGCTCTCGCGGACCCCGGTTCCAGTGACAAGACGGCTCGGTCGGCGGGCGCTTACGGTGGGCCTGATTGGCCCCCGCGTTCCTTATTCCAGGCACGTCAGACCAGCAAGTACATACATCATGAGGAAGGAAATCAAGGTGGCTGAAAGCAGTATCGAAACGGCGACCCAAGGGCTGACGGCCGAACAGGTGGATTTCTTCAAGGAGAACGGGTTCCTCGGGCCGTTCGACCTCTACTCCGAGGAAGAGGCTCCGCTGGTCTGGAGCCAGGGCATGATCGAGATGGTCACGTCCGCGAACAAGCCACACAACTCGACCATCATCAACTACGACCGCCACCTCGACTGCGACGCGCTGTCCAAGCACATCGCGCATCCGACGATCGTGCACAAGCTTCGCAGCCTCATGGGCGAGGACATCATGTGCTGGAAGACGCACATCTTCGAGAAGGAGCCGGGCGCGACGGGAACGGGCTGGCACCAGGTCGAGGCGTTCACCGTGTTCGAGTCGGCCACCGTCTCGTATCCCTCGCTGAGGTACACCGAGGAGTCCACGGCGCCCACGCAGGAGCTGACCGTCTGGACCGCCTTCAGCAATGCGGACCGGGATCACGCCTGCCTCCGCTTCCTGCCCGGCAGCCACAAGCAGTGGTACTACGACGAGACGAAGCCGATGTCGTACAACGTGGAGAACAAGTCCCACGACTTCTTCGGCTACGACTACGCGGAGCTCAAGCTCGACAAGGACTGGGATCCGAACAAGCACGAGATCGTCGATATGGAGCTGAAGGCGGGCCAGTTCGTCATCTTCCTGGCCAAGTGCGTCCACGGCTCGCGCCCGAACACGAGTGCCGACAAGCGCGTGGGCATGGCGTCCCGCTACGTCTCGCCGTCCGTCCGGGTCTACGAGCACATCGACCGTCTCAGCGGGTTCGGCGACTCGATCAGCCTCGACAAGCACGGCTGCGTCATGGTGTCCGGCGAGGACAAGTACGGGCACAACCGGATCTACGAGAAGAACCTCAACGGCTTCACCTTCCCGAAGGTCGAGAGCAATGGGCGCTGACGACTACCGGCACAAGTTCGCCGAGTTCCTCGCGACTCAAACCATGGGCGGCGACCTCACCTACGAGCAGATCGTCCGGGCGCAGTCCCGCGAGGAGCTGGGCATCAGCTCGCTCAACATGATCATCGTGCTGTTGAACTACATCAAGGAGTACGCGAACGGCACCGTCACAGTCCGCCCGGAATGGGTCCCTCAGCTGAACGACGTCGACGGCATCGTCTCCGTACTCCGCGAGATCGACGCGAGCGCGGTCGTACCGGCTCGATCCTGACGTACGCCGCCTCGCCGGGTCTGGCATCTTCCCTCGTCCGTACTGCCGATCGAAGGAATCATGATCTCGGATCACGAAGACATCGGGATCGGCTCGTTCGCGTGCGCTTTCGGCGACGTGGAATGCAAGCCGGATAACATCCCCGATTTCGAAGCCCTCTGGGAGACCGTGTCGTTCGGTACCGATTTCGCCGAGATGGGATGTACGACGTACCGGAAGATGTCGGGTCCGGTGGAGGAGTATGTCGTCGACGCCGTGCGCCGGACCCTGCGGGACGCCGGCGCCTCCGCCGCGGACATCGACCACATCGTGTTCGCGACCAGCGACCCGACCCTTGCGCGGTTGCCATCCGACTTCGCGGGCCGAGTGCTCCTCGCCGTGGGACTGGACGACTGCGTCCCGCATGTCGTGTCCTTCCAACGGTGCTGTAGCTCGCTGACCGCCCTGCGGCACGGCCATGAGCTGTTCTCCGATCCGGAGGTGACGCACGTGGTGGTGGTCGCCGTGGATTTCGTGCCGCACGACCGCGACCGGGTGCTTTCCTACGCGGTGTTCGGTGATGCGGCCGTCAGCTGCCTGCTGACCCGGGACGATCCGGGGCTGGTGCGGCTGGTCTCGTGCGCGGTCAAGGTGGATCCGGACGGGTTGCGCGGCCGCGACTCGTTCATCTCGCGGAAGAACGTGGCCGACCGGACGCTGGCCGCGGTGCTCCGCGCCGGCGACCGGCAGCTGGGGCAGATAGCCAAGGTGTTCGCGGCCAACCTGCACAAGCCGCTGACGTTGTTCAATGGGACGTCTGTCGGTCTGCTGCCGGACACGCTGCACTTCGTCGAGACGCTCGCCGCCTACGGACACTGCGGAAACGCCGACTGGATGATCAACCTGATCGATTATCACGAGCGGTTCGGCATCCGGTCCGGGGATACGTATCTGGCGCAATCCCTGGCGCCGGGGTTCTATGCCTGCGGACTCTTCGAGGGAAGCGCGCGGTGAACGGGTCTCTGTCCACAACGGACTGCATCGGGCCGATCACCGTACCGTACGGCGTGATGGGCACCCTGCACTGCCTCGCCGAGGCGGCCGGGGTGGACGACTTCGTCACGTTGTCGATCTGCGCCGGCGTGCTGGTCGAACGGCTGCCACGCCCGGGCACCGACTGCCGCGTCCTGGTCACCCGGGGGCCGGTCGAGGCGATCGTCCCGGCGGCCGGCGGCAGCCCGGACACTTCTCTCAGCTTCCGCGAGGCGCTGCGGCAGGCCCCGCGGTCCGGGAACGCCACCACGCCCGCTGCCGGCGACGACCAACCGGTCGCCGTGACGATCCTGATCGCTCGGGCCGGCCGGCATCTGTACGTCGAGGCCATGACGGACTCGTCCGATCTCCCCTCCGCGCAGGCCTGGGCCCGCTCCTTCCTGCAGCTGCTGGCCGGCATGGCGAACGAACCCGATCTGCCGATGCTCGACCATCCGCTGGTCGGCACCGAGGAACGGGAGCGGATCCTGCACGGCCTCAACCCGCAGCGCGACCCGGAGGTCCGGTACCGCACGATGGCGGAACCGTTCGAGGAGCAGGTGGAACGCACCCCGGATTCGGTCGCTCTGCAGGACGAGGACGGGGACACGGTCAGTTACCGGGAGTTGAACGAGCGCGCGAACCGATTGGCCCACTACCTGCGCGAGCACGGTGCTGGTCCCGGTACCCGGATCGGCATCTGCCTCCAGCGCGGTATCCACCTGGTTGTCGCGACCTACGCCGCGGCCAAGACCGGCGCCACCTACGTTCCCCTCGACGCCGACCTGCCGGACCAGCGCATCGCGCTGATGCTGGCGGACTCGGCGCCTCGTCACGTGCTGACCGACCCGGTCTGCCGCGGTCGCATACCGGACGGCGCATGGGAGATCCACGACGTCCGCGCGGAGCAGACCTGGTCCGGTCGTCCCGCGACGAATTTGCTCGACGACGACACCGCCTCCGGGCCGGTCCACATCCTCTATACGTCGGGGACGACCGGCCGCCCCAAGGGCGTGGTCTCCCGCACGGCCGGCACCCTGGCCAATGTCTTCTGGATGCAGCGCCAGTACCCATTCCAGCCCGGCGAGACGGCCCTGTTCAAGGCCTCCCCCGGCTGGGACGCCCATATCTGGGAGATCTACTGGCCGCTCTACCACGGGGCGCGCCTGGTGATCTGCCGGCCCGGCGCCGAGCGCGATCCGCGGCACCTCGCCAGGCTCGTCCGAGATCACGACGTGTCGATGATCTTCCTGGTGACGACGATGATGCCTACCTTCCTGGACGAGATGTCTACGGTTGGAGCCGACGCGCTGCGGTGGGTGGTGTGCGGCGGCGAGTCGATGAGCCCGCGGATCCCAGAGGCCTTCCACGCCACGCTGCCCAAGACCAGTCTCGTCAACGCCTTCGGTCCGACCGAGGCCGGTCCGGTCACCGACAATGTCATCGAGCCCGGCTCGAGCGGCGTCTTCGTTCCGGTCGGCCGTCCCGCCGACAACTTCCGGGTGACCGTGCTGGACGCCAATCTCGATCTCGTACCGGTCGGCGCGCCCGGGGAGGTGTACATCAGCGGCGTTGTCGGCCTGGCGGACGGCTACTGGCGGCAGCCGGGCAGGACCGCGGAGCGGTTCGTCGCGGATCCCTACGGGCCGCCGGGATCGCGGATGTACCGCACCGGTGACCTCTGTCGGCTCCGCGAGGACGGCGCGCTGGATCACCTCGGCCGGATCGACCGGCAGGTCAAGATCCGTGGGCTGCGGGTCGAACCCGGTGAGATCGAGTCGGTGCTGGCCGCTCACCCCGCGGTCGGCGACTGCGCGGTGATCGCCCACGGACAGCCGCTCCGCCTCCTCGCCTTCGTCGTGCCCGCCGGCGGGAGCTCCGCCGCCGACCTGGACCCCGCGGCGATTCTCGCGCACACGGCCGGGCTACCCCGCCTGATGCGGCCCGAGCGGGTCGTGCCCGTGGACTACCTGCCGAGGACGGTGAACGGCAAGCTCGATCAGAACGAACTGATCAAGATCTGGCAGGAGTTGACCGAGCGCGAGCGTACGGTCGTTCCCCCCGCCGACGAGCTGGAAGCGACCCTGGTCGAGATATACCGGCGGGTCCTGGGCCGGTCGCCGATCAGCATGCTGGACACGTTCGCAGAGCTCGGCGGCCATTCGATGCTCACCTTCCGGCTGCGCGACGAGTGCGAGGCGACCCTGCGAGCCGCGCCCGACATGACGGAGCTCCTCGACGGGACTCTGCGCGACGTGGCCGCGACGATCCGCGGCGGAGGGCGCCCACCCGAGACGAAGATTTCCGTCACCGCTGGGCGAGAACCGGAGGACGGCTTTGGACACTCTGACGATCGGCGACACGGAGAAGCTCGCTGATACGTTGCGCGGCGATCTGATCACCCCGGCGGACCCACGCTACGACCAGGCCCGCAGGGTCTGGAACGGAGACATCGACCGGCATCCGTCGCTGATCGCGCGCTGTGCGGACGCGGCGGACGTGGCCGCGGCCGTCACGTTCGCCGCCGAGCGGGGACTGCCCATCGCGGTCCGCGGCGGCGGCCACAGCGTGGCCGGCCACGGGCTCTGCGACGACGGCCTGGTCGTCGACCTGTCCCGGATGCGAGCGGTCCAGGTGGACCCGCACCGCCGCCTGGCCCATGTCCAGGGCGGAGCGCTGTGGGGGGACGTCGACCCGGCCACCCAAGCGCACGGCCTGGCCACGACCGGCGGGATCATCAGCGAGACCGGCGTCGGCGGGCTCACGCTCGGCGGCGGGATCGGCCACCTGATGCGCCGCCATGGGCTCACCGTGGACAACCTCGTCGGGGCCGAGCTGGTGACCGCCGACGGCCGCATCGTCACGGTGGACGCCGCGACGGATCCGGAACTGTTGTGGGGTCTGCGCGGTGGTGGCGGCAACTTCGGGACCGTGGTGCGGTTCGATCTCCGGCTCCACGAGGTGGGTCCGACCGTCCTCGCCGGGATGATCATTTATACGCTGGACGACGCGCTGTCCGTCCTGCCCCACTACCGCGACCTGATCGCGGACGCCCCGGACGCTCTCGGGACGATCCTCAACCTCCGGCTGTGCCCGCCGCTCGCGGCCGTACCCGAGCACCTGCACGGATCGCCGATCGTGGCCATCGTCGTGTGCTGGTCGGGCGACATCGAGCAGGGACAGGCGTACCTGCGTCCGCTGCGCGGCTTCGGGCGGCCGCTGCTCGACACGGTCGCCCCGATGCCGTACGTGGACGTGCAGCGGATGCTCGACGCCTCGTCGCCCCCCGGCAACCGCTACTACTGGCGGTCGGTGGACTTCGGACCGCTCACCGACGAGGTCATCGCGACAGTCGTCGAGCACGCGTCCCGGATCACGTCCCCGCTGTCCGGCGTGCCGATCTACCACCTGGGCGGGGCGGTCGGCAGGGTGCCCGCCGAGGACACCGCCTTCGGATCCCGTGGCGCCGTTCACAACATCAACGCGCTCGGCGCGTGGGCACCCGAGCGGGCCGACCGGGACCGCCACGTCGCCTGGGTCCGCGACTTCAGCGATGCGATGGCACCCCACTCCGTCGGGCAGTACGTCAACTTCCTCAACGACGAGGGACCCGACAACGTGCGAGCGGCGTACGGCCGGCGGTGGCGGCGCCTGGTCGCGCTCAAGCGGCGCGTCGACCCCCAGAACCTCTTCCGGTACAACTTCAACATCGATCCCGGCTGGGCGGACGAGGAAGACACGTGAGATTTGGAATCCAGATCGTCCCGGAGGACCGGTGGCAGACGGCGCGGGTGAAGTGGCGCCGGGCCGAGCAGATGGGATTCGATCACGCCTGGACCTACGACCACCTGAACTGGCGGACGTTCCGCGCGAAGGACTGGTTCACCGCCGTCCCGACGCTGACCGCCGCGGCGGTGGAGACCGAACGTATCGGGCTCGGTGTCCTGGTCGCCTCGCCCAACCTGCGGCACCCGGTGTACCTGGCCAAGGACGTCACCGCCATCGACGACATCGCCGGCGGCCGGCTCATCCTCGGTCTCGGCTCCGGGGCCGAGGGCTTCGACTCCACCATGACCCGCCGGACCCCGTGGAGCCGGCGCGAGCGGACCGAGCGGTTCGAGGAGTACGTGCGGCTCACCGATCTGCTCCTGCGGCAGCCGGTCACCACGTTCGACGGCCGCCACTACGTGGCCAACGAGGTTCATTCGTATCCACTGTGCCAGCAGCAGCCCCGCGTCCCGTTCGCCATCGCCGCCGCCGGGATCCGCGGCATGCGCCTGGCGGCCGAGCACGGCTCGTACTGGGTGACCACAGGCGAGCCCAACCGGCTCGTGAGCGCGCCGTACGAACAGGCGCTCCCCGTTCTCCGCCAGCAGGTGGAAGCGCTCGAGAAAGCCTGCGTGGAGGTCGGCCGCGACCCGGCGACGGTGGCCCGGTTGCTGATCTGCGGCCCTTCCGTGGGCGGTGTCCTCGAGTCGCCGGCGGCGTTCTTCGACGCCGCAGGCCGATTCGCCGAAGCCGGCATCACGGACTTCGTCGTGCAATGGCCGCGGCCGTGCGAGCCGTTTTCGGGAAAGGTCGAGGTCTTGGAGAAAGTGGCCGAGGAGCTGGATCGCCCCCGAAACACGTGACTCTCGCGACGGAATGAGAGTCGCCTACCATCTCAGAAGAGTTCCGAATTCGACTGAGAGGGCTTGCGTGATCCGATGCGAACCCACTATGTAGCGGACACCCCACTTGATGACACCCGCCTCGCTAAAGACCTCGAGCAGGCCGATTCATTTCCGTGGTCCGAGGCGCACAGCGACTACGTTTCCGGCGGTGCCTATAAGAGTTGCATGATCTGGACCCTGGGCGGGGACGCCGGCGACGGAGTGGTCACCAAATACGATCACCACCAGCCCGGCGCGTTCACGCAGTTCGGCAACCAGCTTCCCTATCTGCGCGAACTGATCTCCACGGTCACCGATCTGGACCGGCTGAACTTCGTGCGGTTGGCGAAGGTACAGAACAGCGTGATCATCCCGCACCGGGACCTGCTCGAACTCGGCGATATCCCCGACGACACCCGCAACGCCCACCGGGTGCACATCCCCCTCGTCACCAACGAGGACTGCTTCTTCAACGAGGGCAACACCGTGTTCCGGATGCGCAAGGGCGAGATCTGGTTCCTCGACGCCTCGAAGATCCACTCGGTGGCGAACCTCTCCACCGAGGAGCGTATCCACCTGATGCTCGACTTCGTGAACATGCCGTCCGCGAAACCTTTGATCACGATCGAGGGCCGGAGCGCCGACGCCGGCATTCCGGAGGACCGGACGGTCAAACGACCGCCGCTCACCGATGCCGACCGCGCCAGCCTGTTGCAGCTCGCCGGCGTCATAACGATGGAAACGGTCGACGACATATTCAGTATCGTCATCAAGAAACATTACCGGTACGACGGTGGCGACGATTTTGTGTGGAACACCATGATTGACATCGCGCGCGCTTCCGAGGACACGGCCGTAATCCGGCACATCGAGGACCTGCATCGCTACTTCACAGTGGAACGGTCCGCATACGAATAACCGCGCGAGCCGCCGGTTGCCTTGGCCACGATAGACGAGGAAATAGTGCCAGCACGTCTGCCCTCTTCTGGGACCGGAAGACAGGAGAGAAACCTTGGCCCCAACCACATCTGACGTGGCCTTGTCGGACAAGCCCTCGGCCCGCCCGGCGCCGCTGATCGGGGCAATCGACCACGTGGGCATACAGACGATGGACCTGGAGAACGCCGTCCGCTGGTACCAGGAGTTTCTGGGCTGCACGGTCTCTTGGGAGATGAACGAGGGTTTCTCCGACCTGAGCCGGCGGCGGCTACCCGGACTGGCCCGCCTGGTCGAGGTGGCCGTGGGCGACATCCGCTTGCACCTGTTCACTCGCGACACCGGTAGGCACGGGCCGCCGGCCAGCGAGGTGAACCAGTTCCAGCACCTGTGCATTCGGGTCGACACGCCGGAACAGCTGCGGCTGTGGCGCGGCCGGTGGCTGGAGCTGTACGCGTCAGGCCGCTACACCTTCGTCCGCGCCGAGCCGGCCACCGAGATCGACATCGACGGTCAAGGCATGCAGAGCTTCTACGCGTACGACGTGAACGGCCTAGAGATCGAATTCACGTACCTGCCGGACTCCGTCGAGGGAAGGGACATCGACGATGGGTCCGCTTGAGACACCGGCCATCGTCACGACCATCCCGTCCGGGGCGGAATGGGAGTTCGGCGGTCATCCATACGGGCTCGAGCCGCTGGCCCTGCCCACCCGGTGGGTACCCCGAACAGTGGCCGTCGACCCGGTGCGGATCGAGGAACTGCGGAGACGGCTGGCGCACATGTCACCCGCCTCGGTCCGCCACCTGCGCCCGGACAGTGCCGAAGAAATCGACCGTCTGTTCTGGTTCCGGTGGATCACCGCCCACCAGACCGTGTTCCTGCTTTGGCAGATGCTCGCGGCCATCCTGCAGGAGAGCGAGGCCGCGCACGTCGAACACGAGGAGCTCGCCGCGCAGGCGCGATTGTTGGTGTGCGGCTATTCGCTGATGCTGATGTACGGGAGTTCCGCCCCCCGGGACATCTACGGGCGGGTCATCCGGATGCCGATGGCGCGCCAGCACGTCAATCTCACGGGCGCGTGGGCCCGCGACTATTCACCGGTGCGGCCGCTGATCCGCGGCAAGGTGGCGCTCGCCCCCGGCGTCGCGACGGACGCCCTGCGCCGCGAGTGTGAACTCAACGAGCAGGTCCACGAAGGAATCGCGGACAAGGTCCTGCCCACGGGCGTGTCGTCGTTGCTGCAGAGCCCCAAACCCGAGGGCCGCCGGCATATGCCCCGGAACACATTGCTGTGGCTGTACGACGGCATCTTCCTGACCTGCCGGGCGGTCGTCTCCTACACCGAAGTTGCCCGCCAGCTGGTCCGCCGGCTGCACGCCATTTTTCTCGACGTCACCGCGAACGACCTGTACCCCTCCTTCGCGCCAAGCATGCATGAGGAACCGCCCCGCCTGCGGACGCCGGAGCTGATGCAACGCAAGGCGGCACTGACGGATTGCGTCCTGGAGATCCTGAGCTTCGTGGGCGCGCCGGCCATCCAGGCCCACCGATGTGAAAGTTGAGGATCACATGACCGCCGCGCCGATCCAATTGCTCGAGGAAGCGCGATATTGTGCGGACACATTCAACGGTGCCGTGGCCGCAGCCGCCCTCAGCGCGGCGTGGGACATCGGCTTGTTGGACGAGCTCGCCGACCGGGACGCTATCGATGTACCCGAGTTCATCGCCCGCACCGGCACCCACCCGGAGGCGGTTCGCAAGATCCTTGTCGCGTTGTCCAGCCGCAGGATCGTGGTGGTCGACGCCGGACCGAACCTGGCCCAGCGAGGACCGGGATTCGACGAGGCATTCCTTACCAGGGGATTTTTCTACTGGCTGACCCGGGGTTGTGCGGAGCTCTTCACCGACCTCACCACCCTGGTTCGCGCCGATGAACGCGCCGACCGCCAGATGCGCCGGGACTCGCGGGCGATCAGCGTGGCCTGCCGGAGCATCGCCCGCAACTTCTTCGACCCGCCGCTGCGGGACCTCCTCGACGGTATCGACTTCACCACCGTCGCCGATCTCGGCTGTGGAAGCGGCGACCGGATCATCATGTTGGCCGAGCAGCGACCCGCTATCCGGGCCATGGGGGTCGATATAGCCCAAGGAGCGTTGGCGGTCGCGGGGGAGGCCATCCGGGAGGCGAAGCTGGAGGAGCGGATCACGCTGACTCAGGACGATGTGCTGAATATGTCGCCGCGGCCGGAGTACGCCGACGTTGATCTGGTCACCTGCTTCCTCATGGGGCACGACTTCTGGCCGCGAGACACCTGCGTGAAGACACTGCAGCGGATCCGAGAGACCTTCCCCAACCTGCGCAACCTCATCCTCGGCGACACCTGCCGATCCGTTGGCGTCGAAGGCCCGGACCTGCCCATGTTCACAATCGGCTTCGAGACCGTGCACGCGATCATGGACAAGTACCTGCCCACGCTGGACGAGTGGTACTCGGTCATAGACGAGAGCGGCTGGCGCCGCGCCGATCAGCGGCTCATCGAACTTCCCGCGTTCAGCTTCATCTTCAATCTGACCCCAGCCTGATCCGTCATCGATGCCGCCCAGCGGCCGTACCTGGAGGACCGCCCCATGGACACCGCCACCCGGCTGGATCTCCCGCTATTCCGCGAGATTCCCGGGCATCACGCACCCACACCGTTCTACCTGACCGACGACATGTTCGGCGGGCTGTCTTTCGAGCTGGCCGGCGGCGAGATCAGCGACAAGGTGGGGAAGCCGGTGGCCGAACCGCATACCCACGAGGTTCCCGAGATCTACCTGCTGCTGTCGCCGAATCCGGGCGGTGGCGTGATCGAGGTGGTCGCCGACGGACGCCATCACATGCTGGCCTCGCCAGCGACCTTCTTCATCCCGGCCGGTACGGTGCACCACTTCGTCACCCGGAAGGCCGAACCCGGCACGTACTGTCTGGGCCTGCTGCTCACCGGGTCGACCCAACGATGACCGCCCGCACCACCGTGGCGGAGGTGTGAGCCGATGACCGTCATGCGACCCCAACTGACCGGAACATTCGGGGCCGTGGCCTCGACGCATTGGCTCGCTTCCGCCGTCGGCATGGGCATCCTCGACAGGGGCGGCAACGCCTTCGACGCGGCGGCGGCCGCCGGCTTCGCCCTCCAAGTGGTCGAGCCGCACTCGAACGGACCCGGCGGCGACGTCGTGATATCCGTCTACCCGCGCTCGATCGGCAAAGTACGCGTCATCTGCGGCCAAGGCCCCATGCCTCGAGCGGCGACCATCGACAGGTTCGCCGCTCTCGGCATCAAGCAGATGCCCGCGGCGGGCCTGCTCCCCGCGACCGTGCCGGGCGCGTTCGGGGCCTGGATGCGCCTGCTCGCCGAGTTCGGCACGATGCCACTGGCGTCCGTCCTCGAGCCGGCGATCGGCTACGCCTCCTCTGGCTACCCGCTGCTGCCCGGCGCCGCGTCGACGATCGCGGCCATGGCTCCGCTGTTCCAGACGGAATGGACCGAGTCGGGTCGCACCTATCTGCCCGACGGTGCGGTGCCGGCGGCCGGCTCGCTGATGCGCAACCCGACGTTGGCCGGCACCTATGAACGGCTGGTTCGCGAGGCGCAGGCCGCGTCGGCCGACCGGGAGGCCCAGATCGAGGCGGCACACTCCGCCTTCTACCGGGGCTTCGTCGCTGAGGCGATCGACCGCTTCGCGCTTACCACCGAAGTATTGGACTCGACTGGCGGGCGGCACCGCGGCCTGTTGTCCGGCGACGACCTGGCGACCTGGCGGCCGGAGGTGGAGGAGCCGTGCGCACTGCCCTACGGTGACTTCACCGTCCACAAGCCGGGGCCGTGGTCGCAGGGCCCGGTATTCCTGCAACAGCTGGCGATCCTCTCCGGCTGCGACCTGCGCGGCATGGGGCTGGGTAGCGTCGAGTACGTCCACACCCTCGCGGAGGCGGCCAAGCTCGCGTTCGCCGACCGCGAGGCGTGGTACGGCGATCCGGCGCACACGCCGGTGCCGATAGCCGAACTCCTGGCGCCGGCGTACTCCGCACAGCGGCGTGCGCTCATCGGCGAGTGCGCGGCCCTCGACCCCGAACCCGGCCGGGTGGGTGGCGGCCAGCCCTGGATCCCGCAGGCCGAACCGGAGCAGCCGGGTGCCGACGAGCCGGAGTGGATGACTCAGCTGCGCAGCGGCCTGCCCACCGTGACCGCCGCCGCGCCCCGCGCCGGCGCCGGGAACACCTGCACCGTCGCGGTCGCGGACCGGTGGGGAAACCTGGCCGTCGCCGTGCCGAGCGGTGGCTGGCTCAAGAGCTCACCGGTGATCCCGGACCTCGGCTTCGCGCTCGGCACCCGCGGCCAGACGGCCTGGCTCACCGAGGGACACCCGAACTCGCTCGCGCCCGGGCGGCGTCCGCGCACGACGTTGAGCCCCAGCATCGTGCTGCGCGACGGCGAGCCGTTCCTGGCCTTCGGCACGCCAGGCGGTGACCAGCAGGACCAGTGGACGCTCCAGGCGTTCCTCGCGATCGCGGAGTTCGGACTCGAACCGCAGGCGGCGGTCGAGCTACCCGCCTGTCACATCGACCACTTCGCGCAGTCGTTCGCGCCGCGCGTCTCGCGACCGGGTGTGGTGGTCGTGGAACGTTCGTTCGGCCCGGCGGTGCTCGCCGGGCTCGAGCAGAAGGGTCACCGGCTCGACGCGGTGCCGGAGTCCACCCTCGGCAAGGTCTGCGCCGCCGGTGTCGACCCGGGCACCGGCTTCCTGCGGGCCGCGGCCGGACCGCGCGGTCGCCAGGCGTACGCGGTGTGCCGGTAGCCACCCCATCTCGCGGTTAGGCGGTAACCGATGTTCGTGCCCAGCCACTACCGGATCGAGGACCATACCTGGCACCGCCGGATCATCGACGGCCACCCGCTGGCGACGCTCACCACCAACGGTGAGACCGCCCCTTGGGCCACCCGCCTGCCGGCCCTGGTCGCCCCGGGTGAGCCCGAGTCCGGTCCGCTGGTCGGCACCGAGATCTACGGCCACCTCAACCGCGCCAACCCGCACTGGAAGGCACTGACGGACGGCACGTACGCCCGGCTGATGTTCGACGGGCCAGGCGGCTTCGTCACGCCGGCGGTCTACCCCGGCGACCCGTCCGCCCCGACGTGGAACTTCGTGGCCGTGCACGTCTGCGGGCGCCTCCGGTTGATCCGCGGGCTAGAGGAGACGCTGGAGGTCGTCCGGTGGACGGCTTTGCGGCTGGAGAGGCGCTTCGGTGCGGGCTGGGACCAGACCTCGTCGGTCGACTACTTCCGCCAGATCGTGCCCGGCGTCGGCGCGTTCCGGCTGACGATCGAATCGGTGGAGGCGCTGTTCAAGCTCAGCCAGGAGAAGCCGGCGGACGTGCAGGAGTCGGTGATCCGGCACTACGAGGCGGACTCCAGCGGTGCCGGCTGGCCGATCGCCCGGCTGATGCGGGAGGCCGGGATGGGCTGCTCCGAACGGTCGCCGGACGACGCCGCGGCGGTCTGCCCCTTCTGAGCCGCCCGCCACATGGGTCGGGGCGCGGTTCTCGTGAACCGCGCCCCGACCTCATCCTCAGATCTCCTCGTACCCCATCCGCCGGGCGATCGCGGCGCTGATCGCCGCGGCCAGCTGGTCGGCATGCTCCTGGTCGAACAGGCTCAGGTGGCTTCCCTTGATCTCGACGGTCGTCACCTCGGCGGCGAAGGTGGACCAGCCACGGTCGCCGTCCATGTACCCGGCCGGGAACGGCGGCGCGTCGGCGGGCAGCGGGTCGCTCGCGCGCAGGAGGTCCACCTCGGCCGGGTAGTACAACGGCCGGTAGTCGAGGAACGCCGCGCGGTTGCGCTCGACCGTCGCGGTCAGCTCGGCGAGCGCCGCGGGGGCGGCGTCGGCACCCTCCAGGCGCAGCACGTCGAGCCCCAGGATCGAATCCCGGACCTGGGCGGCGTCCGCTGCCGTGGACATGAACGAGGGCGGCGCCCAGGTGTCCAGCAGCAGGGTCGCGGCGACCCGCTCGTCGCGGTGCAGCCAGCGGCGGGCCATCTCCAGCGCCACGCAACCACCCATCGACCAGCCGGCGAGCACGACCGGGGCGACGCCGCGTACCGCGTCGACCGCCTCCACGTACCGGGCCGCGATCTCCTCGATCGACGCCGGCGGGTCATCCGGCGGCGACTGCAGCGCGTACACCGCGAACTCCTGCCCGAGCCGCTTGGCCACCTCGAAGAATGGCAGCACCGAACCGCTCGCGGCGTGCACGAGGACCACCAGCGGCGCGCCCGGGTTCTCGACCAGGCTCACCAGTGGCTCCACGCCCGCCGAGGCGGCCCGCATCGCGCCCAGCGTCGCCGCCAGCGCGCGGACCGACGGGCCGGTGAACACGTCCTGGACGCTCGGCCGCAGCCCGAGCTCGCTCGCGCATTCCTCGATCAGTTTGAAGACCAGCAGCGAGTGGCCACCCATGTTGAAGAAGCTTTCGGTGACACGGACCGAGTCTCGGCGCAGGACCCGGCAGAATATCCCGGCCAGCCGCGCCTCCAGCTCGGTCTCGGGTGCGGCGGTGCCGTCGGCCTCGCCGGCGTCCGCGTCGGGGTCCCGCAGGTCGAGCAGCGCGGCCACGTCGATCTCGCCGCTGCCCGTCCGGGGGATCTCCTCCACCACCGTGACGGTGGCCGGCATCAGGTAGTCCGGCACCCACTGAGCGGCGCCGTCGACAAGCCCCGGGCCGGACAGTTCCCGATCGCCGTCCGGCACCACGAAGGCGGCGAGGCCGCCCTCCGGCGCCGCGGTGACGACAGCCCGCCACACGCCGTCCTGGGCGGTGAAGGCCGCCTCGATCTCGGCCGGCTCGATACGCAGGCCGTGGATCCGGACCTGCCGGTCGATCGGGCCGAGGTGCTCCAGGACGCCGTCCTCCCGGTACCGGCAGAGCTCGCCGGTGCGGAACATGCGGGCGCCGGGGGCACCGAACGGGTCGGCCACGAACCGGTGCGCGGTCAGCGCCGGCCGCCGGTGGTACCCGCGGGCCAGGCCGATCTCGCCGCCGACGTACAGCTCGCCGGCCACCCCGATCGGCACCGGCGCCAGCGCCTCGTCCAGTACGTACAGGGCGCGGTGGGCCGCGGGCCGGCCGTTCTCGGTGACCCGGCCAGTCTCGGCCAGCCCGTAGCCGGTGACGAGGTCGCCCGGGAACCCGGCCACGTCCGGCTCCATCGACGGCGTGACCGACAGGGTCGTGACGCCGTACGTGTCGACGTACTCCGGCAGCCGCAGCGGGTCGTGGTGCACTTCCGGCGGGCAGATCGCGACCGTGGCGCCCTTGGACAGCGGCCAGAAGCAGCCGTCGGGCGCTTCCAGAAGTGCGACGTCGCCGGGACCGAGGGGATGGTCGCGCTGCAGTTGCTCGACATCGGCCAGCGCCCCCTCGACCGGGTACGCGACCGCGGCCGGTCGGTCGGTGGTGCCCGCCGCGTAGCGCAGGTGAACCAGGTCGTACCCGGTTCCCTCGACCGGCAGGTCGTCCGCTGACGCGCCGGCCCACCGGCCGGACTCCGCGAACGAGAGCACCTGCCACGATCCGGCCGGCACCCGGCCCGACGTCGCCCGGTCGGTGAGTACCACGGCCGGGGCGGCGTCGTCCAGCATCGCCGCGAGCCGGTCGTCCTCCGGGTCGAGCGGTACGTATGGAGCACCGAGCTTCGCCGCGGCGACCAGCGCGACCGTCTGGTCGACGCCACGGGAGAGGCACAGCGCCACGACGGTGCCCCGACGGACCCCGGTGTCGCGCAGGAACCACGCCAGCCGGTTGGCCCGGGCGTTCAGCTCGGCATAGCTGACCTGGCCATCGTCACCGCACACCGCGATCGCGTCCGGGGCGAGCCGGACCTGCTCCTCGAACGGCTGCGCCAGCGTGCGGTACGGGACGTCCGGCCGCACGTCCCGGTTGAGCCCGTGCAGAACGCGGTCCCGCTCTGCCTGCGCCAGCAACGGCAGCTCGAACGCTCGCGCGTCCGGCCGCTCGGCGGCCGCGGCTAGCAGACGCTCGAGGACACCTGCGAACCGGAGCGCGGTCCCCCGGTCGAACAGGTCGGCAGAGTAGATCATGATGCCGCCGAGCGCGTCGCCGTCCGGGTACAGGCTCAGGGCCAGGTCCCACATCACGGAGTTCGTATTCAGCTGCACAGTCAGCTCGGCCGCCGTGCCCGCGCCGCCGCCCGGCTGCTGCAGAGTGATCATGGTCTGGAACACCTGGTGCACCCCGGACAGCCGGGGCAGCCCCAGTTCGGCCACCACGCGGTCGTACGGCACGGCCTGATGGTCGTGGGCCTCCAGGAAGGCCTCGTGCACCCGGCGGACGACCTCGCGGAACGTCGGGTCGCCGGACAGGTCGGTGCGCAGTGGCACCGACCTCACGAAGCAGCCCACGATCGACTCGGCGACCTCCTCGTCCCGGCCGGCCAGCGGGACACCGACGAGGATGTCCCGCTGCCCCGCCATCCGGGCCAGGAACAGCTTGTACGCGGCCAGGACGACAACGAACAGGGTGACTCCGTCTTCTGCCGCCAGCCGCTGCAGCCGCGTCAGCAGCGAACCGGGAATCGTGACCGGCACGGTGTATCCGGCCCGGCTGACTCGGGCCGGCCGGGGATGGTCCCTCGGCAGGTCCAGTACCGGCAGGTGACCGGCCAACTTGTCGGTCCAGTAGGACAGGTCGCGCTGGACCCTCGCCTCGTCGGTGTTCTCGCGTTCCCAGGCCACGTAGTCGAGGAAGCCAACCGGCGCGGGCGGGTCGAGTGGCCGGCCGGCCAGCAACGCGTCCAGCTCCCGGACGACGTGCTGCCGGGACAGCCCGTCGGCGACCAGGTGGTGGAAGTTGGCCGCCACCATGGTGCGCTCGCCGGGCAGCGCGAATCCGATGATCGTGAAGAAGCACGGCTCGTCGAGCGGGATCGGGCGCTGGACGGCCCGGTTGCTGATCTCGGTGGCCAGTGCCGCCGCCTCGTCCGCCGGCAGGTGCCGCAGGTCGTGCCAGGTCACCGGTGGCTCGATCGGGCCGCAGTCCTGCTGCATCGGCGCACCGTCGCGCTCGAACATCCGCACCCGCAGGATGTCGTGCCGGGCCATCAGCTCCGCCGTGGCGGCGCGCAAAGTCGCAAAGTCCAGCGCCCGCTCCATGATCCGCAGGTCCGGTATGCTGTACGCGCTGCTGTCCGGGTACTGCCGGCAGGAGAACCAGATTCGCGCCTGCGGCGAGTTGAGCGGCACGGCGGTGCCCGGCGGCACCGGGGGGATGCGCGGGGCTTCGACCACGGTGCCCCGCTCGCGCAGCAACTTCATGAGCAGTCGCTGCTTGTTTGTGTCCAAAGTGGTCATCGGCTTGCCCCTTCCGGGTCGCCGAGCCGCTCGGCGACGTCGTCGTCGGACAGCGTGGCCACCTCGGCGGCCAGCGCCGTCTCCAGGTACGCGGCCACGCCCGCGATCGTCGGCGCGTTGAAGAACTGCCGGACGGTGATCGCCACCCCGAACCGGGTCTTGATCCGGTGCAGCATCTGCAATGCCGATAGCGAGGTACCGCCGACCGAGAAGAAGTTCTGGTTGCGACCGAGCTGGTTGACCTGCAGCAGGTCGCACCACACCTCGGCGACGTCCGCCTCGATCAGCGAGAGGACCTCCGAGACACTGGTACGGGCCTCCCGGTCCCGGATGGTTGGAACGGGCAGCGCCCGCCGGTCCAGCTTGCCGGACGGGGTCAGTGGCAGGGCATCCAGCTTCACGTACACCGCCGGCAGCAGGTACTGGGACAAGTACCCGGCCAGGTACTCAGCCACCTCGGGGATGAACGCGTCCGGGCCGACCAGGTAGGCCACGATCTCCTTGACGCCAGGCTCGTCCTGCCGGATCGCCACGACCGCCCGCTCGACCGCCGGGTGGCTGTCCAGCACCGCCTCGATCTCGCCGGGCTCCACCCGCACGCCCCTGACCTTGGCCTGGTTGTCCGCCCGGCCGGCGTAGTGCAGCAGGCCGTCGTCGTCCAGGCTGGCGAGGTCGCCGGTACGGTACAGCCGCTCCCCCGGCACCACCGGGTAGGGATGCGGCAGGAACCGCTGCGCCGTCAGCTCCGGCTGGCCCAGGTAGCCGCGGGCCAGGCCGTTCACGCCGGCGACGTACAGCTCGCCGACCACGCCCGGCGGCACCGGCCGCAGCGCCTCGTCCAGCACGTACAGCCGGTAGCCGTTGACCGCCCGGCCCATCGGGACGCCGCCGCCGGCCGGCCAGGCGCGCCCGGTCCAGAGCGCGACCTCCGAGGTCTCCGTCTGGCCGTACGCGTTGTGCAGATCGACGTCGAAGCGGGTGGCGAACCGCTCCAGGAGCGCTGCCGGCACCGCCTCGCCGGACGTCTGCACGCAGCGGAGGTCCGGGTACTTGGTATCAGGAACCGTGGCCAGGTACATGTCCAGCATCGACGGTACGAAGTGGGCCAGCACCGTGCCCGGCTCGGCGAGCAGCTCGGCCAGGTACGGCACGTCCGTCTCCGAGCCCGCCTCGGCCAGCTCGACTGTGGCGCCGGCGGCGAGCGTAGCGAAAATCTCCCAGATCGCGACGTCGAAGATCAACGGCGTCTTGTGCACCACCTGCCGGCCGGGCCCGAGCTCGTACCGCCGGGCGATCCACTCCACCCGGGACGCCGCGCAGCCGTGGTCGATGACGACGCCCTTGGGCCGGCCCGTGGATCCCGACGTGTAGTAGACGAAGGCCGTGTTCCGCGGGTGGATCCGGACGGCAGCGCGGCCCTCTTCGACGCCCGCCGGACGTGACGCCGGACGAAGCGCGGCCGGGTCGACCATCGGCAGGCCCTCCAGCCCAGCCGGTGGCGGCCCGGCGGCGATCACCGCCACCATCTCGCAGTCGGCGGCTATCCAGCGGAGGCGCTCGGCCGGGTAGCCGGCATCCAGCGGTACGAAGCCGGCACCCGTTCGGAGCACCCCGAGAAGCGCCGAGATCGACTCCACCGAGCGCGGGACGCACACCCCGACCAGGGACTCCGGCCCGATGCCAGCGGCCGCCAGCGCGGTCGCCACCGCCTCGGCGCGGGCGTCCAGTTCGGCGTAGCTGACCGAACTCGTCCACGCCTGCACGGCCACCGCGGCCGGGTCGCGGGCCAGCGCGGCGTGGAAACCATCGTGCAGGAGTGTCCCGGCGGCGCCGCGGTCCTCGTGGCCGGCGTTGATCGCGGCCAGCTGGGCGGTGACCGATGCGGCTGGAAGTAGCGGCAGCTCGGCCAGCCGGGCCGACGGGTCCGCCAGCGCCGATTCGAGGAGAATCACCAAGGCGTCCTGCCAGCGGCCAGCGGACGGGCGGTCAAACTGGCGGGTGGCGTACTCCACCTCGCCGACGAGCGTCCCGGCCTCCAGCCGCAGCGAGCAGGTCAGCGCCACCTTGGCGGTACCGGAGTGGACCAGCTGCTCGGTGATCTCCAAGCCATCGATTTCACCGCCGCCGTCCACCGGGGTCGACTGGAAGACGAACATGGTCTGGAAGACGGGGTTCTCGGCGGCGTCCCCACCTTGCGAAACGCCGCCGACCATCTCCGCGAACGGCAGGTCCTGCCGGGACAGTGCCTCGGCCAGTGCCGCGTCGGTGCGCTCCACCAGCTCCCGGAAACGCATGCCGGGGGTGAACCGCATCCGCAGCGGCACGGTGTTGACCAGGTACCCGATCAGATCCTCGGTCCCCGGCTGGGCCCGGCCCGCCATCGGGACCCCGACCACCACGTCGTCGGCGCCACCGGTCATCCGGTGCAGCGTGCCGAGGAAGCCAGCCAGCAACACGCCGAACCGAGTAGATCCACAAGCGCGGGCCACCCGCTCCACCTCGGCCAGGCCGACGCCGGCAAGCTCGAGCGGTATCGAGAACCCGGCCTGCCCCTCCGCCCCGGTCGGCCGACCGAGTTCCAGCACCGGCGCGTCGCCGTCGAGCTGCTCCGCCCAGTACCGGCGCTGTGCGGCCGCCTCCTCCGAGCTCAGCCAGCGCTCCTGCCAGGCCACGTAGTCGGCGAACCGCACGGACGGCGCCGGCAGCGGGCGGCCCTGGTACAGCGCGGCGAACTCCCGCCAGAACACCCCCAGCGACCACGCGTCGAAGGCGCTGTGGTGCACATCGAGCAGCCACAGGTGCTGCTCGTCGTCGACCCGGTAGCAGGAGGACCGCACCAGCGGGCCGGCGGACAGGTCGAACGGCCGGGCCGCCTCGGCCTCGGCAAAGCGCGTCGCGGCCGCGCGGTCGGCGACGGT
The DNA here is from genome assembly GCA_035650075.1 of Micromonosporaceae bacterium. Classification (GTDB taxonomy): domain Bacteria; phylum Actinomycetota; class Actinomycetes; order Mycobacteriales; family Micromonosporaceae; genus DASSUC01. The sequence goes on along the minus strand of DASRII010000496.1, from coordinate 18,550 downwards.
CGTCACCTCGGTACGGACCGGCGCCGGCGGCTCGAGCCGGGACCAGACGCGGCCGTCCCGTTCCGCGAGGGTGGTCCGCAACGCCTCGTGCCGCTCCACCAGCGCAGTGAGCGCGGCATCCATCCGCTCGAGGTCGAGCGGTCCGGAAATCCAGTATCCAAGGGGTACGGCGTAGGTCGCGGCACCCTGCTGCAGCCGGTCTAGGTACCACAGCGCGGCCTGGCCGCGCGAGGCCGGCCGCCACTCGTCGTGCTCGCCGGCCGCCGCGACGACTCCGCCGCCGGTGTCTCGCCGGCGGGTCCCCTTGACCAGCGCGGTGAGGGCGGTCACGGTCGGCGCGGAGCGCAGCTGGTTGAACGTCAGAGCCGCGCCGGTGGCCCGGACGATGCCGCTGAGCAGTTGCAGCCCGCGCAGGGAATCACCGCCGGCCGCGAAGAAGTCCTCGTCGGCACCGGCCGGCCGGCCCAGCACGTCGGCTACGAGTCGCGCGATGACGCCTTCCACACCGGAGGACGTGGCCACGTCGGGCTCGTCGGCGCCTGCCGGGGCGGGTGGTGGCGGCAGCTCGGACGGCAACGCCTTACCGTTCAGCGGGGACCGCGGTATCCGGTCCAGCCAGATGATGGCGTGCGGGAGCATGACGGCGGGCAGTCGACCGGCCAGCTCGGTACGCAGCGCGGCGTCCGCGGCTTCGGTGTGCTCCCCCTCGACGTACGCGAGCAGGCGAGCACCGGAGACCGGGTCGTCGGCCGCGACCACGACGGCGTCGCGCACGCCGGCGCAGGCCCGCACCGCGTTCTCCACCTGGCCGGGCTCGACCCGGAATCCACGGATCTTGACCTGGCGGTCGGACCGGCCGAGGAACTGGATGTTCCCGTCCGGCAGCCGGCTGGCCCGGTCACCGGTCCGGTACATCCGCGTGCCGGGCGGACCGAACGGGTCCGGCCAGAACCGGTCGGCGGTGGTGGACGGCGCGCCCAGATAGCCGCGGGCCAGCCCGAAGCCGGCGATCCACACGTCCCCCGGTTCGCCGTCGGCCACCGGCGCCAGCTCGTCGTCGAGCAGGTGCACGGTCACCCCGGGCAGCGGTCGCCCGATCGGCACGAGTCCGATCTCGGGCAGGTTCGCCGGGTCCGGCCGGTACGTCGTGCAGCTGATCGTGGTCTCGGTGGGCCCGTAGTCGGCGACGAAGTCCACCGGTCGCGGGCCGACGACGTCCAGCCAGGCCTCGAGCTTGTCCATCCGCAGCTTGTCGCCGCCGATGAACACCGTACGCAGGCGCTCGGGCAGCGACACGATCCCGGCGACGAGGTCGTCCGCCCACTGGTGCCAGTAGTTGCTCGGAAGGCTCACCATGGTGCCCCCGCGGGCCGCCATCAGCTCGGTCAGCTCCACGCTTGTCGGACGGGGTGTGTCCGGCAGGATGACCGCCGCGCCGGCCAGCAACGCCGGCAGTGTCTCCTCCAGCGAGCTGTCGATGTGCATCGAGGTGAACTGGACGAACCGATCGGTCGGGCGCAGGCCCAGCTCCGCCCGGATCGCCGTGGCGTGCCCGACCAGGCTGGCATGTGAGACCCCGACGGGCTTCGGCCGGCCGGTCGAGCCGGAGGTGAATATGCAGTACGCGAGGTTGCCGGGCCACAACGCCGGCGCCGCCCCGCCGGTCACGTCCGGGCTCGGCAGCAGGTCGGCCGGGCCGGTCAGGTCGGCCAGGTCGACCACCGAGAACCCGGTACCGTCGAACTCCCGCTCCGGTCCACTGCGGACTACGAGCTCCACCTCGGCGTCGGCCAGCATCCCGGCCACCAGTTGGGCGGGCAGCGCGGCGTCGAGCGGAACGTAGACGCCACCGGCCTTCCACACCGCCAGCATCGTCACCAGCCAGCGCGCGGACTGTTCGACGGCGACCCCGACCCGGACCTCGGGCCGTACGCCGCGCGCGGCGAGCCGGCCGGCCAGCTCACGGGCCCGGTCGTCGAGCTGGCGGTAGCTCAGGACACCGTCACCGGAGATGACCGCCACCGCGTCCGGAGTGCGCGCCGCCTGAGCCTCGATCAACTGATGTACGCAAAGATCGGACATCGATCGCCAACCTCCAAATCTGTGTTCAAAGAAATCAGGCGACCGCGCAGTCGACCGTGGCTTGCCGCCAGCTGTGGTACAGGCCGGCGTAGACGCCGCCCGCAGCGACCAGCTCGTCGTGCCGGCCGCGTTCCACCAGCCGGCCGCCGTCGAGCACGATCACCTCGTCGGCCCGTTCGGCGGCGGCCAGCCGGTGCGCGACGGTCACCGACGTGCGGCCCGCGGTGAGCCGGCGCAACGCCTCGATGAGCGTCAGCTCGATCCGCGGGTCCACGGCCGAGGTCGCCTCGTCGAGGATCAGGCAGGCCGGGTTGGCCAGGTGCGCGCGGGCCAGCGCGACCAGCTGCCGCTCGCCCGCGGACAGGCTCTCGCCCCGCTGCCCGACCGGGGTGTCCAGGCCGCGCGGCAGGGTGCCGAGGAACGCTGCCGCGCCCAGCTCGTGGAAGGCGTGCTCGATGTCGGTACGGGTGGCGGACGGCCGCCCGTACCGGACGTTTTCCTCGACCGTCGTGTCGAAAAGGAACGGTTCCTGCGGCACGACCACCACGCGCGAGCGCAGCGACTCGGTCGCGATCTCCCGCACGTCCACGCCGCCGATCAGGATGCGGCCCCGGTCGGGATCGGCCAGCCGGGCGATCAGCTTCGTCAGCGTCGTCTTGCCCGATCCGGTGGCGCCGACAAGCACGACCTGGCGACCGGCCGGCACCTCGAACGACACGTCGGTCAGGGTCGTGCCGGCGTCCGGGTAGCCGAAGGTGACATTCCGCACGACCACCGCCGGCGGGCTGGCCGGCAGCTGCCGGCCGTCGACCGGCTCGGCGACGTCCTCGACTATGTCCAGCAGCGCCAGCACCCGTCGCCAGCCCGCGACGGCATTCTGCGTGAAGTCGATGACCTGGGTGAACTGCCCGACCGGCCCCAGGAACAGGGTCACCAGCAGGAGGAACGCGACCAGCTCGCCGGCGGTGTGCCCGCTCGACGGGCCGATCGCCAGGCCCACTGCGACGACGCCGACCATCACGATCGCGAAGAACAGCTCGGCGAGGGAGAACATCACGCTGCCCAGATAACCGGCGCGGGCTTTCGTGTCCCGCCACCGGTGGATGGTCGCCGTGGTCCGCCGCAGGCTCGGCGTCGTGATGCCGTAGGCGCGGATGACGGCCGCGCCTTGGATCGTCTCCGAGATCACCGTGAGCAGATCGGCGACGCGGCCCCGGACGGCGGAATGCGCGGCGCCGAGGCGCCTGGTCAGCACGTAGATGAGGACGACCAGTGGCACAGTCAGCGCAACCGTGACCAGCATCAGCCAGACGTCGTAGAACGCCATGCCGGCGAGGGCAGCCAGCATGGCGGCGCCGTTCACCACCCAGGCGACGCCGCCCCACTGCAGGAACTGGCTGAGGGTCTCGACGTCGGAGGTCACCCGGGACACCAGCTTCCCGCGCGCCTCGGCCGAGTGGTACGCCACGCTGAGCCGGTGTACGTGGCCGAAGGCGCGGACCCGCAGCCCGCACAGCGCGCGCTCGCTGGCGACCGCGAGGCGCACCAGGCTCACCCAGTTGATCAGGGCGGTGCCTACCACCGCCACCGCCGCCAGCGCGCCCAGGCGAACCAGTTGGCCAGCGTCGATGTGTCCGGCGCTGAGTCCCCGGTCGATGAGCTGCTGGATGAGGACCGGTATGGCCAGCCGGCCGAACCCGCCGACCAGAGCGAGGACGAGCGTCAGGGCCAGGCCGTCGCGGATCTCCGGGATGGAGGTGAGGCCGCGGCGAAGCACCGCGAGCGTCGATCCGGTCACACTGTCGGGGTCGGCCGGAACCGCACTCATGCCGACACCCGCTCTCGCTCGTAGGCCCGGATCAGCCGGTCGTAGCCGTCGATCCCCAGCAGGTCCGCGTGGGTGCCGACGCCGGCCACCCGGCCGCAGTCGAGGTAGACGACCGCGTCGGCGAGGGCCAGCGTCGCAGCGCTGCTGGTGACGACGATCGTGGTGGTGGACGGCAGGCTCGTCGCGAGGCCGCTCATGATCTCCTGCCGGGTGGTGGCGTCAACGGCTGACGTCGCCTCGTCCAGCAGGAGCAGCCGTGGCCGGCGGACCAGCGCCCGGGCCAGCGCGATGCGTTGTCGTTCACCGCCGGAGAGCGTCACCCCGCGCTCGCCGACCCGGGTCGCCAGCCCGTCCGGCTGCTCCTGCACCAGGGGGGTGGCCCGGGCCAGGCGGAGCGCCTCGTCCAGCCGCTCCCGGTCGGCGTTCGCGCCGGTGGAGTCGAAATCGAGCAGAAGATTCTCGGCCAACGTGCCGGCGAACAGGAACGGCTCCTGGAAGACCGCCGCGCAGGCCGCCGCCCGGTCGGCGGCGGCGACCCGGTACAGGTCGACCCCGTTCAGCAGTACCGTGCCGCTGGTCGGGGGCAGCAGGCCGGCCAGCGCCAGCAGCAGTGTGCTCTTGCCCGACCCGGTGCTGCCGGCTATCGCGACTGTCGCGCCGGCCGGGACGTCGAAGCTCACGTCGGACAGCACTGGCGGGCCGTCCGGGTAGGCGAAGCCGAGACCGCGGACACGCAGGTCGAGCGGACCGTCCGGCAGCGGCTGCGGATCCACCACAGCCGGCGGTGGCGTCTCGCCGAGCACCTTCTGGACCCGGCTGTACCCGGCCAGCACGTGTGGCACGTGGGCCAGCACGTTGCCGATATAGCTCAGCGGCACCGCCAGCAGGGCGAACAGGTTGACGAAGCTGACCAGGGGGCCGACCGTGATCGCGCCGCTGTTCACCCGCCACGCCCCGACCACCAGTATGACCAGCGACGCGGCGGTCGGGATCAGATCGACCAGCGTGTCCATCAGCCATTCCCGAACGGACAGCTTGATCTTCGCATCGCGGAGCCGGACCGATTCGGCGGCGAACCGATCCCGCTCGGCGCGGTCCCGGCCGAGCGTCTTCACCAGGAACGCGCCGTCGAAGCTCTCGTGGGCGACTGCGGTCACCCGCCCCAGCCGCTGCTGGGCCTCCGCGGCAGGCCCTCCGGTCTGTTTCTGGTACGCGAAGTTGACTAGCAACAGCGCCGGGATCGTGGCAACGCCGATCACTGCCAGGATCGGGTCCACCGCCAGCATCCAGCCGGCGGCGACCAGGAACATCAGGAACATGCCGAGTACCTGCGGCATTCGGGCCGGCAGGTCCGCGGCCGCCTCCGGGTCGGTGGTGACGTGCGCCAGCTTCTCGCCGGTCGGGTGGGTCCGGTGGTAGGCCATCGGCAGCGCGTCGTACCGCTCGACCACGGCCTCCCGCAGGCTGGCGTCGAACCGGGCCCGGGTCGCGGTGGTGGTGCATCGCAGGATCAGCCCTGCCGTGCCCCTGACCACGCCGATCGCGAGCACGACCAGGACCACGGCGAGGGCGGTGCCGGTGGCCGCCTGGCCGGCGTCGAACCTCGGTATCACCACGTGGCTGACCAGCTCGCCGAGCGCGACGGACCAGACGACCAGACCCGCTCCGTAAAGCATCGCGGCGGCCAGTCCCAAGCTCATTGGACCCGGATGGGTGCGGAAGGCGGCGAGCAGCAACGTGCGCGACCCGCGCAGGAGGTTGGGCCGCGCGGCCGTTTTCTGATCCGCCATCGCACCTTCCCATCATTCGCTGTCGTCATTGCTGCTCAGTGGAAATGAGCCGCTGACTGGAAACCCGGTCGCGTCCTCTGGCTCAGCCGCTGTGCGTCCTTTGCTCCTCAGCGGAGGCGCTCATGGCGGCCCGCAGGCTGGCCGGGCGCATGTCCGTCCACAGCTCGCCGATGCGCGCTAGACAGTCCTCCCGGGACGCCGGCTCGCCAACCGGCTCCCACCCGGCCGGTACCGGTCGGCCCGACCGCCAGATCGAGTACTGCTCCTCGTCGTTGCGCACGATCACGTACATCTCGTCGGTGTCGATCATGACTGCCTCTCGCTCTCGGTCCGGACTGCGTGCAGCTCCGGTGACAGGGGGAACCGGCCGGACAGCGCCTCGATCTCGATCTCGACCCCGACCGAGCCGACGGCGCGTGCGGCCGGCCGGGAATCCGCTGGGTCGAGCCGAGCCAGATGTGCTACGAGCCGGTCGGAGTCGGTCACCAGCCGGGCACACCCGCGGACGTCGATCGACATCGAGTGCCCGTTTGACGGCTCACCGGGCGGCGCCGCGTCCGGCTGGAACACCGCCAGCACCTTGCCGCCGTCCAGCAGCGGTAGCTGCGGATCGGTCCGGTCGAGCAGGCCGAACAGGACGCCGTGGTGACCCCGGTCGCGATCCAGCACCAGCGGCAGCCGGGTGGCGACCGGGAACTCCCCCGGACCGGCGCTCACCAGCGTGCCGGAGCCGCACCGATCGATCAGCGCCACCAGCGTCGCGGCGTCCGGCCCGGCGTCGTGCCGCGCCGGGAACGCGCGGGCCAGCGACCCACCGTCCTTGGCGATGGCCGTGATGATCTGCTTGGACCGGAAGGGCAGCAGCGACAGCAGCGTGTCGCCGAGCCCGTGCGTCGCCTCGGCGAAGCCCTGCACGTACAGGCCGCAGGTCAGCTCCTCGGTGGTACGCACCCGGTGGTCCCGGGAGACCACCGGCCGGCCGTTGCCGTCGGTGTCCAGGTAGGGCAGGACGTCGCGGTACATCACCGGGTCCAGTTCGCGCCGGTACCCGGTGGCCAACACCAGGCCGTCGACACAGAGCATGTGGGACCCGCCGCCGAAGCGGCTGTCGACCCCGATCCGGATGCCCGTGCCGTTGGTCCCGGCCCGGGTCAGCCGGGAGCCGTCGTGCACCACGAGCCGGGTACGGCCGCGGACCTCGTCGGCGTAGATCAGCCGGTACAGGTCGTCGAGAAAACCCGCCTCCACCACGCCGTAGTTGGTGGTCCGAAGGCTGGCGGCGTAGTCACGCCGGTTCGCCTCGTTCCGGGAGTAGAAGTCGTCGGCGTTGGCCTCGAAGAACTGCTCGTTCGCGAACGGGTTGTTGTCGGTGGCGCGCAGCGAGTACCCGGGCAGGACCAGGTGGACGCGGGCGTTGCGGTACCGGTCCAGCAGGTAGTGGGTGATCTCGCCGGCGCTCTGCCCGTCACCGGCGACCGCGAACTCCCACTCCCGGTCGTGGTCGGTGAACGTCCCGGGGAACGTGGACAGGAAGAAGCTGGAGTGCACCACGATCGGGCCGAGCGTCACCGCGTCCGGCACGCGGGGCACGCCGCCGAGCGCGTGCACCACGTTGCGGGCGTAGTACTCGACGACCTCACCGTCCGCGGTGTCGGTCGCGGTCACCCGGAACAGCGACAGTACGCCGTCCTCGTCGCGAACCGGCGTCACCGCGCTGACCGCGGAGCGGTAGCGCACCATGCCGGCGAACTGTCCGGCGACCCACCGCAGGTAGTCCTGGAACTCCAGCCGGGTCGGCCGGAACTCGGCCAGGTTCACAAACTTCTCCAGCCGCCCCTTGGCCTTCTCGTACTGGAGGAAGGTGAACGGGCTGGCGAGGTTCCGCAGGGACACCAGGTCCTTGAGGAACGAGATCTGCATCCGCGCGCCGTCGATCAGCATGCCCTCGTGCCACCGCGTGTCCGGCGAGCGCTCCAGGAACAGGCAGCTGCGATCCGGCGCGATCTCCTGGGCGGCGATCGCGAGCGCGATGTTCGACGGCCCGAAGCCCAGCCCGATCACGTCGTACGGCTCATCCGGCGTGCCGAGATTCCTCACGTACCGCTCCCTCCTCGACGTCTGCCCGGCTCATCCGGGTGGGGCGGGTCGCTGAGGAGCGCTCGGCAATGCGACCAATGCGACCGGTGTCCAGGAAGCCGACCAGGGGTGGCACCGGGGACACGACACGACCGGCCTCGTCGAGCCGCTGCTGATACTGCGCCGCGACCTCGGGAAGCCGGGTCCAGTGCGTCGTGGGGCGCAGATGGTGCTCCTGGTGGTATCCGTCGTTGAAGGTCAGCAAGTTGTACAGCCGGCCGTAGTAGCTCACGGAGTTCGCGTACCGGCTGTCCGGCTCCGCGCCGAAGTGTCGGTAGTAGTTCTGGACGTTGACCAAGGTGAATGCGATTGCCACCGACGGCAGGTAGCACAGCAGTACCCACTGCCAAGAGAGGACGGCGAGCAGCACGGTGAAAGTCAGCTGTGCCAGGCGGTCGTAGCGGATCTGGGCGAACTCGGCCGCGCGCCGGCCCGGGTGCCGGGAGGCCAGCCCTCGCAGCGTGGTCTCCCGGGGGCCGACGCCGCACAACCGGCGCAGGGACGCCCAGGTGCCCGCGAACTCCTGGATCGAGGCGGCGAGGCTGTAGGCCAGGTACCGCCAGAGCGGGGCTTGCTCGTCGTCCCGGCTGTACCGGTAGGTGGAGCTGAGATCGGCGGTGATCCCGTTGCGCTTGCGGTCGTTGTTGTACCGGTGGTGGTTGCGGACGTGGCTCAGGTGGTACACCTGCGCCGACTGCGCGATGTTCGCCGAGATCACCAACGACACGGCCGCGTTCAGCCGGTCGTCGGCGAACCAGGGCTGGTGCACGAACATGTGGTTGACTATGAGCACCGAGTACGTGATCATGGCGGTGACCAGGATCGCCGAGCCGAGCCGCGGCCACAGCCCGTCCGGCGTCAGCGCGGCCAACGCGATCGTCCCGGCGAACTGCGCGATGCTGAGCCCGAGCATGATGGCGTCGGCCGGGCTGTTGCGCCACAACCGTCGGGGCTCGCGCTCGATCATTTCACCATCACCCTTCCTGAGTACTCTTCGACGTAGCCGGGCACGCCTGCCGGCTGCCGTCAACGGGCCCGATCCGTGAGGCGGTTCGACCCGGGTGAATGCCGCTCGTCGCTCGTGAACGCAATCGACCGTACGTAGCGCCGGCTGTCCCAGCGCAGTCACGTGAACCGGCGACGCGGCGGCCGGCGCGCTTCGCGGACCATCGAGCCGGGCGTAGGCAAACCCCTCGTCGAGGAGTGCCGCGACAGCCGGCGCGGGGCGGGGCCGTTTTTACGGGACACGGCCCTCCAATGGCACGGCGCTAGTTTTCTTGGCAGGAGGTCCGGCCGGTTCTTGCCGCACTGCCGTGCACCATTCCCCCCGCTGTGCGAAGCCGACGTCGCGTTGAACGGTGACGAGCGAAGGAGAAGACCATCGTGGTACGGCCGAGCAAGCTGTTGACGCCCCAGACCTCCGACTATCTCGATTTCCTGGACCGCGGGGAAACGAACTACGTCCCCTATCTCATGTACTTCAACCGGCCGAATTTCCGATCAGCCGTTATCAACACCGACCAGTTCGGATTTCGGATGTCCCACGGTCCGACCGGCCAGGCGTCGGTAGGAGGGGACCAGCTCGACGGGCCGGTGCGCCTGCTCGTGGGAGGTTCGGGGGCTCTGAGCTACGGCGCCACGAGTGACGCGACCACGCTCCCCTCCCGGCTCTGGATGAAACACGCGCCGGCGCGGCCCTGGCTCAACTTCGGCGCCCCGTACTTCAACTCCACCCAAGAGCTGATGCTGTTCATGCTCTACCGGCACCTGCTTCCGCCGGTCGAGGAGATCGTCATCTTCAGCGGCTTCAACAACCTCGTCATGGCGCAGCTCACTGGTTTGGAGCTCCTGGGACAGGGCCCGTTCTTCTTCTGCAACGAGTATTACGAGAAGATGCAGGAACTGCGGAAGCGGTACGCGAAGCCGGTCAAGGGTCCGCGGTGGCGGACCGGGCCGAAACAGTCGCCGGACCCGACCCCAACCCCGACCCCGCCGCCGACGACCATGGTCGAGGCCGCCGTCGACCTGACGATGCGGCACCTCGACAGCTGGCTCGTGATGGCCGGCGCGACCGGCACCCGGGTGAGCTATGTTCTGCAGCCACTGGCCACCTGGCTTCGAAAGGAGCCGGCCCCCCAGGAGAAGCTGCTGTTCGACGAGTTCGATGAGTTCTCCGAGTACGGGGCCTGGGAGGAGCGCTACGGCGAGGTCGGAAGCATCGAGACCGGAGCCGCCTATGGGGCTGCTCTCGGCGCGGCCTGCGCGCGCAAGGGCGTCCCGTTCGTCGACACGAACCCCCTGCTCACTGCGGCGGTAGATCCGTCGGACTGGCTTTTCGTCGATCGCGGGCATCTCAACGACGAGGGTCACGACGTCGTCGCGAGGCTGCTCGCCGAGAGCCTCGATCTGTCATGAGGCATGGACGTCGACCTGCGGGCGGGGGGAGGTGACTTCGCTGTGGCGTTTCTGCGGGCGATAGCCAGGTTTTTTCGACGTAAGAAGAGGAAGAAGCACGACGCGTCCATCTACCCGATGTTCTGATCAGGCGGTAGACGACCCGACAGCGCTGCCGATCCAGAAGATGTTCGCGCGGGCGTGTGACCCGAGAGCACGCCGCTACCCGACGCTCTGCGGCCCGGATCCGGTCCAGCGGCCCGCGCACGAACGACCGCAACACCTTGACCATGACCCTCTCCTCTCCACGGTGGGAGAGGCAAGCGTTGATCAGCTCACCGGATTACGCCGACCTCGACAAGATGAGGTTGGCGGGCATGGTTGACGAGCGGAATCTTGGCGAGCGCCTTACGATCGATCTTTCCCGAACGGTTGAGAGGCATCTCGTCCAACCAGACGTAGAAGCGTGGAATCATCGGTGCGGGCAACCAGCTACCCAGTTGGCTCGTAAGCAACTCGTCGGGTAGCCGTTCGCCAACCAGATAGGCGACGATGGCCGCGCCGCCCGGAGTGTCCTCGCGCAACAATGCCGCCGCGTCGACCACGCCTCGGCAGGCGCGCAGATTGTGCTCCACCTCGCCGATCTCGACACGGTATCCGCTGATCTTGACCTGGTCGTCGATTCGGCCGACGTACACGAAGTTCCCGTCCGGCTGAAGTCGAACATTGTCCCCGGTGGCGTACATGCGTTCGCCAGGCATCTCGGCGAACGGGTCCGGGAGGAATGAGGCCGCCGTGCGCCCGGGACGGCCGAGATAGCCTCTGGCAAGACCGGCTCCGGCGATGTACATCTGGCCGGTATCACCGGCTGGGACGGCGTTCAGCTCCTCATCGAGGACATAGGTTCGGACGTTGCGAATCGGGCGCCCAATCGGGACCCACCGCGGCGTCGAGGGGTCGCAGGGATACCATGTCGCGGCCACCGAGGCTTCGGTCGGGCCGTAGGCGTTGTAGACCACCAGCGAGTCGTTGATGCCCAAGTCCGGCCCGTCGAGTTGAGACCCACCGGTGATGACCAGCCGGACGCCTGCAGCCGCCAGCCGAGGAAGCAGTGACCTTCCATACGGCCCGAGCACGGCGGCCGGGACTTCCAGCGCGGTCACGCCAAGCGCGCGGACGGCGTGCAGAATACGGTTGGTGGGCAGGTCACCGCCGTCGGCTATGGCGACACAGGCGCCGAAACAGAGCGGCATCAGGCAGTCGTGCATTGTGCTGTCCACGGTGAGCGCGGTCGTCCATAGGCACACGTCGTCAGTCCTGATCAGGTCGAGGTCCTCGAACGAGGCGATGATCAGGTTCATGAGCCCTTCGTGTGGAACGCCGACGATCTTGGGGCGCCCCGTCGAGCCTGACGTGGTGAGCGCGTATGCCAAGTCGAGCGGCCTTGGCGAGGGCAACTTCGCGGCGGTGGGGCTGTCGTGGCCCAGATCCGGGCCGGTTTCGTCGATGAGCTGAGCGTCGGGTAGCCATTCGACTGGCGCAGTAGCAAGAACTCGCCTGCAGTCGATGTCGTCGAGCACCCCACGATTGCGCAGTGGCGGATCGTCGAGGCTCATCGGCAGACACGCCGCACCGCTTCGCAGGATGGCGACGATACCGATCAACGCGGCCGGGCAGCGGTGCGCGAGTAGACCGATGATCGATCCGGCGTCGTCAGCCACCAGCCGCCGCGCGAGTCTCGCCGACAGCCGATCGAGCTCGGCATAGGTCCACGAGCGTGCCGAGGTCCGGATGGCCGTGGTCGCCGGCCGATCGCGAAACTGGCGCTCCAGGAGATCGACCAAAGTCCGTGCACTTGCGGTCCGGGCCGACCGTCGAGAATCCTGCACCGCAACTCCCTCGTGTTTCAGATACTTCGCCAATCTGGTCCCCGCGTCAGCGCAAACTCAGCGGTCGCATGTCGGGCTACTCGCTGTCGATGTGCTCCACCTATCTATGGTTGGTCGTCCAGCGACCAGCGGATCGCATCGGGGAGCATCGACTCCCACGCCGCGTAGGTGTGGCCGCCTTCCCCAATCGCGCTCCGCACGACATGTCCTTCGCGGTCACAGCCGCCGTGGCGCTGCACCAGACCGCCGAGGGCGGCGAGCAATGCCTCGCGTTTCAACTCTGCCGCTAATCTCCAGCCACAGTTGATGTGGTACTGGTCATGCGACGAGTCCTGTTGGCGCAACCACCAAAGTCGGGTCGGCATTGCTACCTCTAGCTCCTGCGGCGAATACGCTTCTCTCCAGCGATCTGTGTGACCTACTTGCGAGAACTATTAACCGCCGCGGATATCGTGTTAATGCTACGGAACGTCGAATCTTGGAGCGCCTCCTCCGGCAACTCGATCCCGAAAGTGTCCTCGATGGACAACATCAAACCCAGGCAGGTCAAGGATGTCATGCCCAAGCACCAGAGGTCCTCGTCAGGGCGAACTTCGTGGCCGGAGCCATTCAGGTTGAGCTGCTCCGCCACGAGCCTACGAACGGTGTCCGCGACAGATGGTTGAGAAACGCGCATGGCTACCGCGTCCCCCCGGCGCCGGTGCTGGCACCAGCCGGTTGGGCCACTCCACCATCGCCCCTGATGGTACGCAGATAGCGCGCGACACGACGTGCACCATGCAGGTTCCCCTGCGCAAACAAGAGAATGTCAGGGCCCAGGGCGTAGTCGGCGCCGAGTCGCTCATAGACCTGCACGGCCATGTTTCGATAGTAGTCGGCGATATGCGAGGTCGTCATTTGTGGCGCGGCCTGTGCGCCGGTCTCGAACCAGGCGGCAAGGCTGTGTTTGACATATTCATCGATCGACGATTCGATGGTCCTGGTCGCCACTGGCTTGCGCATCGGCTGGAAGAGCGAGTCGATGATTCCGGACTTTCCCTGCAGTTCATTGGCGACGTGCTCGGCGAGCAGGGGCGCACAGTGGAAGCCGTCGCGGTAGGTCCCCGTCATCAGATACAGGCCCGACAGCGGCATCCAGCCGACCAACGGGAATCCATCGAGCGTGACGGGGCGGTTGCCGCTGCACCATTTCATGACCTCGTGACTGCCTACCCGCTCGTCGAGCTGCTGCATGGAGTACTGGGCCAAGAAGCGGACGTCGGCCATCCAGGTGACACTGGAGATGGTGTGCACCAAGCGGTTGGTTGCGCCGTAATACTCCAGCCCACCGCCTTGCGGCACCACGTGCAGTCCGCAGGCGAAACCGCGATTCGGCGTCCGAACCACGCTGGTAAACGGTTCACCCCCGGTCCGCTTGGCGATCATTGCGAAGCCAAGCCCCGGAAAGGTCGGCATCAGCTCAGGCACGTCGAACACGGTTCGTACCAGCGACTCACTGTGGACGCCGGCGGCCACGACGACATTACCGGCCTCGATGAGATGGCCGTCGTCCAGCTCGACCGCAGTCACCTCCTCATCGTTGCCAACCAGCTTCCGTACCGTCTGATCGATAAGAATCGCTCCGCCATGCCGTAGTCGGCGTTCCAGCGCCGCCAGCACCCCGCGACCATCCACGGCCCCCTCCGTCGGCAGCTGAATGGCACGCAGTGCCCGCGACTCCGTCCTGGGGTTGTAACCGGGGATGTCGTTCGGATCGAACTCCTTCCACGGCTTGTCGTACTGGTCGAGGGCGTCGATTATTGCGGCAAAGTTCACCGTGTCCAATTCGGCACCGACGGAATTCAATATGATGTGCGATTCCGTCGTTGTCTGCAGCGGGCGGTCGGATGGCGCGAACTCGCTGAGCCGTCGCAGCGTCTCGGGCCATTTGTCATGCGCGGAGAGGCTGAACTCGAACCTTGTTCGCGCGGCGTCGGTCCGCAGCGATTCGGTTGTGGTCTCACCGAAACAGCCGAGCATCGCACCGGCCGCCTGGCTCGCGCCCGTGTCGCGATGGCTGGGACCCACCACCACCACTGATCCGACCTGGCGCTCGATCAACTCGTTAGCGAGAAACAGGCCGAGCGCGCCGTTACCGATGATCACCACATTAGCCTTGGTTGGTCTCTCGGTGCCAGCAGCGAATTCGGGTTCAGTAGACCTCATGGTCGGATTGGGCACACTAGCCTCCCCACATTTAGATGATGCCATTTAGCGCGTGTTCGGCGCGTGATCAGATGTCGAAGATGTAGAGGCCGAAGTTCCGGTCACTGACCAGGATGTACTTCTTGTCGCCGATCTTGTGGATCTTGACGCCCAAGAAGTCGATGCCGGGCTCGCGGAAGGCGCCGACCTCCCGCAGGCCGTCGCTGTCGTAGCTGAGCACCCGGAGCCCGCCCGCGAAGAAGGTCGCGTACACCAACTGGCGATCGGGGTCGATCGCCACGTGCGACGCCGAGAAGTCGCCGAAGCCGGTGGCGTACCTCGGGTCCTGTGACTCGGGGATGGCGTACGTGTCGATCTGGGTGGCCGAGCCGGTGCCGGCGCTGCCCGGGATGTCCGTCTTGAACAGCCGGAGGTAGCCCCAGCCGACGAACTCCGCCTTGACATCCGTCGCGCAGACGGCTGGCGTGGCCGGTGTCGGGGTGGTGCCAGCGGTCTCCGCGGTTACGCCGGGCACACCGAGAAGCCGCAGACCCGTCAGGCGGTTGACGAACATCAGCGGGATCGTTCCCTTGGCCGCCGTGGGGAACTGCTGCAGAGCGTCCGGCCCCTGGTGGTTGAAGATGATGCCCGCGTCATAGCCGGCCGCGGCGATGGTTTCCAGCTTCTCCTGGAACGCGCACCCTTCGGCCGACCCGCCGGTCAGGATCGAGGCGTCCCGCTCGACAAGCGCGATCCCGTGCCCGGGCGGCACGGTGCCCGGGCAGCCGAAGCCGACGAAGGTCGGCGTACCGGAGATGGGGTTGTCGGCATCGACCGATGCCGTACCCGGGCTCCAGGCCGCGATGTACTCCGTGCCCGCGTGCGGACCCGACGTGATCGTGCCGCGCAGGCGATAGGATTCGATGCTCTCGTCGGCGCCCACCAGGTACTCGCCGTCGGGCGAGAGGTCGCAATGTTCGGCGTTGCCCTCCGGCGAGATCTGTTGCCCGCGCTTTGCCCGCTCCTCGTCGAACTCGGCGAACTCGGTTCGGGCAATCAGCGAGACGTTGCCCGGCGTCGGGTCGGTGACGTCGAGCAGCACGTACCCGCCGTCCCAGTACGTCGCGTTCATGACGTACCGGTCGCCGACCCGGCGCACGTCGACGGCGTGCCCGAACACCGAGATGAGGCTCCTCGAAGGGTCCCCGGTCACATGGAACGGGGCCACCCTCAGGTCGAGGGCGTTGACCATCACCGGGTTACGGGGATCGGTGATATCCATGATGACGATGTCGGTGGTGGGCTTGTCGGTGACGAAACTGACGTAGGTGCGGCTGGTGGAGCTGTCCGTCCAGGCGCAGGTGTAGTACGCCGCCAGGGCTTGGTCCACCGGCTCGTCATCCGGGTCCGTGTAGTCGCCGGCGTGGGCGGCGAGGAGCTGGGCATTCTCCGGGTCGGAAACGTCCCAGATGTTGATGCCACCCCGCTGGCGCGGCCCGGTCGGGTCCGGCGCATCGGCCTTGGCATAGATTTCGTTGGGGTGGATGAACAGCGCACCACTGAAGTACTCGTTGTCGATCTCGATCACGCACGGACCCTCGCCGGCGTAGTTGCCCGCCGTGGTCTCGATGAACGCGCTCTCGACCTCGAAGGGCGCCTTCGGGTCGCTGATGTTGATGACGTAGGCGCCGGTCCGCTCACACGTCGGCTCCCGGTACACCGTGAGGAACGCGTAGTCGCCGTACGCGGCCACGTCCGCGATGTGACGCGCGAGGCCCGCACCCGACGGGTTGGTGACCCGGGCCTTACCCACCAGCGTCACCCCATACGAGACGGACGGAAGCTGTGTCTCGTCAAGCCCGCGCCGGTCGACATTGACCACATCCGTGCCGACCATGCGTACCTCCTCAGCAACGCGTCCCGTCCGAACAGAAGATGACCGATCCATCAGCGACTGGCCGGTGCCATGACCCGGGGGCACCGCTCTTCGCCGATGCTACGGGGGCGGCCCGACCGCGAGATGTCGCGCAAATCGGGGATGGTGGCAGGCATACCATCACGGCCGGCAACCTTTTGGGGGCACCTCTGAATGACACCCCGAGTGAGGTACACCTCCGGACGCGGTGTCGGCCTTGCCGCCGGTTCGTTTCCCCTCCCGAACCCGGCGTGCGGCAAATATCGGTGAAGCCGAACCGGCGGTGCAGTGCCACCGACGCATCGTTGGGCTGCAAGATGCCGGCGACCGCGACGTGTCTCCCGGAAGGCGTCGTGGTCGCGGTACGGCCAGCTCCACGCATAGCCGAACACCTCGACGCCGCAGCGGGCGACCCGCAGTCTGCCAACTGCCAGGGACGGGAGCTGAGGAGCCGGGAGTAGCAGCAGCACTGCGGCTGGAAGTCGCCCGACCGATCAGCGCTCCTGCTCGGCGGGCGCCTTCACCCGGTTCAGGTACCGGCCTCGAGCACGGCGAGGTCGCGTACCGCGTAACGGTGATGCTCGGCCTCTTCCTTGAGCACCACCTTGAGGCAGCGGCGCACGAGGTACTCCTGGTCTGGATATGGGTCCGCCGGCTTGCGACCACACACCCGATCGAGCTCGGCCTCGGTGAGCCCGTCGACGACACGCCGCATCGTGGCCATACGAGCGAGCCGCGGCGCGAGTACCTCGTCGAGCTTCGGGGTGGCTTCGACGGTGAGCCCGAGCTTCGCCACTGCGTCGGGCGGCATCCCGCCGTGAGGAAGGCCCAACGGGTGATACGGCGCATCCTCCTCGAGCACAGCATTACCAAGCCAGGCATCGCCGGCCATCAGCAGGTGCCGTTGGGTCTCGACGAACGACCACTCGCCGTCGACCTGCTCGTGCAGCTTGGCCTCGGGCAGGAGCCTGGCGCGGTCGAGCGTCGCCTCCCATTGCGTCTCGATGGCATCCCAAGCAGCCCGGTAGTCGACGGAGGACGCGGCGTCACGCGCCAGCACCCGCGTGGGATGCTGCCGGTCGAGCTCGGCTTCGACGTAGGCAGTCACGTCGACGTCTTTGACAACGACACGTTCGAAGGCGCCACCGAGGTAGACGTCGCCCCCAGAGCAGTCCACGATCTTCAGGCCGCTGACCTCGCAATCGCGAATCTCGAGGCCGGCAAGATCGCATAGGTGGATGCGGGCCCCACGGAACTGGTCACTGTGGGCGTACACAGCAGGCATCGAAACAGCGTTGCGGATCCGTCCCGCCTGCGTCAATGGGTAGTACAGCGTGCGGGTTCTATGCGGATCCGGCGGGCCACACCTTCTGCCTTTCCTGGCCGTAGGCCGGTGCCACCGGGCCGATGGTCGTGCGGAGCCCGTTTTACGGGACGCGGCACCGCTTCGGCGTGGCGTTAGTTTTTCTTGGCAGCAGACGTGGACCCGGAGTCTGGCAGTCGATGATCTTCGAGGTTGTTGCGATGCAGACGGTTACCGCGCTTCGGCGCTATCCGCTCAAGAGTGCTCGGGGTGAGGCGCTCGAGGCGGTTGATGTCGAGCCCGGTGGTCTGCGCGGCGATCGGATCTGGGCCTGCATCGACCGCGTGGATGGGACCGTGGGTAGCGCCAAACATCCAGCGCGGTGGGGCCGCCTGCTCGATGTCGGTACCCGACTGCAGGACGACGTGCCAGATCCGATGCTGATTGTGGAGGTGGATGGCACAGCGGTGCGCGCCGGGTCTGCGGATGCCGACGCGGCACTCAGCGACTACCTGGGCCGCCCGATGCGGTTGAGCCGAGACATCCCGCCCGACGCCAGGCTGCATCGGAGGCTGCCCGATGAGGTCGGCATGCTGCCTGAGTGGATGGATGGTGTGCTGCCGGGTCAGGAGACGGTCACCGCGATGGAGGTCGGCGCCGTGCACATTGTGACCACCGGTGCGCTTTCCCTGCTGCGCCAACGGATGGGACGTGCTGACGTAGCCGCGGTGCGGTTTCGCCCGAACCTGGTCGTTGATGCCCCGCAAGATCCCGAGCTAGGGCAGGAGCTGCGCATAGGTGAGGTCGTACTTCGCGTGACCATGCCCACCCCGCGTTGCGTTGTTCCCGGGCTCAGGCATGCCGAACTGCCGCCCGACCGTTCGGTACTGACCGCCCTGGCCCGGCACTACCGCATCCCAGTGGGCGGGCTGGGGCGCGCGGCCTGCTTCGGCACCTACGCCGAGGTCGTCCAGCCGGGCAGGCTTCAACTGGGACAGCCGGTTCGCTGAGCCATCCTGGCCGCCGTCA